>CAMDHO010000081.1 GCA_945898205.1 Chlamydia trachomatis | reverse complement strand
ATTGATAAACGATTAGGAAAAGTAGCTCCCTATGGAATTTATGACATAGGGAAAAATGAAGGATGGGTGTCCGTTGGGATTAGTAGCGATACTGCAGAGTTTGCCGTTCATTCAATTCGTACATGGTGGTATACAATGGGAACTCAGTCTTATGAAAACGCAAAAGAATTATTGATAACAGCCGATTGGGGAGGTAGTAATGGCTATCGGGTTAGATTATGGAAATACGAGCTTCAAAGACTGTCACACGAGCTGAATATCTCAATACATGTAAGACATTTCCCTCCGGGGACAAGTAAGTGGAATAAGATAGAACATCGGCTCTTTAGTTACATATCGAAAAATTGGCGTGGTCAGCCGTTGTTAACGAGAGAAACTGTCGTTAACTTAATTTCCAATACCCGAACAAGTACAGGTCTTCAAGTACAAGCTGTATTAGATGAAAATGAATATGAATCTGGACGTGAAATTTGTAATGATGCATTTTCCGCTTTGAGCATTCATGGGGACGAATTTCATCCGGAATGGAACTACACAATAAGACCTTATACTTGGACTAAAGTGTAGCAGTTATTTTCAGCAACTAACTCTTCTCTATCTGGAAGACTAGCAATTGTACTACTGAATTTTTCTGAAAGCATTATTAATTCCTTATGGTTCTAAGAACCCTATAAAATTTTCCCCATCTATAGAAAATCTGACTCCTCCTAAGTTAGGAACTTCAATATCCATTATTGGGCCGAATCTTTTTTTTGAATCTGTAATTATTCGTCTTTCTGGATGATTTAAAATTAATTCTAGCATTTATTGGCCATGAGCATTTATTTGAGTTACATTTCCAGTGGGTTTTGGAAAAAAAAGAATCTTCCCTATACCCATGTTTCATCAAGCCTCTTCCAGCCCTAGTTAAACCGCCCCTATCCATTACTTTTCCAGCTTCAGCTAGTTTATCAGTATGAATAATAACGTTCTCTAATCTATTAACACTAGAAGTTAAAACCTCTAGCTTTTCAGTAGATTGAGCAAAGGCTTCCAAAGCTAAAGTTTTTTCGGCATTTTTCAATGTTTTACAAGCTATTGAGAATTCTTTAGCCCCTTTAAATCCTGCCACAAGAACTTTTACAGAGGCGGCAGGTAGCACCAGATCAGTTCCCATCTTTCCTATCGTATGTCCTGAGAGCTCTCCTCTTTCCTTAATAGAAAGATTTCCCCATTTAGAAATAAGCTCATGCAGTTCGGTGGATAGGACCTTTCCTATTGTTTCCCATTCGTTTTCTTGAACAAGTTCTGAAAAAGCGCTAGAAGCACTCCACATTTCTCGAGCTGTATCAATAGGATGGATTAGCGCATCGCAGGCAAAAGCAACTAACCCTTCTCCGGATTCTTTGGCTCCGCTTCCAATTCCTTTGGCAAGAGCATGGCTAAAATCGATTAGCTCTGAGCTTGGGGGAGGTTTATGTGATACATGAACTTGATGATCTTATAGAGCCTCTTGAAAGTTTCCTTTGTACAAATGGGCAAAGGCCCTGTCTAAATAAGCATCTGGATGACCAGGGTTTTGTTCTATGACTTTAGAAAAGTCATAGATCGCTTGATCGTAAGAATGCAGCTCAAGAGCCCGATCTCCTCTTAGTAGATGAAAATCCCCTTCAACTCCTAAGTCAGGATTTCTTACAGAATATGTAGAGTTGTCTTTAGAAAATGTTATCTCAATCGAGCTCGAAGTTTTAGTGAGACTTGTTTCTCTTAGCTCTTTATAAAATTGAGGGTTAGATGCAGCTTGCTTTTGCAAAACATCCAAACTTTGGTGAGCAAAAGCTTGACCCAAGACTCTTCCTGTTTCTTCTATAGGAAAATCCGTATTTTTAGGCTTGAAAAACTGCTTTTGGTCAATAATTTCTTTAAACTGAGAGATCTCATTATCGAGAGTTGATTGTATAAGAGAAGAATCTTCTGATAGCATATTTGAAGGAATTGGTGTTGGATTAGTTCCTTTGGCTTTATTCTTAGGCTGACTTCTGCGATCAGAGGATGCAGCGGCCCCGGCAGCGGCTGCAGCGGATGCTGCTGCTACCCCAACAGCCACAGCCGCAGCTATACTAATAGCTCCAATAATAATGATGGGCTTTTTGTTCTTTTTTACAAATTTCTTTGTCTTTTGCCATCCTGTTTAAAAGATGTTTTTACAAAGCATGATTTGCATAGGTCTTTGCAATAGGGCAGGATCCATGGAATAATTACTATCGTTCCAAAAGGCAAAGTCCGGATAGTCATAAGAGGATAAAAGTTCTGCTATGTCAAGTTCTAGTTCATATGCATCATCGCTAGGAAGAAGGCCAGATCTTGCAAAAGAAATCAGGAAATGATTAATTTCATCTAGATCATATCTGCCTTCTAATTCATCACTTTCTAAATCTTCTAGTAACTTAAGAAATTCGTTATAGGTTGCGGGGTGTTCATGCTTTACCTCAGTACATGCATTCAGCTCCAAATGTTTAGTTGGAGGAGCGACTCTTATTCGGGAACGTTCTGCAAGTCCAGGTGTAATTAAAAGAAGAAGTAAGGCATTAAAAATAAATCTGTAATATGGTAAGGCGGCCTCTATAAAGATTTAGTGAAGTGGCAGCCTAGCAATAGGTATCTTTTATTTTCCATTCAAAACTTGGTAAATCGAATTTTGCTTCTATTTTTTTTTAAGCAGAATTCCTTCTTTGAGTAAGGGTGCTATATGAGAATTATATGAAAAATGGATTTATTTTAATCCTAACATCTGTGATTTCTTGAAGGTAGCGTTTTACTGCTTCTTTGAAGCTATGACGTTTGCCTTCGGAGTAGAGCTGATGTCTGCCACAGCGGATATCTGCTTCCGTGTCTTCTGAATCCATGCTTTGGCATCGGTTTTTCGATCGAACATGGCTGTAAGTGTGGGATGACCTTTGAGGCGAACTTCTGCTTGGTAGCGAGTTCCTCTGTTTTTTAATTCTCTTTGACGAATATGACCCATTTTAAGTCCTTTTACCCGTGCTTTGGATGTATAGTCCATTGGTCGGACGATCCTAGCAGTTGATTTTCAGATATTTAAAAGGAGAGTTCTAATTGATGCCGTAAATTTAACGGAATCGACACTCCAAAACGAATCCATCTTGTGATTGATGAAATTCTAGCTTTGGTGATTTAAGGAAATTACGTACTCCGGCAAAAGTACGGCATTTTAAAAAGGGGAG
>CAMDHO010000080.1 GCA_945898205.1 Chlamydia trachomatis | reverse complement strand
TTTCTGTCCTTTACTCCATGGACTATTAGAAAGCTTTCTCTTACTTTTATGTCTCTTTAAGAATTTATCGATTTCTTTAGAATTAGTCTCTACCCCTGTACAAGTTATTTCTGAAAGCTTTTTAAGCTGCAGTTTCTTGTTTTTATACTTAAATGAAACTTCACCGCTTAAACTTTCTAGAACGGTAATTTTAGCCTTGTAAAGCCCTTTAGAGGTCCTATTAACGATTTGATAAATTGTGTTTTTATATTGGATTTCAAGGTTTTTTGTAACGGTTCTAGTCTCTTTAAAGCATAAAATTCTATAAAATTCGGAGTCTGTAAGATTTGTTAGATGAGCGTCTTTAGGGCTGACTGGGGATACGCTAAACCTATCGTTGAATGAATCTCAATAGGTTTTTAAAAACTTGTTTCCATCTTCTATTGTGCAGGCATTGACTAGTCTAAGTTCTTTCACTAAACGATCCTGTTGAGTTGAATTCATTCTCGCCACCCTTCCCTTCGCTTGCGGGGAATTGGCGCAAATTAGACCTATTCCAAGCTCTTTACAGATCCTTCCGAATTGTGTAAGCTGCTCTTTGTTGACGCAATTCGGCATATCGATTCTAAAAATTCCGTGCTTGTCACTGTAGAAACAGTTAGGAAGGCAACCATATTTTAATCTATACTCCGCAAGTGTAATCATGTAAGCTACACACGTTTCTGTTTTAAAAAATCTACCAAATGTCCGCCCTGTAGCATCATCTATGAATAGAATCAAGCAACAGGCCTCTCCTCTATCCTCGAACCAATGATGTGGAGATCCGTCGATTTGAAGAAGTTCTCCTAGTCGAGATCTTCTTATTCGTTGCTGATCTACTGCGGGGCACTTTTTTCTGTTAGCCCAAGTTCAATTTTTTAGTTAGATTTAGCGTTTTTTAAAAATTTTTTCAAAAAATTAAAACAAATTAAATTTCATTATATTGCAATTAACTTAAATTAAAAAATGAAAATTTCCGCCGACTTAATTTGAGGAAACGCATTTGTAGTGGCTGAATTTTTATATGTAAAATTATTTTAATTGCAACGAAATTTTAAGTTTGCTAGAATCACGCCTTATTTGAAAAAAGTAAAAAACAGATACGGCATGTATATTAAAAAAAGTAAAAAAACAGATCCAAGAACTAAGAAGCCTTATTTTGCATATACTCTTATTGAGTCTGTAAGAACAGAGAGGGGGCCCAGACAAAGAGTTCTTCTCTATATGGGGGCCGACTTAAACCTCTTGGAAGGTGAGCATAAAATGCTCGCCGAGAGAATTGAAGAAATTCTCACCGGCCAAAAATGTTTCTTCCGGTACCCTCCTGAAATTGAACGTTTAGCTCAGCATTATACAGCTCAACTCATTCACCGCCTCTCCAACCCTGATAACGATCAAGAGCTCCCAAAATCTGAAGCCGATTTCAATACTATAGATCTCACTTCTATAGAACAATCAGAACCAAGAACTGTTGGCGCGGAACATTTATTACTGCAAATGGCTAATCAATTAGAATTGCCAAATAAACTTAAAGAACTAGGGTTGTCTAAAAAAGAAATCGCCCTAAGCCTTGGGACGATTATCGCCAGAGCAGTAGCTCCTACAGGCGAAAGAGCTACACATTCTTGGTTAACTCAACACAGTGGACTTGGAGAATTAATTGATTACAACTTTAAAGATGTCTCGCTTAACAATCTCTACGAGATTAGCGACACCTTACTTCAGCAGAAAGAAATTCTAGAAAAACATCTAGAAATCACAGAAGAGAAATTCCATGGATACCAAAACACCATTACGCTATACGATTTAACAAACACATATATGGAGGGTCAAGCCAAGGGCAATCCAAAGGCTGCTCATGGAATTTCTAAAGAAAAGCGACGAGATTGCCCCTTAATAACGTTAGGCATAGCTGTCAATGAGCACGGATTTATTAATCGAACAAAAATCCTTCCAGGAAATGCTTCGGAGCCAAAAACATTAGAAGACATGATAATATCCCTAGGCCAATTCGACAACTTATTTAACCCAATTGTCATATTAGATGCGGGTATTTCCTCTGAAGACAACTTAACATGGCTCAGAGATCATGGATATAAATATCTAGTGTCCGCCAGGCAGAAAGCTCCTTCTTTAGACTTAGAAGGGGAATTAGTTCCGGTTGGAGATCTTCAAAACAATGTAAAGGCAGCCCTAATTAAAAGTAATGACAACGAAGAAAGATGGCTTTACTGTGAATCTAAAGCAAAAGAAGCTGTTGCGTCTCAAATGAAAACAGCCTTTAAAAATCGATTTGAAGCAGATTTGAAACTCGTTCAAATAGCACTTGCTAAGCCTAAAGGCAAGAAGTTGTATAGTAAATTCCTCGAAAGGCTAGGTCGTTTAAAGCAAAAACACAAACAAATTTCAGGGTGTTATGAAGTTACAGTGGAATCCTCTGAAGATAAGTTAACAGCCCTTTCCATCACTTGGAATGAAATACCGGAGAAAATGGAAGTGAAGTTAGTCGGACATTATTTTTTACGAACAAACTTGGAAATGGAAGCAAAAGAACTTTGGTCTCTTTACAATAGGTTGAGAGGAGTAGAGGATGCTTTTAGATTTATGAAGTCCTCTTTAGGGCTGCGTCCAGTTTATCACCAGAAAGAATCTCGCGTAGATGGACATTTATTCATTTCTGTACTTGCTTATCATTTAATTCAAAACTGCATCTATCAACTAAAAGAAAAAGGGATTCCATCTCAGTGGAAAACAATCCTAGCTTGGATGTCCACTCGAGTACGTGTAACAATGAGAGCTAATACGTATGAAGGAAAGACTCTTTATCATAGAAGCACTACCAAAGCAGAGGGAAATCAACCTCAAATTTACAAGGCTCTTGGCCTATCCAGTCAGATCCTTAAAGCCACTAAGACAATCGTCTAATTTTTCAATTTGTACTACAGAATAGTAGCAACTTCACGTCTATTCTCATAGAGCGGAACGTTGAAGTTGGGTTAGGATCCCAGGCTCCGCATTTAATCATCAATTGCCTGGCCGTTTCTATAGAAACATCAATTGTGTGAAGTTCTAAAAGCTTTTCATTCATAAATGTAGGCCCAAATCCCTTGTATTTTTCACAAGTAACTAGTTCTAAGAGTCTTGCTTTTGTAATTTTCGATAATTGATGGTTGCTGGGTTTCCCTTTTTTTTAGATAAAAAACCGCTGGGCCCTTCCTTTAAAAATTTCTCGTAAATCCTGTAAACTTGACGAACTGAAATGTTAAGTTCTTTAGCAGCTTGATCCTGTGAAATGTTTTTTTCTTTGATTTTCGCTAAAACTTCAAGATATT
>CAMDHO010000079.1 GCA_945898205.1 Chlamydia trachomatis | reverse complement strand
CAACTCGAAGCCCTTGTAAAAGCAGTAGAAGGCATTAAAACAACCTCTGTTAAATCAGCGTCTTTAGCAACATCTCAGCAACTCGAAGCCCTTGTAAAAGCAGTAGAAGGCATTAAAACAACTTCTGTTAAATCAGCGTCTTTAGCAACCTCTCAACAGCTCGAAGCCCTTTTAAAAGCAGTAGAAAACATTAAGACGGCTTCTGTTAAATCAACGTCTTTAGCAACATCTCAACAGCTCGAAGCCCTTGCAAAAGCAGTAGAAAGCAGTAACGTAGCTAGATATGAAAGTCCTGTAGATGGAATGGCTGCTCTATTTTTAACTCACAAAGACTATGATAGTATTCGGACTCGACTACTCTCTCCAGCTACAAATGCAATTTCGAATTGGAAGAATAAAATAGCTATTACGCAAAAAAGCATAAGATCTGACGTTGAGAGCTTAATGAGCGGAACTGATTACGGATGGGAACCGCTTGCACAGTCTATTTATACAAAGATGAAAGGTAGGTTGGAAGAAGTAAAAAAACATCCGGATCATCAAGATTCTGCTTATCAACAATCTGAATGGTCTAGGGAAGATATTAAAAATATTATTCAATCTATATACATTGATTCTATGCTAATAGAATTAAAGAAAGAACCCACTTTTTACAAAAAAACACCTTCAGACGTTGAAATAATTAAATCAGAATATGAAAGAAAAAAGTTTTCATTAATAGAAAAAGTATGGGATTTAATAAAAAACAAGGACAAACCTAAAACATCCGAAATTTCTGGGATACAACCTTTAACATCGGCAAATCAGGCAACCCAAGCTATGACTAAACATTTACTAAAACTAAATAAGATGGCTGGAAGTATTTGTGCTCCAGCCCTTGAATTAATAGACAAATCGAAAAAAGGATATCATGTTACAGAGGATGATGCAAAGCGAGCGCTTAGTAGTTTAATCTATGGAGGAGGTTTATTTGGAGGAAAGGAAGCTATTACGAAATCAATTCATAGAGCACTTTTATTAATAAATGCACAGGAAGAATATAAAGATTTTGAGTGGTCAGAAGAAGATGTGGCTATAATAATTCGAGAAATTTACTTAAATCCAATATTACAACTCCTAGATAAGTCGTCAGAAGAATTAGCTTTAAATAAGCAAGTATTAAATGTAATTAGAGATGAGTACAAAAGAACAACTTCAATTTTAAGAGAAGGCGTTTGGAGTTTGCTTAAATAACTAATGATAAATTCAAACACGAAGAACCTCAAATTCATAAAATACTCTCTATTTTCAAGTTTGCAATTTTTTCAATAACCCTAATCCTTTTTGGCTATTGCTTTAATTTCGGCCAGTGACTAGCTTAAGCCGCTTGTTTTCTGGTCCCTTTTGACTGTCCCATCAAGCGCTTAATCCTCTCTCCTATCTAAACGATTCGATCAAGGTTCTTCAAGAATTTCAAATCATTTTCGACAATTTCGGTAAGCCATTTTATGGCTACTCATGCTCATAAAAAAACGCTCCCAAAAGTGTTTTTGGATGTATTTTCTTATTGAAAAAAGACCTTGAATTATGCTATAATTCATTCATTATAAACAACTTACAGTTCAATCGCAACCCCAAGTAGGCAGGAAACTTATTACGGTCGCGACCATTGATGTAAAGCTGTTTTCCCAACAAAAAACAAGGTCTGAGAAAGAGAATAGCATGAACATTAGCTCTAGAAAAGAATTTAATTCCGCTGAACTAAATATTACCGGTCCCATTACCACAACTCCTCAAAAGTACCGCATTGTTAGCCGGGCGGCCCAGGTTAACCTCGTTGATAAAGCAAAAGGTCAATCGCAGAGAAAATTCTCTGAAAAACACGATATCCCCAGAACTACTCTTCAGCATTGGATATCCAGAAAGGAAGAACTCAAAGAAAGAATCGATTCAAAGGTAGTAGACTTTTTCGAATCACCATCGGGCCAGGCCTGGCTACATCAGATGGTAGTATCCGTCTTTATAGTCTTCCATCAAAACGGAAATAGTGGGATTCCGGATCTCCATGAGTTTTTTGAAATGACTCTAATCAGCAAGTTTGTGGGAACTTCTGTTGCCGCTCTACAAAAAACCGGCAAAACAATCGATGAAAATATCATTGCGTTTGGTAGGGAACAGTCTGAGAGACTTTCTCAGAATATGCCACATAAAAATATCACTGGGGCTCTTGATGAAAATTTCATCATGGATGAGATGACCCTCATTTTGATGGATCCCGTTTCCGGATTTATTCTAGCGGAAGAACTTGAAGAAAAAAGGGATTCGGATACTTGGAATAAAGTGACTCAAGCTGCACTCCAAGGATTAAAAGTCACGGTATCCCAACTAATAGGAGACGAAGCCGGAGGGTTGACAAAGCTTGCGACCTCTAATCTTCACATAATGAAAGGATCGGACCTTTTTCATATCCAGCAAGAGATCACGAAAGGACTCACAGCCCCTTTAGCCAGGGTCGTCCAACAAGTCAAAAAGAAACAAGAAGACTTAGAAAAAGAAAAGATCGAGATGTTGCAAAAGGTCAAAGAGCATTTAAAACTAGCAGGAGGAATCGATGACCTTTCTAAAAGAGGAGTAAATGCCTGCAAACGCATGCTTGAAATAGAAAAAGAAGAAAAGGCCAATCAAAAAGAGATCGAAATATCAGAGAGTCGATAGAAAACAGCACAAGAAGCACGAAGAGATATTTCTCAAGCTTACCATCCCTTTAATCTGAATAGCGGAGAAAAGCAAACCCCAGAAATTGTTAAAGCAAAGCTAGAAAAATCCTATGAGACACTTGAGGTCATAGCCAAAGAGGCTAATTGCACAGAGAAGCAGCTGAAAAAGTTGGAAAAATCCAAAGGATTAATTGGATCTATGATTGACGTGTTGATTTTTTTCTTTTCATTCCTAGCGCTAACAATCAGATCTATGGGACTGAGTAAAGAGCAAGCAACATTGTTTGAGCAGCTGATTTCAATAGAATATTTTAAACTCTGTCTACAAAGGGCCAAAAAGAAAATACAAAAAGACATCATAAAAGCAACGCTACAAAAGTTGGAGAGTGGATTAGAAAAACATCTGCTATGGGAAGGGATGAGCTCTGCTGTACAAATAGCGTGGAGGCGGAAGGCTCTAGATTGCGCTCAAGTGTTCCAGAGGTCAAGTTCATGCGTTGAAGGTCGAAATGGGCAGTTATCATTAAAGTTTCATGCCTTTCGACGTGTAAACCCACGTACTTTGAAGGTTTTGACGATCTTACACAATTTTTTTATTCGAAGAATGGATGGTTCTACTGCGGGGGAAAGATTTTTTGAGCAAAAACCGCGAGATCTATTCGTGTGGTTATTAGACAAGATAGAATTGCCGAGGCCCAGAAAAAAACATGCAAGACGCGCTAAAGTAGACCAGGGAAAACAGGCGGCTTAAACCAGCCACTGGCCGAAATTAAGGCAATAGCC
>CAMDHO010000078.1 GCA_945898205.1 Chlamydia trachomatis | reverse complement strand
ACTTCTAGATTGGGGAAAACTTGCATTCAACGAAACAATTAAATATTGTCCCAACTGTGGAACTGTTTTCGGGTCCGAAAAGCTCAATACACTTGTCCCTGAATACTGCAATTTTGGCTTTGATGTAATAGAGTTCGTGGGTAGGAAATCTGAAACATGATGACAATCTGGGCATGTTTGGCTCGTGTGATGTGGAGGAACTGCTATTAGAACTCCAGTACATTTTAATTGTTACTATATAAAAAAAGAAAAATCATTCTAAGAAAAGAAGTTTCATGCCTGTGCACATGACAGAGAATTGTTAATCGGACAGCAAAAAACAGAGGAAAAGTCCAATGAAATAACAGCTATTCCCCTTCTATTGCAACAACTGGATATTCGTATAGCTGTTATTTCTATTGATTCTGCAGGATGTCAAAAAAATATCGTCGATTGCGGAGGGCGATTATTTATTAGCTTTTAAAGATAATCAACCCAAACTTTACGAGGAGATCACTCATTTATTTAAAGCTGCTCACAAAGAGGGCAATTTTAAATCTGTCAACTATAGAAAAAAATCAGGACGCATTGTGAAATAAATAGGCCTAATCATCAGTGAAACATCAGACTTATCAACAGCTGCCGACTGGAAAAATTTGCAAACGCTAATCGAGACACCCAATGAGACACCCTCAGTAAACGGGAAGAAAGTAACGATTGAACAATGTTATTATATCTCGAGCCTCATAGAGAGTGCTATAAAATTTAGAGCACGAATCAAGATCCATTGGAGCGTCGAGTCTATGCACTGGACATTAGATGTCACTATAAATATAATGAATAGCGATCTCGAACTAAAGGCTATAGAAATGGCTGAATTAAGACGAAAATATTGTTGGGCAGAGCACTCAAATGTCATAAAAAAGATTTTTGATGTTTTTTTAAAACCACCTGTAAAATCTTTTTAATGAAAATGCCGTGCTTAGAAACCCCACCACCAAAGAATTCCGAAGAAACAACCTCTTCTAATTTTCTTGAAATGCCCCCGTTGACCTGAGCCTTTTAAAAAGAAAAAGCCCCCAAATTGACTCAATAGAATTAAGCTCTAAAAAAAACCCTTAGATGGAGAAAATGAATATGATTCCTAATGCTACAGCTCAAGAAAGCTCATTAACTCTAGATCCTACATCCATCTTAAAACAGTCCTCACGAGGAGTGTCTCAAAAGACTCTAACTGACACCTCTACTCAACGAAGTAAAATATTTTTCGATACAAGTAAAAACACGATAGAACTCTGTTCAAATAGATTTGATCTTCGACAAAGAAACCAGTGGGAAGATTCTGACAAAGAGACCGCTGAATCTTTAACTGTTATAAATAAGGCATTGAGCTATTTAGCTCAAACCTTAAAAAATCGCGGTATTTTACCCGAATTGTATGAAATTGAAGAAGTAGAAATACCTGTAGACTGTAGTATAGATGTAATGATTTACATGGAAATCGAATTAGATCGTATAAAAGACAAGATTCAACAAAAAACAAGATATCCCATATATGAGATCAATAGAATTCTAGAAAAACATAAAGAAATAAAAGAATTTAAAAGAGCACAAGTTCAAATAGGAAGATCTATGAAGCTGCGCAAAGCCAATCAAATATTACAAAAAACAAAAACCGCAGAAATCTCGACAGCATCCTTATCTTCAAAGCCATCCCAAAACAATAAACGAAAAACACTTGAACCAGATCCTCTTCTAGTCATCAACGAAATAGGAACTAAAGAAATAAAACTGCAAGCGTATCCTATAATAAGTGATGAGGAACTTGCTAATATCTCAGTTTCCGGATCTGTAAAAAATTTTGTATAAACAATTCTTGAGGGGATGATAATTTTCACCTTCCCTCAAGAGAAAAATATAAGACTTAACTTATAAAAGTTAGATCTACTAAATATTTATACAAATGGAGAAAATTCCAATGTCATTTCCTCGAAATTTTGATTTGCAATCTGAATTAGCTAGTTGTAAAACTATAGATGATCTTACAGGTAAAAATGGGCTGGTTCAACGACTCATAGGCAGCATGTTAGAAAAACTTCTCCAAAATGAAATGGAGGAGCATCTTGGCTATGAAAAGCATTCTCCTTCCGGTCATCATTCAGGAATTGTCGAAATGGATCAACTAAGAAAATTGTAAAAAGCAACTATGGCCCTATTAATTTAGAAATTCCTAGAGATCGGAATTGTGAATTTGATCCTATTGCAGTTTATGTCCCCAGCTCTCATTTCTAATAGTACAGATAAGGTAATGGAACTAGCACTAGAAAAGCTCCAAGAAAAATGGAGTGTGAAATATATCTTAGCGGTCAAGACCTGGCTAGTTCACTGGGAAAATGTGAAAACATTTTTTGCATTCCTGGTGCAAATTCGGAGTTTAATTTATAGAACGAATGCTGTAGAATCTGTTCAAAGGCAGTTAAGAAAAGTTACAAAGAGCAAGGCTATATTTCCTACAGATGAAGCTTTAACTAAAATGCTTTTCCTTTCCATACGAGATATGTTTATGGCGATAGATTGAGGTTAAATCAATGATTGAACTCGTTTACACAAAATATTAAACAGACTCTACTTTCCCTCCAAAAATAAATAACAAGGAATCCTTTTGAATTTAGACACCTCTTTACTCCCTTCTCTATCAAGCGAACCCCCTAGGCCCATCTTTGAAGAACCTATGCGAAGCATCCTTAAAATCACCTCTGCCCTACAAAAAAAGATTTCAATCAAAGAAGAGGAAAACACAACCCACTCAAGCTTGAAAACTGGCAGAACTTATGAAATGGATAAAGAGCTTAGAAAAAGCAATTATTGGGGAACCGCTCACATACAAAAAAACACCAATTTATATGGCATGAATCAACGAATAGAAGGCCTCGTATCCCTCCTAAAAGAGGAAGAAGCCCTAGATGAAAACACTCGATTATCACCAAATTATAAAATAAAAGAGATAGAACATGAAAGCCAATGGACTCCTACACTAGAAAAAATTCAGCATGATGCGGGAATAGCCTCTAAACATGAAATAGGTGTTCGATTGCGAACGGTCGAAGAATTACATCAAAAAAAACACGAAACATCCCAAATAGAACGCGCCAATCGAATCTTTACAATGAATCAAAAATTGTCAGAAAGAACTCTACTAGTTCCTTCAATAAAGAGCCTTCTCAAAACCTCTCCATCTGTGTCCAATTTCACGACACTAGATGATGTTATAGAAAGAAAAAGAAAACATATTGACGATGAGGATCTCTCCAAAACGGCATAAAGACCTTTCTACTTTCTTTCGAAATATCCTCCTAGCACAAGGTCCTCTGAATTTCAAACAAGAATAAAAGAATATTGTAAGGAGAAGATCGAAATTTTGCATTTTTTACATTCGTCTTAGAAGTAAAAAAACTCTAAAAGTTAAGACTTAGAGGGGATAAGAACATCTTGGCGGCGACCTACTCTCCCACACTCTTGCGTGTAGTAGCATCGGCGATGAAAGACTTGACTCCTGAGTTCGGGATGGGATCAGCTATTCCCCCCGCCTTCTCCAGTGCCATCAAGAAAAATTGTTATATATTTACCTATAAAAACATAATTTGAAGTTTTACAATATTCAATGTTCATTTAATAGTAAGGCAAAAAAAAACCCTCTAGATAGCTTCTTCTTCAGAAACAGTCTAGAGGGATAAAGAAAACTTGGCGGCGACCTACTCTCCCACACTCTTGTGTGTAGTACCATCGGCGATGAAAGGCTTGACTTCTGAGTTCGGGATGGGATCAGGTATTCCCCCTTCTCCATTGCCACCAAGAAAATTAATTTAAATTGT
>CAMDHO010000077.1 GCA_945898205.1 Chlamydia trachomatis | reverse complement strand
AGTTGTAAGATATTCTCGAGTGATTTGATTCTATTCTGAACGTTCGAAATTCATGCTCTTAACCTATTTTAAAGAAAAGAGTTTACAACAAGAGCACATTATTTATCAATAGATTTTTTTAATATTTTATGAAAATTATATTAATAAATCATTTAGATTTTTGAATGAAAAATGAGATGGGGGTCTGACCAGTTACCTTTTGCCGGAGTTGATTTTGGCTTTGCCTAAAGATCCTTCTGTAATTGCCGGCGATGTAACAATCCAAAATCATCAATCGCATATGATGGTTATTAAAGCATCGGATAGAGCCATTATTGATTATAAGAGCTTTGATATACAGAAGGGAGAAAGGGTTCAGTTTGTTCAGCCTTCTTCTTCTTCCTCTGTTTTGAATCGAGTTCATTTGAGAAAGGGAGAAAAGGCCTCTAAAATCTTAGGGCAACTAGAAAGCAATGGTAAGATTGTTCTAGTTAATCCTAATGGAATATATTTTGGTCCTCATGCTTCTGTAAGAGTGGGAAGCTTAATCGCTTCTGCATTAGAAATCGCTAACGATGATTTTATCAAAGGTCAATATTCATTCCTTTTAAAAAATAAAGATTATTTAGCAGAAATTCGAAATGATGGCCTGTTAACAGCATCGCCAGAAGGTTCAATAGTCTTGATGGCTCCGATCATTCGCAATCTGGGAACTATTGAAGCAAGAGCTGGAAAAGTTGTTTTAGCATCTGGTGAGCATGTAACACTAGACTTTCATGGAGATAGCCTTCTTCAATTTAGCGTAGAAGGGGATCTTAAAGGAGCCGTTATACAACACTTAGGCCTTATTCATGCAGAAGGTGGTGAAGTGTCTATGAGGCTTCCAACTGCTAAGAGAGCTATTCATGAAATTATTAATCACAAGGGACTCGAGAAAGGGGAAGTCTTCGTCAAAGAAAATGGAGAAATTTTCCTCGTTTCTGCAAGCTCAATTCTAGCTAAAAAAGTGTCTTTAGAAGCAAGTGCGCTCTTTATTGATGGAAATATAAATGTATCTAGTCAATTTGGTAAAGGGGGCGAAGTTTCTTTATCAGGAGCAGAAATTAATTTACTTGGGTCTCGCATTGATGCTTCAGGGTGGACTGGAGGCGGAGATGTTTTAATCGGAGGCGAGTATCAAGGAAGCGGATCTATGCCTTATGCAATGAAAGTTGCAATGGATGAGACATCTAATATTATATCTAATGCGGTAGACTCTGGAGACGGCGGAAATGTTGTTCTTTGGTCTGTAGAAAAAACTCAGTTTGAAGGCAATATTTTTGCTCAAGGTGGATTTCAATCAGGTAATGGAGGGTGTGTTGAAACCTCCAGTATAGAAGATTTATCTTGTTTAAATGGGTATGTAAATACATCAGCTAATGCTGGAATCATGGGTCAATGGTTGCTAGATCCTACACTACTTGTTATTACATCAGGAGTTAGTGCTAATCCTTTAAATTGTAGTTCGGGAACAGTCGGAGTAGGTTCATTTACAAGTTCACCTACATCTGTTGTACTTTGCGCCAATGTAATTAATCAACTGGTGCCTATTAACATGACAGTACCGGGATCTGGTCTTACTTTTAAAGCGCCTTTTGGAGAAGTCGGAGTGCTTATCTTGTCAGGTGGAGATATTACAACAGAAAGAGGAACTATTTCAGTTCAAAATTTAGAAATCTCTTTGGCTAACTCTATGACATTTGATACGACAACGGGGCCCACAGGAGCAGTAGGGGCGATTATTGGATTGGGGAAGGTAAATGCTGCTACTAGTGGTTCAGGAAATAGCTTAACAGTGAATGCGGGAACGTCTGTTTTTGAAGCGGCTGATATCGGGGATGTAACTCCGATAGGAGCTTTTATCGTGGATGCAGGATTAGCAATTGTTCAAAATATCATTACAGAGAGTGCTTCTATTAATATAAGGGCTCCTCTGATTTTGAAGGAGGATGCTATTTTTAGCACCGAGCTAGGTGGCGGAAGCTCTATTGCTCTAAGGGTAGTAGATGCGATGAATTCAGGAAATCAGAGCATTGTTATAAGAGCGGGAACGGGTGCGCTTTCAATAGGGGTAGTGGGATCATCCACTCCACTTAAGAATTTTTCTATTTTAAGTGCAGCTCCTTTACTATCAATAAGTAACATCATTACACAGGGTGGTGTAGTTTTTATTAGGCCTTCAATTGTTTTAAGAAATCCTATCACATTAATTCAAACCTATTCTGATTTAAATCCAACTTTAGTTGGAAATGTTATTTTAGGTGATGTTTTAACTGAAGTTCCTTCTTTCGGTTCTTTATCTATAAAAACAGGATTAAAAGGATTTATAACTTTAGGGGATTTAGGAACTAGAGAAGCGCCTTTACTAGATCTGTCTATGAATCTTAACCAAGCATTAAATGTAGGTGAGATATTTGCTAAGAGCCTGGATATAGCAGCCTATTCTGGGATTGCAAACTTTAGTGGAAATATTTCCTTATATGGAAATCTGAATGTTAAAGCAGCAAAAATTTTTCTCGGAGGGGATATTATTGCGGCTGATGTGAACTTTGTTTCTTTGAACTCAATTTTAAATAAAGGCAGTGCGTCTCAGTCAATTACAGCACGGTTTCCTGGGGTTATTCTTTTAAATGCATTGAGAGGGCAAATTGGTGCTAAAAATAGTCCGCTTGAATTAGATGCTCGTGCTAATATTATTCTTGGAGGGAATCCGATTTACACGGATCTTATTGGCATTACGCAAACAGCGAAATATATTTCAGGAAATAAGCCGTGTTTAACCAAGTTTAGAGGAAAGGTTCTTCCTTGTCTTGCAGCGCGTTCTATTATTTTTGATGCTCTTCCCAAATCTGCTTTTAGATTATTTTTTATGAACCCTATAAACTTAGGTATAGGCTATCCAGCAGCAGAGTACTCTAATATTCAATATTCTCCATTTGGAAAAATAACAGCTATTTCAGCTAACCTTCCTGATGTAGCAGTTTTATAATACAAAAAAAGCAGATAAAAAAAATCTCAGGAAGGTTCACTTCCTGAGATTCAAGATAAAGGTCTATTAGATCTTTATCCAAGCATCATACAATTATTATTCTGGACTATTATAATAGTAGTATGCTGCTGCTGCTGCTGGTGCTCCAGGTCCATTAAAAGGGCCAAGATTTTGTCCTGGGGTAAACTCAGTTGGCGCTGTGTAGGTGTAAGATGGCGCTGTGGTGGGTGCGAATGCGGCTGATTGGGCCGATGGAGCAAATAGTCCTCGATTAAAATTAACGGGACCTTGATATCCGAGTCCTGGATTAAATGAAGCTGGACCCATGTTCAAGCCTGGAGCTTGAAACTGAACTGGATTTGTTCCTACGTTTATAGGACCTTGATATCCGAGTCCTGGATTAAATGAAGCTGGACCCATGTTTATACCTGGACCCACGTTTCCTCCAGCTGGAGCTGGACTACGACCTTGAGATTGATTAGACCGAGGTTGAGCATAAACACTTAAGCTAACAACTGTCGCTACCGCACATAAAGAATAAATTATTTTTGAAATCTTCATAGACACCTCTTTAAATTGTTAAAACAGACACGTAAATGTAATATAATATTATTTATAATTATAATCAATGTGTTCAAAGTGTTATTTATTGAATTAATTGATTTAACTAACTTATTAACAATGTTGTAAATTAATATAAAAATAAATAAAAAATATAGTATTGAGAATTAAGTGCGATTTGCGTTAATATGCCGAAAAATAAATGAAGGGTGTTGAGGAGAGCTGCTCCTTGAGTATTCTAAAATGTTCTTTTTATATAATCTTGAAAATTTTCAAAAGCTAGAGATTGAAGGGTTGATTCTGATAGGTTGAGTTCTTGTTTTAGAAATGACAGCGCTTTAGGATAGCAAGAAGCATTAGGAAACTCAGGAAAAAAACCAATATCTGTTTTGTATTTCTCTTTAAGATAGGAAAAGCTTGGTAAGTGGAAAAAGTCCCCTCCAAAGCAAAGGGTCTTTTCTCCACCTAAGGAAAAAAGATGGGAAATGTGATCTGCTATCTTCCTTACATCGGATCCTATAAAAGGAGCGAAGAAATTAAACCCTATAAGTCCTTTTCGACGAATGATTTCTTTTATTAGATTGTCTGGAAGGTTTCTTTCTAAGGGGGTGATCGATCTCATATTAGAATGGCTTGCTACCACAGGAATATTTAAGGATTTTTTTTCTAGAAAATCTAGGATGTCGTTAGCTAAATAGTCAGAAGCATGGCTAAGGTCTATTGCTATTTTCTTTTGATGGAGCCACTCTAAAAGA
>CAMDHO010000076.1 GCA_945898205.1 Chlamydia trachomatis | reverse complement strand
AGCTTTGTAATAGAAGACGGTTTTATAGGTTCTACCCAACTAGTAGAGGAACCAGAAAAAACACTTGTTATTACTGAAATGGATGTTGAAATAATTGTTGTTGCAGAAGTAAAAAGGGATCCGGAGGAAGAAGAAGTTGATTGGGAACTCTATGTGCAGGTTTCTGAAGAGCCTCAGCCCTTGGAACTGCTTATAGAATAAAAAGAGTGTTGTTTCATTTTTTTGTCGTCTCTTCAATCAGAGTAACCTTTAATATGGTCGACCCCATTTTAAAAAAAGTCTAACAAGATTAGTTGGCCTAGATGTATTTTTTAATGAAGGAATCTGTAAAAGAAGATTCTCCGCCCCACTTGTTTACTCGAGTAACAAATGCATTAACTTCGCCTCCAAGATCAATAACTGCAGTAGGACTAAATTTGACTTGACCTAAGCTGTCAAGATAGGAGGTTTGATCTATTACTGCTAAATGTTTTGTGGCTTTCGGTTCAAAATGGAAGTAAAATCTCTTGAGCTTGAAAGATGGCTTCACTTACCGCTTACTATTCATATACCCAAGGAAAAAGAAAAGGCATCCCGGAAGAAGGAGAAATAATAGCCACTTTGTCATGAGGCTTTAAAGATAACGGCTGTCGAAATATCATTAGTTGCTTTCCTTCTTCTGTTTTATTTTTTTACCTTCTGAGTTAGAACCTGTTTAACTCAAGCTCAATTTACCCACAGCTTGTGGGGAAATTACTATCCACTTTCTAGAGAAGCTTTCGTAAGTAATGAAACGAAGTACTGTGCTTATATCCAGAGCGGGTAAACTCCAACTCAAACCCCATTTTCTGATAGAAATCAAGAGCCTGGAAGCTCATGGTTTCAACGAATGCAAAAGGGCATGCTTTATTACTGCCATATTTTAGAGCATATTCCATAAGCCGAGCACCCACTCTTTTTCCTCGGTATCCGTCATCAACATAAATATACTTCACATGCAAAGCTCCCCAGAAAAGCTCCACAACAATTGCACCGGCAAAACACCCTTGGTCAGCGGCTATAAAAGCCACGGAATCAAATTTCTCATCATGTCCTATCATTGATATGGCATGCCTATTAAAGCCCTCGTAGATTAGCTTCTTTAAATCCTCAGTTAAACACTGTTGCCTTACTTCAATCATAACTCGCTACCTTTCCTTTATCCGCACCATCAAGGTCATTAAATTCCTTTTCAAAATTTTCGATCGTTTTTAGAATCACTTTCCAATCCGGTACTTCTCTAAAAAACATGGCCTCCATCAGGTGATAATCCTTTGCAAGTTCTTTAAGGATTCTTGGAGGAGGAAAAAGCTTTAAAGTTTTCTTTCGAGCTGTTCCATAGTTCGCCCAGCTTGATGCAAAGTAAATGCTTTTATGGATTGCAACTCGTTCGAGTAGAGCTATCTCAACAAGTGCTTTCTATTTGATTTCAGAATTTAGCAAACGGAAAAAGTCGTAAAAATGCCTTGAAATCCGCGGCGGTAGTTTTTTATCCTCTGGTAGATGCGCATATTGGTGAAGGATTGTCGCTTTCTCCCAGAAAGTTCGTTCAGCATTCAACACTCGAACCCACGTTTCAGGCTCATGAATTTTTTCCTTCAGCGCATCTTTAGCATAGCTCTGTATTTTATGTTCACTGACAGGCCAGTGTTCTGATCTTGCACCGATTTCGATTTTCACAAGAGGTCGAATGTATCCTGCTTTTGAATTCTCGCTTGGATATTCAAATAGCAGTGTTTGAGCATCTGGATCATCTAGGTCGCAGAAAATTCTCCAGCCGTTAGCCGTTTCAAGCTTTGCTCTAATAGCATCTTTCAAGTCGTCTAACATCTCAGTTTGCACATAGTTGGAGCAAGCTTGTGAAAGATTATCTAGAATCGTTCGTTGCTTCTTTTTGGAAGGCGCATTTTCAGGATCACAGGGGGCTTTAAAACCAAAAAATCCTCTTTCAATTGAAAGATCAATATCTTCGGAAAACCAGTCGATTAATCCATATGCTTTTAGCACTCAATTTTTTTTGGCGCAGATTTTTGATGAATTTTGTCTATGAAAATTGAGCGATTTTTCAATCTTAAAAAGACAGAATACTCAACCGTGTTCGATTCTCTTGCGCTACTCACTGATTCCCCCTATGTCAGCATAGTGTCGCTTGAAATGTTTTGTTTAACTTACCGCCCGTAAGTTTTTTTCTAAGGTTTTATACTTTTCAGGGTTTAATCGCACTTCTTTAATTTTATCCCAGTTCCTAGTCTCTTTGCTCCATCTCTTGGGATTCTTAGCTTTGACTTCTTTGTAGACTTGATCTCGAAGCTTTAAAATCCCCTCATCAAGTCCTTGCCGTCTTTTTTCGTAAATATTCGGTGAACCACGTCTGCGCGTTGCAGCTGAAGTCTTTGAAAATTAAGCAATAATGAAGAAAACTATTTAAAGAAAAGAACAGCTCATAGTAAAATTTTTGTATCTTACGCAAAAATAATAACAAAATGAGCTGTTGTCCAGAGATCCTACCTCACGAATCAGAAATAGATCAACTTAAAAAAGAGCTTTTTCAAGCTCGTTATGATGCCAGTTTTTATAAAAGCCATTATCAAAACGGTATAGTCATTCGAGAGCGCATGAATACGAGCATGATGCAGAAATTCGAAAACTCAAACAAAAACACAAAGAAGAAGTCGATGCCTTAGAAAAAAAGATCAAAGAGCTGGATGCCAAAGTTAAATTACGTGAAAGGCAACTTTTTGGTAAAAAGAGTGAGAAAGGCACTAGCAAAAATGAGTCTAGCAAAAAAGACAAATCAAAAAGGAATCGTGGTCAACAAAAGGGGGAAAAGTCTCCAGATAAAAGGAAATATCTTAATCTTCCTATAGTACCTAATATTATCCTAGAAACGGCACGTACAGACTATTCCCAGATTAAAAAATCCACCTAACACTCCATCCATTAAGCTCTTACATGCCAGTTTATAGAGAATTAGATGATCACCATTTGGTGATCATGTTTCTCTTCTTTTTTTGCGCACATATTAAAACATTTAATACACAAACGAAAATCTTCTTAAGTCCCAAATATGAAAAGCCTTTTTCTAAAATGAAAATTAAAACAATTAATTTAGCAGTTTTTTTATTCAACTTTATAGTTAATTATTTAGAGTTAATATTTGTTTGAATAATGTATTTTATTTATCTAAACAATATAAGGAGATAGCATTTTATGAAATTAATGAAAAATCTCAAAAAAAAAGATGAAAAGGATCTGAAAAGCACTGAAAACGCCTTGGAAACGGCCGTGGGAGAAGTGGAAGAGACTATGAAGTGTGAAACTGATGGAGGCACCGTGCACGTTGACTGGGATGATGACTCGCCATCTACACCTTTTGGACAGTTCGTTTTTTTTGCGCATTTTTTAAAGAGCGCTAACTTGTTTGATGAGTGGGTAAATGACTGTCCTATTAAGCAAAACATTAAGAACGTAAACTCACGCCGCAAAGTAATTACGAATCTATTAGGCAGCTATCTATTAAGCACTTTAGCCGGACATTCGAGCTATGCTCACGTAACATCAATACGTAATGACAAAGTAAATCCTTCACTATTAGGAATGACTAAAATTTATAGTGAAGATAGCGTAAGACGATCATTTCAAAATGAGGAACATATACCTGTTGAGAATTGGCTTAAAAAACACTTAGAGTTTAGCTAGTTACCACTTTTAACAGAACCTTATATACTTGATGTAGACTGCTCTATTAAGCAACTGTACGGGCATCAAGAAGGAGCCGAAGTAGGTTATAACCCCCATAAACCGGGAAGGCCTTCTCATACTCTCCATACGTACATGATGTCTACAACTCGACTTGTATTTGATACTGAACTAGTGTCCGGCACTCAAACTCCTGCATGTTATAGTATGCCACGTTTATTAGAATTGCTGAATGAACAGCCTCTAAAGCAACGTCCAACATTAGTAAGAGGAGATTCTGCTTTTGGAAATGAAAAGGTAGTAGCTCCTCTAGAAGCTATGAATGTTGATTATCTATTTAAAGTAAAGCAGACTAAAGGGGGTGAAAGCACTTGTTAATCTTGCAGAGCAAAAAGACGTAAAATGGGTAACTGCAGGGCAAGGCTGGGAAGGAATTACTTCTAGTTTGAAATTGCAGGGATGGTCTAAAGAGCGTCGACTAGTTGTTCTTAGAAAGCTTCTCGTTAGAAAAGGAGAGGTGGTTAAAGTCAAAATCAAAAAAAAGAACATGGTCAACCCTAATCAACCATTCTTTCCTGCTATTAAAGGGTTTGATTGGGGTGATAGAATAGGAATGGTAAGATATGAATAGGCTGTTTTAGTTACATCTCTTGATGATGAGAAATTAAAGCAGGTAATGAAAATTGACTCATTTAATTCAACTCCGGCAGAGGTCCAAAAAACGATGGA
>CAMDHO010000075.1 GCA_945898205.1 Chlamydia trachomatis | reverse complement strand
TGATAGGGTTTTATTTTCTTTTAATGCGGCTAGAGCGACTTTCTTTTTAAAATTCGCGCTATAGGTAATGCGTTTAGCCATGATTTTTCTCCGATTTTGGAGAAGGATTTTACAGTCATTTCATTTCTTGTTCCACTGTCCAGTTTTCGAGGGGCAGCGTACTTTGAGGGTAAAAGCCAATCCCTCTTACTTGAGGAATCGCTAACTCTAACTCTCCCATTCTAGTTTGCAGACCCATAGGTTTATATCCATTTGCATATCCCTTTCGGTCTTCACTCCTTTCATGAGGAGCTGCTCCAAGAAACCTTTCCCTTTCCACCTTCATCGCCGTGTTGAACAGTAGTTCCAATACAGGCTTTATACCCTCTGTTCCTTGACCTATAAGTTCTTTAATTATTTGTTCGGCAATGCTATCATTCTATCGATCTGAAATCATATTTTCCTCTTTTCCTCTTTTCATTTTTTGACGATTTTGAAAAAAAGAATTGTGATCTCAGATCTTTTTCTTTTCCAGAGAATTTACATCTCAAAAAAATATTTCAATCTGAATTTACAGAAGCTATGTTGCACTACCCACCTTAATAAAAACCCACCATAAGTTGAAGGGCCCGATTGCTGTAAAAGAATTTTGGCGAAGAGTGGCTATGTTAGGTGGATTTCTAGGAAGAAAATCTGATAAAAACCCGGGCTGGCAAACAATTTGGCAAGGATGGCTCAGACTTCAAGACATGTGTAGAGGAGAGGAACTCTTCAGGCAATGCTGCACTTAGATGAATGATGGCGTTAAAATATTTGCAGGATAGTTGTGGGTAAAGACAAGCCTAAATAGGCATGTGAATCGATATACATTAAGGCTCCTTGTTTTGGCGTAAAGTCTCCCCCGATTCAAGGGGAGGAGACTAACTGATTACCGGAAGTGAGATCCTTAAATACAGAATACCATTTTATCAACGTATCTTCCTGCAATTTTTTTGAAAATTCGAAGATACGCGTTTTTTGTTTTTCATAATCTAACGATTGAATTTTATGCTGAAGATCTTGCCATGAATCAAAGTAAACAAAAATTTCTTTATGAGTTGGATCATACCATTCTGAAAGACTTAAAACACGTTTTACATAAGAAGGATCTTGAAAGGAATAATTCCCTCGGCCCAAAAGCTCTTTTAGAAAGGATTCTGATGGTATAAACATAGGAATCCCCAATGCTATATTTTCAAATAGAGCCAAATTTGACCAGGCATAAGGTAAATGAATAATTCCTTTGAATCCTTGAAGATCAAAAGGTCCATTATAACGACCGCAATAACAAGGAACATCTAATGTTTTATAAAATCCTTCAGTATTTATATCATTGTAATATGGAGGAAGAAAAAAAACATTTTCTTTTTGCAAATTAGAAGGTATTGATGAATTTCTACATTGCTTCGTTTCCGATCCCATATGCATACCACTAGGAGTTATTGTAAGGGTTCCCATATCTACGCCTTTTGCTTTAGCATAAAAATGCTCAAATTCAGTGTAAGCCACCATCTTAACATTACTTGATGAGGAAGCTTTTTTAAATAACTCATAATACTCTGTATCGGGGAAATCACAGTCTAATGTTTTTGCATCAAAATAATCAAAACGATTACAAATCCAAATAATTAATGGCTTGGGGGAATTATTTTGAAGAAATATTCTACTTAAAGCCGCTGTATCAGATGTAACTATTACATCATATTTCAGAAAGCTATCTTTATGTAAATTCCAAATTCTTTCAGCCCTTTCATGCCCAATATTGTAAATAACATCACCTGAAGACACTCCATCAAGAAAAGTAGGGGATAATTCATGCATAAACCAGGTGTCGACAGAAATTCCTAGTTTCTTTGCAACCGCGGCAAATTCATTTGCACATCCTTTGTGAAAGGTCAAATGTAGAACCTTAAGGTTAGGATTCAGAAGTAAATCCTGCTGTATTATTTGAGTGGCAAATAAAATCTTAGAAATTAAAAAAACCATAAAAAAAAACAGTAATCTACACATATTATCCACCTACATTTTCAATTTTCATCATTTTTTTAAAAAACTATTATTTTCCCCGTTTTTGCAAAAGCACCTGATATTCATCCATAATCAAATCAAACCCATTATCCAATAAAAATGGGAGAGCATATTTAGATTTGCCAAGACCCGATGTATCTCCATGGTAATCCTCCATCATCTGATTTCTTACATCATCAAGAAGTATAAGTCCCCCATCAGCAATCAAATTTCTCTCCACAACCACCTTAGCCTCTTCCAACTGAAGTAACTGTGTATCAGGTATCATGTCCCCCGTATCAAGGTAGAGCAAATGAATTCCTTCAGGGAAATTACAATTTCTAAGAAAAGCCACAGAATCTGAAATATGGTATTGAATAATATCCGCAAAATCAGAGGTCATGACTTGACAACGCTTAATATGGTCTGAACAAAGATCAACAGTATGCATATTAATATTTGCATGTCCTAAAGCAACAGGAGCCATTCGAGTAAAAAATCCAGCTCCCCAATCCCATCCCTCAGGATTTTCGAACTTCCAATAAGAAACATCATTAGAATTACATCCCGGCAATCCTCCATGAGTAAAACTGCGAGTCGTGCCTAATTCGACAACAACAGGATTATCCATACTCTCCAAGAATTCGAAAGCTGTTTTAAATGTATCATACCTCGATTTTGGTATCTTTAAAACTCGAGAAAAATCATATCCTGCGTAAGTTCCATTCTTCAAGAAACTTTCATAAGGAGCAAGTTGAGATTCAACGATGCCCCCCTCGCACAAAAAAAACGGACACACTGTAAAACCAAATACACTTAATAAACTTAATGCAATTTTCATGTAATTACCTATGCGAGTTCCTCATCTTCGATGAAAAGGAAAAACGCCCTCCCTTTTTATTTTTAATAAAATTTATTTACAGCTTCCACATTTAAGTTAGAAGCCTATACATCGAGCATTTATAATCTCGACTTCATTCGACACTTATCTTGAACTCTGGCAAGTTGATCACGTTTCTTGGTTTTTTTTAGCTCATCCTAACGATTCAATTAAATTAGCCACGAATTCCACGAGAATTAATTAGACACCTCTAAAATATCTAAAAAACCAATCAATGATGTTAATGAAGATAATGAGGAAATATTTTTAGATTTCATAATAACTCCCACTGGATGTGAGTCTTCGTTATTGCCAATCCATCCTTTTACAAACACTATGAATTTAAATATATCACCCGAAGACTCTTTTTTTATATCGGTCCAAATCCTATTAAAACCTCCCCCAACTGCATTTAAATCATCAAAAACTAATACGAATTCATCTTTGTTAAGAAGGTTATATTTTTGCATCATTTCATATTCGTACAAAACTGCATCATTGAAGTGAAAAGCATCCGAAAAAATCAAATTTAATTTAAAAGAATCTTTAGATAGCTTTTCCCATAAGGACTCATCCAAGACGTCCCCAACTAGGTAATATATGTCATTGCTTCTATTGTCATAATTATACTGCAGGTAACGATTTTCAGGTTGAACCTTATATGCACCAGAACATCCTTTCATTAACCATTCGCTCGTAAAACCGTATTTTTTGAACCAAATTTCATGGTTATAAGGGTTAGATATTTGAGTAAAAGAATCCCATGAACTTTTTTCTCGACAATTAGAAAAAAAGCTCTCTAGAGACTTGTTCGGCTTATCCAAATCTAAACCAATGGCTATGCTTTGCTGTAAATAATTACAGATTTGAAAAAAATTCTTACCAACAGAAACCCCAATCTCCAAATACTGAATCTGATCAGTTAAAAAAGAGCTTAAGTAGGCGACAAGATCTGAATATGTAACTTCATTTCCAATATAGCTATCCATATGCTGAACAGCTATTGCGGGCAGCCCATACCTTCCTAAGGACGTTTGTAAAGAGGATTTATCTAACCAATTTGATACTAGAGATAAAGTTTCTCTGTTATATTTCATCACTTCCTTCATCTCCTCAGATTTCGTTTCATAGCTATACGACAAGTTATGTGAAATAGAAAAAACAAACGTTAAAGCTAATAATTTGAAAGACATTTTTCTTAAAGAACCCATAAATTC
Source organism: Chlamydia trachomatis (assembly GCA_945898205.1). Taxonomy (GTDB): domain Bacteria; phylum Chlamydiota; class Chlamydiia; order Chlamydiales; family Rhabdochlamydiaceae; genus CAIJXB01. The sequence continues at coordinate 517 of CAMDHO010000075.1, read as the reverse complement.
TCCTAATAAAATTAAAATGCATATGGCGGCATGAAAATGAAAAGGGTGCTAGAGGTGAATGGTTTTTTGAAAATCTCTTAGATTTTTCTTGCTTGATCTCTTTCGTGAGACTTTTAAAAGAAAAGACAGCAGCGCCTATGTGCTGATTTTGGTAAAGATAACAAAAAAGAGGTCTGTAGAACATCTCTGCCTCCGTTGGGATTAAACCATTCAAAAAAAACGATATGTCAGTAAAAAACTATTTCTTTTTTTTATCCATCTGAGGCTATGTTTTCATTTTCATGCCACCATATACTGATACTTACGAATACAAGTTTTAACAAAAAAAAATATTTCAACCTAGGAAAATTAAAAAGGTGTTAAAAATCGCCAGCACTTGTGGGTGACTTCGCTTTCCCTGGAGAAACAAGGATTAAAAAAAAGATTATTCATCTTGCTCTATGAGAAGTTTTAGAAAGATCTTTCCACATCCAATTCATTTAATATGTAAATAGCTTGTTTTTCCAAGACATAAGTT
>CAMDHO010000074.1 GCA_945898205.1 Chlamydia trachomatis | reverse complement strand
GATGGCGAGTTTTCATCTCCTTATCCAGAGAAAAAGTTCCTATTGTTACAGAAGAAGTTCGAGGGAGCATCGGCGTTGATATCAACGAGCACCATCTTGCAGTGACAGAAATAGATGCCAAAGGCAACCCTATTTCTAAAAAAACATTTTCTCTTTCTACCTATGGGAAAACAACCGATCAATCTAAAGCGTTAATTGGAGATGTTTGCAAAGAAGTTATCGCTTTTGCTAAAGAAAAAAAGAAACCTATCATATCAGAAAGATTAGACTTTAAAAAGAAAAAGGCCTCATTAAAAGAAGGTGCAACTTCAAAGCACGCTCGAATGCTCTCCTCATTTAGTTATTCTCTTATTTTAGAAAACATGGAGCGCAAGGCTTTTCAAGAGGGAGTTGCAGTTTTCAGAGTCAATCCTGCTATGACTTCGATTATCGGAAGAATAAAGTTTTCTGTAAGATATGGGTTATCAACGCATCATGCGGCGGCACTTTGTATAGCTCGTCGCTTTTTTAAATTTTCAGAGGATCCTTCCAAGTGCCCCATGAAAGTGGTGCGCAAAAACGTCCAAGTCACTTGCCCCCTACCTGAACGGAATCCTAGGCAACATGTTTGGAAGTTTTGGATAGATGCCAATAGGAAACTCAAAACCGCGCTTGCCGCGCACTCTCGGAAATCTCCAACTCCTCTTCACGCTCGAGTTGGATGAAAGGGAAAATCCCTTCCGAAAGGTGTTAGGCTCAATCCTGACAGGTTAATCGTTAACATTACTGCTTGGTTAACGTAACTATGCAATGAGTACAGACATCCTGATCTCAGGGATTTCACAAAGAGACTAATTCATAAAAAAGCCGTAGATTTGTCGCGGGAAAAATAGTTTCAGATTCGTTAAGCTCTACACATAATTTTTTGATTGTCTCGTTTGAGCTTTGATTAGTCATACTATGTAATCTGATTTTTAACAGACCTAGAGTCTGTTTAATATTTTGTGTAAACGAGTTCAATCATTGATCTAACCTCAATCTATCGCCATAAACAATAGACAAGTGCGAGATGATTGTTTTCCAAGCAGGCAAAGGCAAAGTCCATTTTTTGGATATATCTCGTATAGCAAGGAAAAGCATTTTAGTTAAAGCTTCATCTGTAGGAAATATAGCCTTGCTCTTTGTAACTTTTCTTAACTGCCTGTGAACGGATTCTACAGCATTCGTTGTATAAATTAAACTCCGAATTTGCTCTGGGAATGCAAAAAATGTTTTCGCATTCTCCCAGTGAACTAGCCAGGGCTTGACCGCCAAGATATATTTCACACCCCATTTTTCTTGGAGCTTTTCTAGGCTTAGATAAGCAATTTCTTCGGTTGACGCTTTATATATGTCCTTTAAATCATTGATAAATTCTTTAGAATGACTAGACGGAATATACTTTATAGAATTACGAATCATATGAATAATACACAGCTGTATAGATACATCAGGAAATGCAACTTTAATGGCGTCAGGAAGCCCTTTTAAACCATCTATGCAAGCAATAAGGATGTCTTTAACACCTCTATTCTGCAATTGAGTGCATACCCTAAGCCAAAATTTAGCCCCTTCAGATTCTCCAACCCAAATGCCAAGAACATCTTTTTTAGCTTCTATGTCGATTCCTAAGCAAGTCTATGACGCTTTTGAAACTAGCTTGCCATTTTCTTTAACTTTCTAATGGATTGCATCAAAGAAAACGATTGGATAAACGGCTTGCAAAGGACGCCCCTGCCATTCCAGTGCTAGTTCCATTACCTTATCTGTACTATTAGAAATGAGAGCTGGGGGCATATCTACTCCATAGAGTTCTTGAACATGGGATTGAATATCTCATGTGGTCATCCCCTTCGAATAGATGGAGATGATTTTGTCATCAAAGGACCCTATACTTCTTTCATGTTTTTTAACTGCAATAGGATCAAATTCACAATTCCGATCTCTAGGAATTTCTAAATTAATAGGGCCATAGTTGCTTTTTACAATTTTCTTAGTTGATCCATTTCGACTATTGCCTGAATGATGGCCGGAAGGAGAATGCTTTTCATAGCCAAGATGCTCCTCCATTTCATTTTGGAGAAGTTTTTCTAGCATGCTGCCTATGAGTCGTTGAACCAGCCCATTTTTACCTGTAAGATCATATATAGTTTTACAACTAGCTAATTCAGATTGCAAATCAAAATTTCGAGGAAATGACATTGGAATTTTCTCCATTTGTATAAATATTTAGTAGATCTAACTTTTATAAGTTAAGTCTTATATTTTTCTCTTGAGGGAAGGTAAAAGTTATCATCCCCTCAAGAATTATTTACACAAAATTTTTTACAGATCCAATGCACCTGAAGAATTCGAAACACAAGAGCAAAAAGATTGGTTAACTTTTTTTAAGAATGCTCACAACATGACAGAGAAAGACGTTTCAGAGCAGATTAAAACCCCATTTAGTTCCTTCTCTCATCTGATTTCCATATAATGCGGCTGCATAAGCAAGGGCGCGTCTGTCCCAATAGTCTTGTGGAGCTACCTGCATTTCAACTAAGGCAGTTTCTCCGGTATTTAGTTTGCAGACAAAATCCATGGTTCCATCAAATTTCGGTTTAGGAAACGCTGTTTTGATGTCTTCGAATCGACATATAATACTGTTTAAAAACTATGTGGCCTGTTTATTGTTTTTGAGTCTTTCATGTTCTTCTCCGACATAGACTTCCAATGCTCCTGCTTTTTTTAAGAGGTCGACGGTTTTTTGTGTTTTATCATCATGTACAAAATAACGTGCAAGTTGCAGTGCTTGAATAGGATTCATGTGGTCGTCAAGTCGGATAGAGTCTAGGCTTAAAATCCATTTGAAAGCAGCATCAAATGTGGGGATAGTAAAAATTTGACTTTTAGCAGTAGCACTCATTTTAAGCGCTTTTGTTATTGGTTTTATATTATTTATTTTATCTGAGGATACACCAGAAAACAAGAGAAATCCCTTTAAGTCTCTTTAAAAATTAATAGTTTTATGTGTGTTTTAGTTTTTTATTTCCTGTAAATTTTACTGTAATTTCTCTATGCTTTAATAAAATGGTGAGAATATGAAAGAAGTCCCTATAGGAATTGATGACTACAAAGAGCTAATCGAAAAAGGATGTTCTTATGTAGATAAGACTTTATTTATTCAAGAGATTATAGAAAGAGGGACTAAACTAGCCTTAATTCCTCGCCCTAGACGGTTTGGTAAAACTCTTAACATGTCTATGTTAAGATATTTTTTTGAAAAAACAAAAGAAAGTAACTCCCATCTTTTTTTCCCTTATAAAATTTGGCAGACAAAATATCGAGCTATGCAAGGTGCGTATCCTGTAGTTTTTTTTACTCTTAAGGAAGTAAAGCAAGAGTCCTGGGAGCAGGCTCTTGAAAAAATAAAATTTCTTATTGCAGAAGAATTTGAACGGCATCGATATCTTTTAGAGAGCCCTCTTCTTTCTGAAGAAGAAAAAGAAACTTTTCTTTTGATTTTGCGAAAGCAAGAAAGTCAACCAGCAGCAGAGCTTAGTTTAAAATACCTTATTCAATGGTTAAAACGAGTTCATAATGCAAAAGTAATTGTCTTGATTGACGAATATGATGCGCCGATTCATATGGCTTATTTTTATGGATATTATCCTCATATTATTAATTTTATGCGCAATTGGTTAGGTGGGGGTCTTAAAAGCAATGACTGTTTAGAAAGGAGTGTAATAACTGGTATTTTACGTATTGCTAAGGAAAATATTTTTTCAGATCTCAACCATTCTAGTAATTTTACTATATTTAGTGAAGATTTTGGAGATAAATTTGGGTTGCTGGAGGAAGAAGTTCTCTCTTTGCTAACAGAATATAACATGAGTAATAAGTTGGAAGATGCTTGTAAGTGGTATAATGGGTATCATGTAGGGCGGCATGCTATTTATAACCCGTGGTCTATCTTAAATTATATACAACACAAACGATTAGAGCCTTATTGGGTTCATACAAGTGGGAATGAATTAATTAAAGAACAGCTTTTACAGAAGGGAATGTTTTTTAAAGAAGATTTTGAAAGGCTTGTTCTGAGAGACTCTATTGACAAGATAGTTGATCAGGGTCTTGTTTTTGCTGGTTTAAAAAATTCTAAGGAAGCCATCTGGGGGCTGCTTTTATTTAGTGGGTATTTGACGTTAGTACAGCCTCCGAATCTTTCCAGAACACGATTTTCTTGTAAGCTGGCTATTCCTAACCAAGAGATTCTTACTTTGTTTCAGGATATGATTCAAGACTACTTCTCAGAAGTATTTTCAACTTCTTTACCAGAAATTCTAAAAGATTTGATAGCTGGAAATGTGCAGGCTTTTTCAACTAAGTTTGAAGCCCTTGTCATGAACGTATTTAGTTCTCATGACGTTCCTAAAGATGAACCTGAAAGAGTCTATCATGCTTTTGTGCTGGGATTACTAGCTTCTTTACAAGAAGAAAATTATGAAATCAAATCTAATAGAGAAAGTGGCTTAGGAAGATATGACGTGTGTTTATTTCCTAAAAATTCAGAAGGACTTGGTATTGTCATAGAGTTTAAAAAAGCAACAGAAGGTGAAAAAGACTTAAAAGCTTTAGCTTGTTTAGCTATTACACAGATTCAATCATTGAACTACATTACCGAACTCAAAAGTAGAGGCATTCAAAAAATCTTAGCTTTGGGGATTGCTTTCCAAGGTAAGCTCGTTTCTATAAAAGATAAGTTCTTAAGTTAGGCCTAATCTGCGCTGTGCCTATTATACTTTAGAGCGTTGAGTTTTTTCGTTTTCCTATAAAATCCCTCTATGCAACCTTGTCATCGTTCTCTATGGGAAACATTTGAAAATTCAATGAGAGCAAACTGCTCAGCTCCTCTTGCCATTCCTCGTTACTTTTCTTTAGAGCATCTAAAATACCCTCTTGAAATTCTGAAAATTTTTCATAGTATTTG
>CAMDHO010000073.1 GCA_945898205.1 Chlamydia trachomatis | reverse complement strand
GATGGTCCCAATCTCTATGTCTATGCCCTCAATAGTCCTTTAAATAGACTTGATCTTTTTGGCTTAACGAGTCTTGAAACGCAGGCAAAACCTATGCTTGAGCTTCAACTTCATTCTCTTCGTCAAGCGATGAACCTTCAGTCTACGTTGATTCAAGCCGCGGCACTAGTTGACGGAGTTCGCATCGACTAGTATGTTTCTTGTGGCCATTGGCATAAGATGCAGTTTTCTGTAGAAGAGCTTAAGACGGGAACTGTTAATCTCTTTGACCATTTTGCTGAGATTATGCCAACTCAAGGAGGTTTTGTTGGGCTGATCTCTTTACAAAATGGAATTCAAACTTCTTTTAAAACATTAGGAAATATGACCCAATCAGTTATTGATAAAGTCCCCGAAGGAACCCTACTTTTTGGAATGTATAATAGTTGCTCTCATCTGAATTTAGATATAGGCAGAGTTACATCAGAAAGAATGGGGATTGCAACGCCCACAGTGCTTCATACGGCTCAAATGATGGGGGCTATTGCGGATACTATTCATAAAATTAATCCTGAGATGATTTGGTTAGACGTGCGTCATAGTGAAGGTGGCGTTATAGGACGAAGAGCTATTGAACTGCTTACGGCAGATCAAAAGCAGATCTTTACAGAGCAATTTTATAATGTTTCCTTTGCCCCAGCTCAAAAAATCCCTACAGAATATGCCTTAAGAGCGTACAATGTATATTCTGATAAAGATAGGATCACCAGTAGGTGGGCTCATGAGCAAGATGGTTTTACTTATGATGTAAAATTTATAAAGTGCATTTCGCCACGAAGAGAAAGAATTATTTGGATTGCGGACCACGGTTTTATGGGCTCGACATATCAGAAGGAACTACATGGGCAACTTGAAGACATACGAAAAGAAAGAGGGTTTTACAATGGGCATACGCGTTAGATTTTTATTATGCATTTTCTTAATATGTTCAATGGAGTCCGCTATGGCTGTAAAAAGAGAGCATTCTAAAGAAGAACGAAAAATTATGAATCAGTCTGTTAATGATATTGTTACTATTTTTGAAAAAGAAATGAAAGATCAGTTTGGTCTTATGTGTACAAGCCTGGGGGGGGGGATGGCTTATGATGTAGATGAAATCGGGATAGGTTTTTTGCTTAATCAGCAGACATCCATAGAAGAAGCTAGAGAGTTAGAGATCCGAGCTACCGAAAGATTCGTTGAACTTATAAATACCAATGAATCTATTAAGCCCTACTTAAGGGACCCTCCATGGAATCAGAATAGAGCTAGAGTTAGGATTACATTTTATAATGAATATGGGGAAGATTATCCAGAAGGAGTTAGACTCATTTTACAGGCTCATGAAACAGTATTTTACTTTGGCCCTAAAAAAACTCCAAAAGAAGTGGGAATTACTATCAAAGAAGAACCGTATGCAGAGGCAAAGGCATTTGTAGAAAATAATCCTTCTTGTTTAAAGCCTATAGAGAAAGCTCAAAAGAAAAAAAAATGGTTTGGTTGGTTTTAAGAACAGGAAAAGAAAGAGGTGAATGTTTAAATAGCTGGTTACTATAATAGAATGCTGGATGAAAGGCTGAAACGGAGAGCTAAGTGTCTTCAATAAAAGAATGGATGCATCCAGATCTTCTGGAAGTTCAAGTGTCGATATATGAACCTAGTAAAATAGTAATGACTCAATATATTCAGGAATTAGAAAGTCTAAAATATGGAGCCTGTAATTTTAATTTAAATAATCACCGAATTAAGTTCCGTACAGCAAAGATAACCCCTACAAAGATGGGCCAGTTTGTTGTCTTATGGAAAAGAATTGAAAGCGGGCCTATTTTGCCGTTTGATTTAACAGATCCATTTGATTTTGTTATTGTAAGTGTTCGTAGTTCTCAACGTTTTGGTCAATTTATTTTTCCAAAAAATATTTTGTATGAAAAGGGCGTCATATCAAAAGAAGGGATGGGAGGGAAACGAGCGATTAGAGTCTATCCTCCATGGGATATTACGGATAATCAACAAGCTCAAAAAACTCAGAATTGGCAATTGCTATATTTTTTTGAGATCGATTCAAATAGATCTGTGGATGCAATATCACTTCAAACAATGTTTTTATAGAACGATTATGCTTTCTTGGTTTTTAGGTGTTTCTGATATCTAATTATCGAATCGTTTCGTGTTTTACTTTTAAAAACTTTTAAGGTATTCTGTCCTTCTAATTATATTAAAAATGGCAGGTGTATGCTTTATTTAGGAAAGATGAATTCCTTATCTGTTTTAAAAAAAACAATATTTGGAGCGTTCTTAGGGACTGTCGATGGGGATCAAGAGGTTCTACTGCCAAAAAAGTATGTTCCAAATGACTTAGATATAGATGATTTAATTGATGTATTTTTATACACAGACTCTGAAGATCGCATGGTAGCCACGACTCTTACTCCGAAGGTTTTTTTACACCAGATTGCTGTTTTAGAAGTAAAAGATGTTACTAAATTTGGTTCCTTTTTAGATTGGGGCCTTGAAAAAGATTTGTTTCTTCCTTTTGCGGAGCAGGATGGAAGAGTTCAAAAAGGGGATAAAGTTATAGTTTGTCTCTGTCTAGACCAAAGAACGGATCGTCTTTTTGCTACGGCTAAAATTGATGAAATAACCGATCTAGAAATTACTGTTAAAGAAGGTGATGAAGTAGACTTGTTAATTGGTAGTCAATCAGATCTGGGCTACCAAGTAATTATTAACAATCTTCATATTGGGCTTATCTTTTTTGATGAAATTTTCCAGCCTCTCCGCAAGGGGGATCAAGTTAAGGGGTTTATTGAAAAAATCCGTGAAGATGGTAAAATCGATGTGTCGCTACAAAAATCAGGTTACGCTCATGTTGTCGATTCTCAGGATTTAGTAGTGAAAAAACTGCAGGAAAATAACGGAGTTTTGTATATTACCGACAAAACGGATGCTAAAATAATTACTAGAGAATTATTGATGAGCAAAAAAGTGTTTAAAAAATGTTTGGGGGCTCTTTATAAGCAACGGAAAATTAAAATTGAAGCCGATCGTATAGTTTTATGTGTCTAGAGCCGTATTTTTATTCGATGCTTTAGGAAGAATTTACATGATAGTGCAAGCTGATGAACCCTTAATTTTCTCAGAGTCTAATAGTGTAAAGGGACCTTCGAAAGGTTCTAGGTCTATGCCTGGTGGGGAGTCGGTTAAAGGTAAAGAGTGCTCTAACTGTAGCCTTTTGCTAACGAGGGAATCTTCAGGGCAAGCTGAGGTGAAGTTGTGAGTAAGCATTGCTTTTTTGTAATTTTCAAATATCGAGTCTGTTACCAGTATTTTCTTGTTTCCAGAGAGAAAGTCGGATGTAGAATTACTTTCTATTTCTCCGTATTGAATGTTAGTTTGACCTCGAGCCAGTCGGGCTATCCATTGAGAGGGAGATAGGGCGTTAATCGAATTGACAGAAGGGTCTAGGACAAATTTCTTGCCAGACGGTGTGATAATTAAAGGCGCTATGTGCCATTGCCAAGACATTGTTTTATTGAAAGAATTTTGAAAATTAATAGATCCTTTTACCCATATTTTTTTAATTTTCTCGTTAGGAATTTCCATTAATTTTAATAAGCGACAGCTGATTTCGGCTCGACAATAACAGCCGTCTAAATGATGCCATGGAATTTCCATTTCAGCTAGTTGTCTCATTAGGTAAGACGCTTCTTCTTCTGAAGTAACCTCTTTTTTTTCGAGATCGGTAGTGTTTTGAGATAGTAGATCTTCAGTGTCATCTGTGATTTCTAAAATTGGAATTCTTCGACCAAATTCATTAGTTTTAAATTTATTCACTACATAGTTTTCTTCTCTTATTATTTTGTCTGTTTTTTTGAAAATGGCATTTAAATCTTCATTAATTTGAATGTTGTATGGGCATGTTAGATAGAAATTAATTCGAGGGGAATATCTTTTAAGCCAAATTGTAACGTTTTTTCTAAAGACATCCGAAGTTTGATCTTCTTTTAAAAAACGAGTTCCTTCATCAAAAAACTCAATGTTGTGCTTAAGAAAGTATTCTAAATCTGGGGGGTGTTCTAATCTGTAGAGGTTGACTCATGAGATCACGCAACAGGTAGGTTGGTATACAATAACATCGGTTTCAGGTAGTTTTGCTTCTTCATCTTTTTGGAATTCAAATGCACGAAATATAGATGCAAGCCTGTCTCTGCTATAAGTATTTTTTCCAAGGGGAGCATGAAAAGGCTCTAAATAAAGTGTTTTTTCTATTGATGATTGCGTGGGAGTATAGGAGGAAAGAGCTGAAAAGTAAAGAGTTTTTACTGCTGCATCCAGTCAGCACAGCACTTGTGGGTGACTTCGCTTTCCCTGGAGAAACAAGGATTAAAAAAAAGATTATTCATCTTGCTCTATGAGAAGTTTTAGAAAGATCTTTCCACATCCAATTCATTTAATATGTAAATAGCTTGTTTTTCCAAGACATAAGTTAAGTCCATTAAGCTACATTTCCCATTAAAGAAAACGCCTCTAAATATGATTTTAGAGGCGTTTTTTTGTTCAAAAAAAGTATTGTTTTATGATATAATATTCTTATTATTAACGACTTATGTAGCTATTGCAACTCTAAAAAGACTGAAAATCAAATAGAGTTACATAGACGGGCATCAAGCCGTTTTCCCATCAAAAAACAACCTTCGCCAAAAGATTCTCATGAACCGTCTTAATTTTAAAGTTCCTTCTGAACCTTCGACAGAAAATCAAACAGATTTTTCCGTAGCAAAACTTATCAGGTTACTCAAACACATTAAACTTCGTAAGCTGCTGCAAAAAATCAAAGATCTTAGAGATCCAAGCAAAACCAAATATAAGATTGAAGTCATAATTTCTTGGGGACTTTCAGTATTCTTCTTTCGTCGAGAGTCAGTTAACTCTTTTTATGCAGCGCTTGAGAAGTTATCTATGCATCAAAGGAAAAAAATTTGGTATTTTTTAGGGTGTGAAGAGGGATCTCCTCTTCCTCACAGAACCGTGATTACTGATTGTTTGTCTCTTTTAGATCCAGATGAGATTAATGATCTTTTAATGACTCTCTTTAAGTGGGCTTATAAGCAAAAGATTTTTTATCATCATGTTCAGCATTTACTCCCTGGGAACATGTTTCATATTGCTGTCGATGGAGTGTGGCTTCATCATCATAAACATTTGCATTCCATCGATAAAGAAGGTAAGAACAGTTGCCCTTATTGCCTTCCTAGAGTTCG
>CAMDHO010000072.1 GCA_945898205.1 Chlamydia trachomatis | reverse complement strand
GGAATGAGGATGGAAGAGTTGTGATGAAAATTAGTGATGTTCTTTTAAAAATAAAAGATTTTGTTTTTTAAAAAGATAGCTAGAGGATGTGTTGATTTGAAGGTGATTTTCCTGAAAAACTGTCAAATATTTTTAGTGAAAACGCCGTGCTAAAATGAGCAGGAAAAGAGAGACTAATTTTACTTTTCAAAGTAAAACACAATTATATTTCAGTTCCTTTTTTTACAAGAATTTTTTTTCCTTGAAAGGCGATACCTAAGGTGCATACACGCGCAACTCCTCGACTATGAAGCTCTGCAACATACTGCTTTTCTCGGATCTGCTCTAAGGCAAGATCGACCGCCGTTTCTAGATCTTCTTTTTCTTCCAGATCTACCTTTTTAAATTCTATTACAATACCGAGTTCATGGACATTTTTTGGAATTATACAAACATCATATCGTCCAAACCCACTTTCCCGATTTGATTTCACTTCATGGGTCTTTTCTAAAGCTACGAGCAGGCCAAGTACAAATGCATGGTAAACACTTTCTGAGATATCCTTAGGGACATCATGAAAACTCATGACATTAACAACAAGCATTTGAAATATTTTGGCAAACACGGGAATATTTCCTGTAACCAAACTTTGCAGCATATCTGATAGATCTTCCGTATTATCCAAGTACTCTTTAAGCCAGTTTTTTGCGATCTCTTTATAAAGCTCCAAGACTTCTCTATTAGGGATTTTGAGCTCTTTAGGTTCGCTCGGTTCTGCTTTGCCGGCAAGAGTGAGATAGCCGCTAAAGAAAAATAGGCTCCATACAACATCTTCTTGTGACTTTAAATCAGCAAATACAATTCCTTCTTTAATTTCTTTCGATATAGATTGACCGAGTAAAAGTCTTTCCATATCTCTTTTTAAGGATCTAGAGCCTGTCCAAAGCAGTCTTTTAATGATCTCATTGGAACTCACGTTGACCCAGTAGGGTTGTAATATGTGTGTTTTATTGCCTAGATACTGAAGGATGGACCAAGGATTATATATAGAAAGTCCCCCTATGTCATATCCATTATACCATTCACGAACTTGGGGCATCTTTGAAGAAAGACCTGCTTCTTCTAAAAGACTTTCTACTTCTTCTTCTAAAAAACCAAATTTATCTCCAAAGGCTCCGTCCAGGATAGTGTAAGTAGTGGCGTTATTAAATCCGGAAAAAACACTTTCTCTAGCGACTCGTAAAACACCTGTGATTACGGCTTTTTCCAGTAATGGATTGTCTTTAAGTCCATCTCCTAAAAAACTCCTCATAAATACTACCATCTTATCATAATAACCGTGTAGATAGGCTGCATGAATAGGAGCATCATATTCATCGAGTAAAAAAATTACCCGTTTATCATAGTAACGATGAAGCCAAAGGATGAGCAATTGAAGACTTAATTCATTATGTCCAGAAGAGGAAGTTTCTTTAAGGATGGAGAGAAATTTTGCTTTTTCTGTATCGGATAAAAGAGGCTTTCCATCGGAAGATATCGCCTCTAAGAGAAATCGATGTTTTTCAAATTCAATGGCTAGGCACGATGCAATTTTTTTATAGGCGTCTTCCCAATTATCTTGGTTGATTCCTTTTAAAGTCATAAAAATGACAGGGAACTGTCCCATTAAGCTTTGGCAACTACGACCTAAGCGATCTAGGCAATCGGGATTCCAAATCTTATATTCTTGAAATAGGTGAGTATTATCTTCCTCTCTATTGCTAAAAAAATAGTAGAGCATGGACAGATTAGTAGTTTTACCAAACCGTCTGGGTCTTGGAATTACTGACACTTCGGCATTGAAAGACAATTCTTGAATTAATAAAGTTTTATCAATATAAGAATATTTGTTTTCAATAATTTTTTTGTAATCGCTGATCCCCAATGCTTGCTCTTTCATTAAAGCCTAATTTGTTCTATGCGTTTTCCCTAACATAAGCCATTTATGAGCTCTCTGTCAATAGAGGAAAACTGGGAAATGGTCTTAGAATAAGCGATTTGATATTTAAGTCTCTTTTGCATTTTCTCTTAGTAAATCTCCTTAAGAAAGACTGCATAATAGCGGGCTTCTTATTAAAATTTACGCAGGCTATTCGGAAGGAGACGTTGTAATGAGGGTTAAAGCGTTTTCTAGTTCAGTTAAGCCAGTTGAGTCTAGAGGGATTTTTTTAACTAGTTGGTTAGCAACTTCTAGTAGGTGTTCTTTTTTAGGATGGTCTTTCATTTTTTGAATAGCTGTTAAAAAATCAAAAGAGCGAGAAACTAGTAATTCAGGTTTATATAAAGAGGATAATAATTCGATTATGTCTTCGCTGTTGCCTCGAAGTGCGGCGTCGATCATCAGGGTAATTCGAACTTCATCCCCAATAGATATTTCTAAAATGGACTTTTTATTTTTTAAAAGATTATCTAAGGATTCTTTAAGGTCTTCAGGAAGTAAAAGATTGTTTCTTAAAATTTGAGTTGCAAGAAATAAATCTACGACTTCTTTTTTTAGTCCATTTATATGCAAACCATTTAAAACCAAAATGTCTTGGTCTGAAATTATTTTAGAAGAAGTTAGTTTTTCATAAATAGGTTCGAAGGGTTTGGAAAGAAAAAAATTTAGCTCAAGGCCAGCTCGATACGGATTGCCTAGAGAAGGAGTTGATTGAAAATGCTTGTCTAAGTAGGAGAATACTTCGATATTAAAGAGTTTCTTTGCAAAATACTCGTAAAAGGATGTCGCCGTTTTTATTAGAGCCAGTCCGCTGTGCCAAGGCTTTCCGTCTCCTCCTAGAAAAAATTCGTGGTATAGAGCTAAGTTCTTACCTAATCTGTCAGAGGTAGACAGTTGGGTAAGTAAATCACTGGTTGCTAAACTTTCTCCTGCAATTAAGGGGTCTTGGGAGTCCAAATAAGCGCGACTTTTTTCTCTGTATTTTTTAGGATCGGCTTTAATATCAGTTAAAGAAATCATTGCATTGATTTTTTCTAAAGAATCAGTAGATAGAAGAAATTCTTTATGGCTAAAAGTATCTGGAAGAGTGTTCAAAATTAAAGCTAAGAGAACTTGAGACAGGTAAACGTGATATAGATGTAATTCAGCACCTGTAAGATAGGTGTCTTCTCCCATAGATTTAATTAGAGATTCAAAATTGTTTAAAAATGTCTCGTCTTTTGCAGAGAGAAATAGGTCGGACTAGTCGGAGCTAGAAAGATTTTGAATAAAAGAGATTATTTCTTTTGCATTAGAATATCCGATGTCATGAAAAAGAGCCGCAACAATAGGGAGTAGGATCTTTTTTGGGTCTTTTATCTGATCTTCTTTAGAGTATTGAAGCATAGCCTGAGTCGTTCCTAACACAACTTCTAACGTGTGTTGGATGTTGTGGTAATCGATTTGTAGATTCTCTAAAAGTTGAACAACTAAATTTATTAGAAGATGGGCATCCTCTGAAATGGGTGGGTATTCAGGATTGTCTAAATCGATAAGACGTGTGAGATTTGTAATTTGAATTGTTTGATGATCAATGTCTTGATATCGATGTAGGTTCAAAGTTTCTTTGATAGATGTAAAGAAGTAGTTGATTTTTTCAGGGGAGAGACTGTTGGATTCTATCAAATTTGTAAGTGCTATTGCAGTTGATGGATAATGGAGTTTAGCGGCTTTAACTAAGAAGTCTAAGGCGAATAAAGGGCTTTGATTTAATGTCTGATACGCTAGGTTTATATGTTGATGAGCTTGTGTAAAGTTTTTGTTTTTTAAACACAATTCTTGTTATAAAGCAAGCTCTATAGGTGAATAAGCTCCTACGCTTGAAGATAAGCAAAAGCTAAAACAGGTCGCTTTCCATAAAAAACTAGGAAATTTAGATCTATTTTTTTCTGAATCATGAATAGCCTTTTGATAAGAGTGAGGTGTGGATTCTCTTAAATGGGATTCTTTGAATTCCTCAGTCTTTGCATCGGAGTAAGGAGTAAGGAGTTATTTTGTTATTTATAGGTATCATCTATATCTTTGCATGTTAAAATTAATGTGAGGCTAAGATTTTATAGTGTTCTGATTGTTTATTTAAACTGTAAAATTAAAAGTGTTTTAAGTCTATTTTAATTTTTTAAACTTATTTTAAAGATGCTGATAATGGTGATATGGTTTTATTTGCTTAAGTAAAATGTGATTATTTCGAAGTTTTAAATAATTATTTGAGTATATTTTTAGGTTATGTGTGCGTTTTATTTCATTTCAACCTAATTTCCCAGAAGTTTTGCCGGTTCACAGAATAATCGCTCTAAATGATGCATTTATTCTGTGAACCGGCAGATCCTACTCGAGGATTTCTTGGAATGAACTCCCTGCTACTATAATGGTCGGGTGAACATTTTTGAGAAGGCAAGAAACGTTATAACCGGTGACTGCACTACTTAGTGGTGTCGACTTAGATTTAAGAGAGCCGCTGAGATCATAACTATATGTACGGCTCCATCCATTAACATCTTCTTGAGATAACCTGCTTAAATCATAGAAATAAGCATAGATAGGCTGTATGGGGTCTTTGAGTTCTTTAAGATAGCCATTTTCATAGGTATACTCGAACTGAAGAGAAGATTCTCCTCCGGCTTGGAGCTCTTCCTCTATTTTTCTTCCGATCGTCTTATAAAAGACATTTCTCTTTTTCCTAACCAAAATCTCCACGCTACCAAAGACCTTCAGTTCTAACTCCCGTGAATTCATCCCATGCCTTGCAATAACCAATGGCATTTTCTCCTAGGTATTTAGCGAATTTACTGAATTTAATTTCATCTGGATCATTGTTCATCAAATATTCCAAAAATCCTGTTGTCATAGCAGTTTGAACTGATTCATCTCCAGCGTGAAGTAAAAATTCAACAAAATCGAAAATTCTTTTAACTTCAATTTCATCATTAGATTTTATCACATCTATAGCATATTCACCAAAAGGCAATATCTTCATGATAATTCCCAGATCTAACCCCCAATAACTAACATAGGATTCCCAGGAAGAAATTTTGGAAATTTTTCTTTTATTAATTCTATGCAACTCTTATCTGTTATTTCTTTCATCTCATTCTCCCAAGGCATTATGTAAATCTTTAATCATATTTTCAGCAGCAGCCCTATCCCCTGGCCTTGCGGTGGGATTGTGTTTTAACCATTTTTCAAGGGAATTGACTAGGCCTATTCCTTTCTCGGAATGTAATTTCAGACATCCTGATCTCAGGGATTTCACAAAGAGACTAATTCATAAAAAAGCCGTAGATTGGTCCCGGGAAAAATAGTTTCAGATTCGTTAAGCTCTACACATAATTTTTTGATTGTCTCGTTTGAGCTTTGATTAGTCATACTATGT
>CAMDHO010000071.1 GCA_945898205.1 Chlamydia trachomatis | reverse complement strand
ATCGCTTGGTACATAGAGGAATTGAGGTTACTCTTAACGGTCCTAGCAATAGACTTGCCGAGTAGCATAACCGATGTAACACAAACTCAAAATCTAAATAATAGGATGTAATTAAATCAGAAATAAACTAAATTAACTTCCGCAAACCTATTTTGAGAATTTTAGGTCAAGAAGGTGGGTCATTCTCAGTGATTGTTGGGGGTGGGTCATTCTACTGATCGCCAAATGGGCATAGCTTGACGGAATCGTCAAAAGGGTCATTCTCAGCGATTGGGGGTGGGTCATTCTAAACGATTTTTAACACTAGCCGGTTTTTCTCGTCTTCGCAATCGTGTCTTAGGACGCGTATTTCGAGAACTAAATTTAATTGAGCAATGGGGTTCAGGAATTCAAAGAATGTTTGGAATATGTGAACGTCAAGGATTGAAACTACCCGAGATCATAGAATTAAATAATCAATTCCGAGTGACACTTTTTTCAAAACGAGTGAAAAAGGTCAAACAATTGCCATGGGGGGAGATCCTCGTGAAATACCTAAAAAAAGAAAAGGTTATCACGACTAAAATAGCAGCAAGCATCTGGGATATTTCGGCCCGTGCAGCAAGAGATCGATTAAAAATACTGCAGGATGAGGGTGTATTGCAAAGAATTGCTACTTATAAAAAAGACCCCAAAGCAATATTTGTGTTGAATGAGTAAAATTAAAAAAAGCAAGGTCAAAGAAATTCAAAAAGGTGAATGTAAAATGGTTTTTGTAAGAGCTGAAGAAGGCCCTCCAAATTATGGATCTAAGTCTTATACTGTTCAATATTTCGATGAAAAGGGAAACATGACTATTCGAAGTGGAGGAACAAAGGCATGGAGGAATAATAACCCCGGAAACATGGTATATATTCAACGAGGATTTGCTGTTCGACGTGGAGCGATAGGAAAGGCAAACGGAATGGCCGTATTCCCAACGGAAACGATGGGAAGAAATGCCTTAACTGATTTGCTAAAAAGTGCTAATTATCACAATCTTACGATAACGGAATTTCCTGAAAAATACGATAAGGATAATGCTCAAGAATATCGACGTATGATCCTTTCCATCTCTAAGCTTGATTCTAATAAATACATCAAGGATTTAGCGCAGGCTGAATTTGATCGATTGAGATCGGCAGTTGAGCGTATTGAAGGATGGGAAGCTGGAAGGGAAGATCTGATAGAAAAATGGTACATCTCAAAGGTACACAAAACACACGGAGTTATCACAGAGTATTTAGTCAATAAATCTTGGTTATCAAAGGAAGCGGCTTTAAAATTAGCGGAAGAGGGGAAATTGCATGCTACGATTGTTCGTCTAAAAAATGGAACAACCTACCTTCGCTCGGAGTACGGTAGTCAATTTTTTATAGATGTAACCTAATGATTACCAGGATTGCTTCACTTTGTAGTTTGCTTTTATTGATCGGTTGCCAAGAGAAGAGAAAGGGTGTCTCCATAGACGACCTCAATTCCATTAAGAAGAATTTTCTCCTATCAATTGTAGAAGGAGATGTGGAGGAAAGTCCTTTTCATGTTAATTACTCGCTTAGAACGGTATTTTTCTCAAAAGATGTTGTGAGCCTTTTTGGAGAAGTACATGTATATGAGCACCTTCCTCACCCATGGACTCGATACGAAGGAAGGACTCTTTTTAAGATTCATGGGAAATTCCAAGAAGTTAAACTTGGAGACTTGTTTCCAACTCCAAGACAGAAAGAGTTTTTACGGAAATATTGTGAGGATGACTTAAAGACCCAATCGGTTTCTTGGTTTTTTGGAGACAACCCACTTCATACAACACTCAGACAAGAAGATGTTCATCTGTTTGTTCTTGCTGATCAATTTCTAATCATTTTTTTTCAACCCTATAAAGTCGGTGGCTTAAGTGATGGCCCTTTGTATGTCAGGATTCCTTGTGAAGCTCTGAAAAAAGAACAGCCATCGCCTCTGCTACTATCGCTTTTAAGTACAATGATTGATTCTAAAGATTATACCGCCATATGGGATTATTAAGAGGTACAGGTTATGAGTTCAAAATTTAAACATGTTTATCAGTTCAGAATTGCGATCGAAGGAATCTCTCCAGAAATTTGGCGTGTGATTCAAGTTCCCGAAAATTATAGTTTTTGGAATTTGCATATGGCCATACAAGATGCGTTTGGATGGACTAATTCTCACTTACATAGCTTTGAAACAACCAATCCCAAAACAGGAAAAGGAGAAATCATCGGAATCCCAGAACACACATATGACGAAATTCCTATTGACTTTGTTACACTGCCAGGATGGGAGATCCCCATCTACGGCTATTTCTCGGAAGAAAGGAGGTCTATGCTGTATATCTATGATTATGGGGATTCTTGGAATCACCGTATTCAGTATGAAAAGATTCTTTTCAAGTCTACCCATCAAAAATATCCTGTTTGTTTAGACGGAAAACGGGAAGGCCCTCCCGAGGATTGTGGAGGAATTCCTGGCTACGAGAATTTTTTACAAATCATCAATGATCCCTTGCACCAAGAGCACAAAGAGATGAAAAGGTGGGCCGGCAAGAAAAAATGTGATACGGAAACTTTTGATGCAGGAAAAGTTCGCTTTGCAGGTCTCCAAAAGCAAGAGAAAGGGATTTATTCTTGATGATCAGCGATTGAAAAAGAGTCCGAAAAAAGGATGCTTGTTTCCTTGTTTCTTAAGCCAGGACTAATAAGATAGTCCCTTTACTACCGTTTTGTTATGGATCTTCAGCCTTAAAGCTATATTTTTATTGGATAGTCCAAGAGCTTTTAACTCTTTGGTTTTTGGCGCCAAGATTTGATACATTGGTAATGTCTGATGGCAGAGGATTTTCACCTGCATCGAGACCTCGGACATGGTTCGAATTCGTTGCGACCGCGTCCGATTTAGCCTCTAGGGTTTTCTATAGAGGTTTTTTTATATCAATTTTCTTCCGAATAGACTTTCTACGCTAGCTCATACATTCGTTTTTGATTGAATCTTTTTGAAAGAGCTTTTCATTTTTTTTTATGATTTTTTGCAAAATTTGAATTGACAATATTGTAACCTATAAGGTTACAATGAAAGTATACATGAGAAAATATGGCAATTAAAAATTTTCGACATAAAGAACTGAAGAAGTTTTTTGAAACAGGTTCTAAGGCAGGATTAAATGCCTCGTTGTTAAAAAAGATCGGGCTTATTTTAGACCGTCTTGATAGCGCTGTAGATCTTAAAGATATGAACTTTCCTGGATCGGACTTTCATCCGTTAAAAGGAGACTTTAAGGGATTTTACTCAGTCCATGTGAATGGCAATTGGACTATTATTTTCCGCTTTGGAAATAGTGAGGCCTTTGATATAGATTTAATAGATTACCATTAAGGGGGTAACAATGAAGACTAAGAAAAGAAAACCTACGCATCCCGGAGAAATTTTAGAGGAACATTACATTAAACCTCTTAATTTAAATTTGCAAAAGCTTGCAGATCACTTAGGTATAGCTCGGAATACTTTGTTTAAAATTAGAGCTGGTAAGGCCAATATAACTCCTCAGTTAGCGATTTTTTTAGCAGAGGCATTTGATACTACTCCTCAATTTTGGCTTAATTTACAGCAAAAGTATGATTTGTGGGTTGAAGAGAACAGGAAAACAGTTGAGCACGTAAAGCCTATTTTGAAAAATGGCAAGCTTTTGCCTATTTCACATACAGCAGGTCTTATTAAAATAGCTGTTTAGGTAAGAAGGTAAAGTGATTGAAAATCCACAACAAATATTGACTGAAGGTCTGCAAACTTTAGAAAGAGAAGAGCTGGAGTTGCAGAAGAGACTGGAAGATCTAGTTCTTAAAAAACAATCCATTTCGCCTTTGCCAAGTTCGATCATTTCGGTGACATCAACGAAATGATCCACAGTATCGTGTGAGCTGTTGTTGCACGCCTTTTTTGCCTTTTCTATAACAATAATAAAATTGCGATATCCTGAATATCCAAGAGCCTTAGCTAGTTTACGGGCACTCCAAAATTCCGATTCTGATTCCTCTTGTTTTAGAGATTCAAATGTTAGATGATGTTCTTGTTCTGCTTTGCTGGGTATTGTTGAAATAGAATCGAGTGTATTCGATGCTTTGCTCATAAACTGTCCTCGTTGTTTAACAAAAAATTTAATATAGCTTTAGGTCTCATTTTCGATAAGCATCAAAACGTGGAAAATTGAATTCTGTTCTTTTTTTTGTTCCTTTGACAGGTTAAGTTGAATATGCAAAAATGCGGGTATGAAAGAAAAGCAACTTCATCAGACACAAAAGCAACTTCTTGAAATACTCGTAAAAAATTCAGATAGGCTGCTTACAATTCGCGAAATGCAGTTTATGTTGGGCATTTCTTCGACTAGCGGAGTGGTGCGCCATTTGTCTCAACTTGAGAAAAATGGATTCTTAAAGAGAAATCCGCACAATCCTCGAGATTATCAAGTTTTGAATTAAGGCCCTGAAAAAGAGATTGCATGGTTAAATTTGTATGGTCTTGCACAGTGTGGACAAAATGGGATTTTTTTAGAGGGAACTCCGGTGGATCGGATTCCCATCGCAACCAGATTGCTCTCTTTTCCATCTTCAGAAGGTTTTCTTGTGAAAGCTAGAGGAGATTCCATGTTTCCTAAAATTAATTAAGGGGATTTTGTCATAGGAAGACGAATAGATAGTCTTGGGACCTTTCCTCTTATAATATGTGTGAATAATGGAGAAGTCTTGATCAAGAAAGTTCAAAAGGATGGGGATTCAATTATTCTTAGCTCTTTAAATCCAAATCATACACCTTTTTTGGCGTCGCTGGATGACTTCAAAATCGTTAGAGAGGTTAGAGGTGTGATTTCTAGAGAATGTTAATAAAGCAATCCTTTTGCGACAGTTTTTTTATTGATTTTCAATCTTATCGAAATTTCTTCATTGAAGAGTCCCAAAGCCTTCAGTTCTTTAATCTTTTCAGATAATACTTTATAGATCGGTATACTCTAATGACAGGGGATTTTCACCTTCATTTCTAGATGCGCAATGGTTCGAATTCGTTGCGACCGCGTCCGAAGTATATTTTCCGCAACATAAAATCGAGAACTTTCCTATTTTAAAATCGAGAGTTTTTTTGAGATTTCTTTTTGATTTATCCCTAGGTAAGGGACTGGGCAAAAATAACTGCTACACTTTAGTCCAAGTATAAGGTCTTATTGTGTAGTTCCATTCCGGATGAAATTCGTCCCCATGAATGCTCAAAGCGGAAAATTCATCATCACAAATTTCACGTCCAGATTCATATTCATTTTCATCTAATACAGCTTGTACTTGAAGACCTGTACTTGCCCCCTATGTCAGCGTAGTTGTCGCTTTTAGCTAAACTAAAGGAATCAGCAATATGCAGACAAAGTATTCAAAAGAGTTTAAAATAGAAGTGGTAAAGAAGGCATTGTCAAGGAAGAGCCAAGGAATATCTTTTATCGAAACCGCCAGC
>CAMDHO010000070.1 GCA_945898205.1 Chlamydia trachomatis | reverse complement strand
GTTGCAATGCTTAGTTGCGCCCGCATTGGAGCTGTTCATACTGTGATTTTTGCTGGCTTTTCTGCAGAAGCCTTAAGTGATAGAATCCTAGATGCAGAAGCTAAATTACTTATTACGGCAGATGGGGGATTTCGGAAGGGTAAAATTATTCAGTTAAAAGAAACTGCTGATTTAGCACTTAAGAATGCTCCTTGTGTACAAAACGTAGTTGTATTAAAGCGCACAGATCAGCTTGTTAGTATGCAAACAGAAAGAGATTATTGGTATGATCAGCTGATGAATGATGCTGAAACCGAGTGTATTCCTGAAGCTATGGACGCTGAAGATGAGCTGTATATTTTATATACTTCAGGGACTACGGGAAAACCAAAAGGGATTATTCATACAACAGGTGGTTATATGGTGGGAACCACAGTCACTACACGTTGGGTATTTGATATTAAACCATCAGATGTTTATTGGTGTACTGCAGACATTGGATGGGTCACAGGGCATAGTTATGTCGTATATGGGCCCCTTTCAAATGGAATGACACAGCTTCTGTATGAAGGAGTTCCAGATTTCCCTGAGAGGGATCGGTTTTGGAAGCTCATTGAAAAATATGGGATTACTATTCTTTATACAGCCCCCACAGCGATTCGCACTTTTATGAAGTGGGGAGATGAATGGCCCAAAGGCTGTGATCTTTCTTCTTTACGTCTTTTAGGGTCAGTTGGGGAACCAATAAATCCCGAGGCCTGGATCTGGTATTATAATCATATTGGACAAAAGAAATGTCCTATAGTGGATACTTGGTGGCAAACAGAAACTGGAAGTATTATGATAGCGCCTATTCCCGGACAAACCCCCTTAAAACCAGGAAGTGCAACAAAACCTTTGCCGGGTATTGATGTAGCTATTTTAGATGAGCATGGTAATTCTCAATCTTCTGGATATCTTTCAATTACTTCTCCGTGGCCTTCCATGTTGAGAGGAATTCATAAGGATCCTATTCGTTACCAAGATACTTATTGGAAAAAGTGGGATGGAGGGCATTATTTTACAGGGGATGGAGCCAAGCAAGATTGTGATGGTTATTTTTGGTTGACAGGACGCGTTGATGATGTAATCAATGTTTCTGGGCATCGTTTAGGAACTATGGAAATTGAAAGCGCTCTTGTTGATTACCAAAGCGTAGCAGAAGCTGCCGTAATAGCTATTGAGCATCCAATTAAAGGGCAGGCAATTGTGGCCTTTGTAACTCTTAAGGAAAAGTTTAAATCTAGTGTTGATTTGGAGAATGAGCTGAAACAGCATGTGGTAAAGAAAATTAGTGCTATTGCCAGACCTGAAAGAATCATTTTCATTTGTGATTTGCCTAAAACGCGTAGTGGAAAAATTATGAGACGACTTCTTCGAGATATTGCTGAAGATCGTGTAGTAGGAGATATCGCTACTTTATCAGATCCGTTAGTTATTCAAGAAATTAAAGGCAAATACAACGAGGAATAAAAATGAAGAAATGGTTTTTTTTAGCTATAGTGGGACTTTTCTATAGTGTAACTTTTGCAGAAGAAAAACTTAATATTTTGTATGTCCATATTGGAAGTTCGTTGCCTAATTATTTAATTGAAAGTATTAATCAAGCACGATTACATAATCCTGACGAAGACATTTACATTTGTGGAAATGCCGAAGCTCTTCATAAAGATAAAGAAAACCTTTCTTTTTTGAATGTAAAAGGAATTGCAATAGAAACGCTTCCCAAGTCTGAACAGCATCAAAGATTTCTAAGAGAAACTCCATTTACTGATCTCTTTTGGAGGTACACTACGGAAAGACTTTTGATTGTCCACGAACTAATAAAACAGCAAGATTTAGAGAATATATTTCATATTGAAAGTGATGTAATGATTTACGGTTCTTTTAGAGAAAAGCTGCCCGTTTTTACCGAAATGTACCAATCTATAGCGATACCTTTTCTTAATGATTATGTGGCAGTATGTAGTGTTGTATTTTTTAAAAATGAAGGGGCCTCCAGAATTCTATCAGATTGTATAGCAAGGAATGCTTCAAGAGGAAAGAACGATATGCGACTTCCTGGTATTTTAAAGGAGGAAATGGGGGTAACTGTGATTGATCATTTACCTATTTTACCTTTGTGGTATGTAAAAAGTCTGAATCACGATAGTTTTATTAGTAAGTTAGGGCATAGAGCAAAAAACAAGTTTGATTTTTGTAAGTATTCAGAAGAATTTTCTTGTGTTTTTGATGCAGCAACGTTGGGAGTTTTTTTATCAAGACAAGATAGTATTTGTGAAGGAACTATTTTTGATCCTAGACTTTTTGATATTATTTGGAAGTCGGATGAAAAGAATTTTTACTCGCCATATTTGCGATATCATCAATTTGAATGTAAAATATTTAACTTGCATGTACACTCTAAAAGATTAGATGAATTTAGGTCTGATAAGACAACTCGACCAATATCTTGGATAAAAGGTAGGTTTGTAAATGATTGATTATATGTATATTGAACTGCTGTAGATACATGGATTAATATGAATCTTATTTAGATATAGGAGGTAGTTTTGAATTGTAAATATTTAATTATTTCTGCAGCTGTCTTTTTAGTTAATTTTCAATTGGTTTTCGGAAATGAGAAATTAGGCTCTCTTGCTATAGCTATTCCTGAAGTTGTAAGGCACACCCCGTATGTTTCTAGAGATCCAGAAAAGAGAAAAGGAAGCGCTCCTCTTTTGAGTGGTGATACTTTTAGGTTTTTTTGTGATTTTATAGTAGATGAAACCTCAGTAGAATTTAATCCTAGTGTAATACGTCCGGGAAATTCTATTTTTGTGAGTATGGCGTATTTAGATTTTTTTTTATTGGAAATTTTTCCTAAGATTAAGTGCCCATTTATTATAGTAACATCTAATGGTTCAGGTACAATTGATGATAGATTTATTCCTTATATACAAAATGAAAAAGTTATAAAGTGGTTTGGTAGAAATATTATTTTAGAGCATCCTAAAGTGTGTTGTATTCCCTTAGGCCTTTGTTGGTTTAATCCTGATTCATTTCATTTGTTGGTCGGGGAGTATTTTAATGCGCTTTCCAAGGAAAGCTACTTCAAAGAAAAAATAAATCATACTTACCTTAATATAGAGCTAACCCATGAGTCAAGGATTTCTGTTGCAAAAACATTTCAGGAAAAAAAATTTTGCAAGATTTCAAGAAATGTAGGATTCGATATTTATATGTCAGATTTAGCAGAGTCCCGATTTGTCCTAAGTCCAAGAGGATTTAATATTGATTGTTATAGGACTTGGGAAGCTTTGTATGCGGGTTCGATCCCTGTAGTAGAATCTTATGGGATTAATGAGCTTTATAAAGATTTGCCAGTCATTATTGTTAAAGATATGGCTTCTATAACCAAGACTTATTTGGATGAGGAATTTGAAAAATTAAAAGAAAGGGAGTTTTGTTTAGAAAAACTTCACATAGACTATTGGTTGTTGTTAATGAGGAAAGCTCGAGAAGATTATTTGTTGTCATTATAGAGTATGTAAAGGTTTTTTTTGATGCGCGTATTATTTGCTTTTTTGTTTTTTCTAGTTATGTCGAATTCTCTAACGTCGAATATACGTCCAGTTCCTTGGCTCGTTGAAGATGCGATAGAATTTATGGGGATTTATTTTGAAAAGAATTCTAGTGCTAAAGTTCTTGAATTCGGAAGTGGGGCTTCAACAATCTGGCTTTCGGATCGAGTTAAAGAATTACATTCAGTTGAGCATGATCAAGCTTGGCATAGTCTAATTAGTAGAATTATTTATTCTGAAAAAAGGCGTTCTGAAGTTTTTTTATATCGGATGAATATCCCATATAATTCTATTTGTGATCAGTTTTTTGATGAATATTTTGATTTTATCATTGTTGATGGTCGGAATAGAAAAGCTTGCTTAAGTTCGAGTATTAGGCTGCTTAAAAAAGGAGGTATTCTAATGTTGGATAATTCAGAGAGAGAATACTATCATTCTATATTTGATCTTATGAAAGGATGGGTTTCACAAAAAAGTATTCAGACTCATCCAGATAGTTGTGGATTCTATTATGAAGGATGGGAAACTAGATGGTGGATTAAGCCGTAATTAATGAATTACTATAAATAAAGGAAATGTGAGTATGATTAAATCGATTTTCTGTTTTTTGTTGTATTCTGTATTAGCCCAGGGGCAGATGACATTTTATGGGGAAAATGGTCAAGATAAGTATGTTTATGAACATTTTTTCATTAATAATCCGGCTGGTTTTTTTATTGATATTGGAGCTCATGAAGGAATCCTTTATAGCAACACTTGTTTTTTTGAAAATCAACTCAAATGGAAAGGGATTTGTTTTGAACCTAACCCAGTATCCTATGAAAAGTTAATAAGAAATAGAAATTCTGTTTGTTTGCAGAAATGTATTAGTAATGAAAAAGGAATGAAACAATTTGTTTCGCATCCTACCTCATGGGTATCGGGATTATTAGACAAGTATAGTGAACAGCATGCAAAAAAATGGGGTGTTCAAAATGTGATTGCAGATCATTCAGCTCAAGTCATTTCGGTAGACTGTTGTCTCCTAAATGATATTTTGGAGCAATATAAAATTTATGAGGTTGACTTTTTAAGTATTGATACAGAAGGTGGTGAATTAGAAATACTCAAATCTATTGATTATAGTAAATATAACATTAAGGTGATTGTCGTAGAAAACATTTATCATGATTTTGAATATAGGTGTTTTTTAGAATCTCAAGGGTATGTTTATGCAACCCGTTTGTATCGAGATGAAATTTATTATAAAATAAAATGAATGTTCCAGTATTTATAAATAACTCCTTTTTTTAAGGAAGAGGAATGAATTTTTTTTATTTAGAGTAGAGCTGATTTTTTCGAATAAATCGATGAAATCTTTTAGTTGCTCTTAAGTTGACAGCATTGAACTAATTAAGTAGTTAACTACTTGATTTATAGCAATCAGTTTAGATTTTCGAAAAATGAATGTTTATGTATTAGAGTGGACAAAGTTATTATTTTTACTTTATTCTGAATCTATAAAAAATAGTTTTAAAGATGCTAGTCTATTAAGGGGCTATCCTGATATTTTGTGTTTGTTTTTTACGTAGAATGGAGAGTTTTCTTATTATGATAAAGGTTCTTTCTTCTCCTTTAGAGGCTGTCGTTTCACAGGCGATTAGCTCAAAAGAGTCTTTGGCTGAAATTCCTATTTTCTTTCCTTCAGAGGAATTTAAAGAAAATGCCAATGAGCAGTCGTTTGCCATTTTTAAAGAAGCTTCCCTAAAAGTTCCAGATTCTTTCTTGCTAGATAAGCAGCAGGTCAGGTAGCTAACGCTTCCGTAAGTGTACACTGCAGCAGACCAAGAATCCCCTAGATAACGAAGTCTTCCAGCGGGAGAAATTCTTCCGTCACTCTCTTCAAATTCGATGTAGCAAAAGTGTCCTCTAAACCGTAGCTGTAGTTTACGAGAAGAGTTCCACGGACGTGTAATTGCATAGGCGTTTGCCTGACTGATGAGACGTGTATACTGAGCTGGTTGGATTTTTACACCACCAGTATGAGGGT
>CAMDHO010000069.1 GCA_945898205.1 Chlamydia trachomatis | reverse complement strand
AAGTGAACCGAAGGGGAACCTTGACACGTCTAGACCTTGATCTGCTATAAATCAAAAGGGATGGCGCGAAAGAGTCGTTAAAAAAACAGAAAAAACCAGACTTAGGGAAGAAAGATCTTAGAATTTACAGAAAAAGACTTGCGTTATCTCTAAAAGAGAGAGGGATTTATAGTGGATCAATAAAGGGAATGGAAAAACTTGTAAAGAAACAACGCAAGGATCTGGGAATTGCAAAAAACAAAACCTACTTACCCTTAAGTTTTTCCTTAGGTTCATCTCTACAGGTTGACCATGGAGAAGTAGATATAATTATTAATGGGGAACGGAGCCTAGCCTATCTTTTTGTAGCAAGCGTTCCAGGAGAAGTTCTTCGTTACTGTCAGGTATTTCCTATTAAATCTTCTGAGGCTTGGGGAGAATTTCATGAAAGAGCCTTTGAGTTTTTCGGAGGTATATTTCCTCAAGTAGTTTATGACAATGATAGTGTTTTGGTTAAAAAAGTGATTGGGCTAGAAAGAAAGCAAACCAGCTTTTCCCATTCATTGGAAGATCACTATGGATTTGAAAGTCGTTTTTGTAATCCTGCCTCAGGAAATGAAAAAGGATCTGTTGAAAATGGAGTAGGATATTGTCGAAGAAACTTCTTCCACGGACTTCCAGACTTCTCAAGTTGGGATGAATCAAATAAGTACTTGGAGATGAGTAGCCTCCAAGACATTCCTAATAGAACACATTATAAAACAGGTCAAAAGCTCTCTTTTAATTATGATAAACTAAAAACTCTCTTATCTCCTTTAGTCCTTAGAAAGGCCTGGAGAAAGTGGGCTTCTAGTCGGGTAGATACTTGTCAATTGATCACTGTAGATAATCACGACTACTCCGTTCCTGAAAAATATGTAGGTTCTAATGTAAGGGTATCCCTCACTATTTTTAAGATTCAAATCTACGATAAAGAAAATCTTATAGCTGAGCATAAAAGAGAATAGGAGGCAAAAGACTCCCTAATTTTAGATCATTACCTTGATCAATTGCAATAGAAGCCTTCGGCTCTTTGGGATTGCAAAGCAGTTAAGGATCATCAGTTTGATGAACGACTTATGCGCGTATGGAGTAGTCTTTTTGATAAACACCCTTCGAGGGAGGCTAATCGTTTATTTGTTCAAGTAGTTATATTAGGGAGGAAATATTCGAAAGAAAGTTTTCTAAAAGGAGTGGAAAAAGCCTTATCTCTAGGAGCTATAGACGCCTCTTCAGTAGAAAATATTATTCGACAATCGGAAATGCCTAAACAAAATTTTGACTCTAAAAAGCTAAAGAACCTTTTAAAATTACCACCAACCTCCTGGGAATTTAATGTCGCAATATACAGAGAGCTTTGTGAGGCGGCACAATGATTAAAGGATTATTAGAGAGTTTGAAATTGAAAGGAGCACTTGAATCTCTTAACTCTCTAGGAGAGGTGAAAAACAAAGAAGAATTTCTAATAAACCTTCTCCAAGCAGAGGTTACACATCGAGAAAATCAATTAGCAAAAAGACGATTATCAGAAGCGAGATTTCTTGTGGAAAAGGAGTGGTGCGATATAAACAAAGACTTAAATCCTTCCATTAAATGGAGAAGCTTAGAATCTATAGGGGCAGAATTTGTAAAAAAGCGGACAAACCTCTGTCTCATGGGTCAGCAAGGCACGGGAAAAACACACAGTTTAATTTCTTTAGGAAGGGAACTGTGCCGTGAAGGAGTTACCGTAAAGTTCTTTACCGCTTGTAATCTTGTAATCTTACTAGAGGAAGCCAACAAAAATTGTGTATTAAGCAAGCTAAAGAAGTCTTTGCTAAAGCCTAAACTGCTGATTATTGATGAGTTAGGTTTTGTTCCTTTTTCAGAAAATGGATCGAGGCTGCTTTTTGATGTTTTTACGAGCAGATATGAGACAGGGTCGATTGCTGTAAGTACGAATTTATCTTTTGATAAATGGGTGCAGATTTTTGGAACAGCAGAGCTTACTGCTGCATTACTGGACCGATTCACTCATAGATGTGAAACGTACAAATTTGAAGGGAAGTCAGTAGGTTATATGGCAGCCAAGGAAAAACGAAACCTCCATGAAAGCATAAAATAAATAGAATTAAGAAAGGTTTTATTTCAAGACCTTTCAAATTTGGGTATTAATAAAAAGCAAAGCTTCGCGACGCTTATCCTTACTATGATTTTTTCTTGTAGGGGCTCTTGCCCCTGCGCCCCAGCTCCCGCCGACAGAAGTTGGGCACAGCCCTCCTTCTATCTGTTGGAACAGGCATGCTTCGCTATATTTATCGAAAATTCAGGGGAAAGAGACTTCGTCCCTCTCCCCTAACCCCTCTTCCTAAATCAAAAAAGAAATCTCAAAAAAACTCTCGATTTTAAAATAGGAAAGTTCTCGATTTTATGTTGCGGAAAATAGTTATAAGGTGTCTAACGATTTTTTTATTTCGGATTCAAAGTCCCAGTCAAGCGATTTAGATACAATTTCATAAACATGAGAAGAAAGGTTTGGCTTTTCTATGACACGCTTTAGCTCTTTCTTCATAGTTTCCTTTCGATCTTCATCTAAATTTGCAAGTTTTTTAAAGCAACTGGCAAGACCTGCTGCAATTTGAGGATTTATTAGATCGAGTTCAAGGATACAATCCGCTAGGAAAACGTATCCTTCGCCTGTTTTCTGATGAAACTGTGATTGATTTTGAGCAAAGATTCCAATTAAAGACCGAACGAGGTTGGGGATTTTCAAATCGAAGACAGGATCTGCCATTAAGAGCTTTACTTTTTGCAAAGTCCCATCCAATTTAGAAGAAGCTTGAGCGGCTAACCACTTATTCATGACAAGAGTGTCTGTATTCCAGTCTGTGTAAAAAGAAGCTAGAGCTTCTTCTTTTTCCAAGCACTGGATATTAGAAAGACAGACTAAAGAAGCAAACTGATCCGTCATATTTAAAGCATTTTTAAATTGATTTCTGCACAATAAAATGGCTTCTTCTGTTTCTAAAATGGATAAGTAGCTTAAAGCTATATTTTTCAAACTTCGTTCTCCACAAGACTTTGCATCATAACAGTAAGGGGCGTCTGTATTTAGTTGGTGGTATAATGTTTTAAAAGACTCTTCATACTCACTAGCAAGCGCTTTAAGAACCAGTTCTCTAGACGCATGAATTCCGTCAAAATTAATAATCTGTTGACGTTCTGCAATGAAGGCTTCTGTTGGAAGTTGTAGAGCTTTTGCTTTAAGTCCTGCGTCTAAATTCGGATCATTTAAAATCACTCCAAAAGCTTTTATAAAACCTAAATCTACAATAGGGTCTTCTATCATAGAAAGGATTAAATCTGTAGCAAGCATTTGCCCGGCATCCCAACGGCTAACCGGATCTGTATCATTTTCCATTAAAAAGGTAAGCTCCTCTTTTCCATAAGGGCTTTCTACTATAATAGGAGCTGAAAAGTTTTGATTGATCGAGAAAATAGGCTTGTCTTGGACTGCTTTAAAAGTAAACGATTCTTCTTCCTTTCGAATTTCTAAAAGAAAATCTTGTAAAAAGTTTCCATCTTTTCCAAAAAGACCTAATGCCAAAGGAAAATGGAAAGGGAGTTTTTCACTGTGATCTGCTGTAGGGTCACAGCGTTGTTTAATAGTAAGTGTACAGGTTTTTTCAATAGGATCATAGTCTGAAGTAAAAGTTACTTTTGGAGTTCCAGCTTGATTGTACCATCTTTTAAATTGAGAAAGATCTTTTCCTGAAACAATTTGCATTGCATGTAAAAAATCATCTGTTGTGACAGCTTTTCCATCATATAGCTCAAAATACTTTGTGATTCCTGCCCTAAAAGCTTTTTTTCCAATCATGGTTTGGATCATTCGGATTATTTCAGATCCCTTTTCATAAACAGTTGCTGTGTAAAAATTATTGATTTGAATATACGATTTAGGTTGGATTGGATGTGCCATAGGCCCTGCATCTTCAGGGAATTGTCTTTGACGTAAAGCGAGTACATTTTCTACACGCTGCAAGGGACGTGAGAGCATATCTGCTGAAAATTCATGATCTCTAAAGACAGTTAGTCCCTCTTTCAATGTAAGTTGAAACCAATCTCTACAAGTCACGCGATTTCCTGTCCAATTATGAAAATATTCATGAGCAATCACAGCCTCTACTCGGACATAGTTATCATCTGTTGCACTTTTTGGATCGGCTAAAACGCAGCTTGTATTGAAAATGTTAAGTCCCTTATTTTCCATAGCGCCCATGTTAAAGGCATCGACTGCTACAATCATAAAAATATCGAGATCATATTCAAGACCAAACACCTCTTCATCCCACTTCATCGCTTTAATCAAAGACTGCATAGCGTGATGACATTTTGATTCATTGCCTTTATCGCAGTAGATCCGCAAATCAATCGTCCTACCACTCATTGTTTCAAAAACATCCTCTATAAACCCAAGGTCTCCTGCAACTAAAGCAAAAAGATAAGAGGGTTTTGGAAAAGGATCTTGCCACTCTATCCAATGCTTTCCATTTTCAAGCTGA
Organism: Chlamydia trachomatis; assembly: GCA_945898205.1. Taxonomy (GTDB): domain Bacteria; phylum Chlamydiota; class Chlamydiia; order Chlamydiales; family Rhabdochlamydiaceae; genus CAIJXB01. Next base: position 1,607 of record CAMDHO010000069.1, on the reverse strand, counting down.
CCTTTTCCAATCGGATTTCCATTTGAAAGTAAAACCGGGTAGAAAGTTGAGTCTGCAATGATTTTTGTTGTATACTTAGCCATTACATCTGGCCTATCTAGAAAGTAGGTAATCTTTCTAAATCCTTCCGGTTCATTTTGGGTGCAAAAAATCGATCCAGATTTATAAAGGCCTTCTAAAGCCGTATTGTTTTTTGGATTAATTTCATTTTCTATTTCAAGAAGGAAAGATGCAGGTGGATTTTTAACAGTTAATGTTTTTTCATCTAAAACATATTGATATTCATCAAGTCGTTCTCCATTAATTTTAATGGAAAGAAGTTGCATCTGCTCGCCTTGTAAAACAAGCGGAGAATCGCTTGGGTCTAAGTTGCGATGCATTTGCATCTTAGATGACACCAAAGTTTTTTCATCATCTAGTGTAAAACAAATGAAGACCTCTTCAATTAAATAGCGAGGGGTCGCATAATCTGTTAAAAAAATAGGGGATAGGGGAATGTTTTCCATAGCAAGTCTCTTTGGCAAAAATGTGTGATTATTTCAACCATAAACTTTATCAGAAATTTTCGAAAGAGTTATGAATCACCTCAATGTTTTTTGTAGTTAGACTCTTTCTGCAAGATTGTTCACGAGCCTTCTAAGAAGGCAGCCTCTTTATTTTTTGATGAGACTATTGACTTTCTTTATATAGATGGAAATAGCTCCGGAGATGGCAGATTGGAAGATGTTACTCTGTGTTTTCCAAAGGTAAAAAAAAGGGGCATTTCTATTTAAAGGAAATAAGGGACAGTTCTGCTTAACGTTAACAGTAATTTTTTTAAAAAAAGTGGAATATCGAGTTCAACTAAACCTTAAAAATCTTTAATGTTTTGGAAGATTTGAGGTTAAAATATTTTCAAAAATGGCACATACTGTAGGGGATATTGTAAAAGTGTTTAAAATTTCATTTTCATAAAGAAAATCGGGAATTATATCGAATTCTTCTGCTTTTTTTGCTATGCGAATTCCAGACATCTCAGCCCAACCAGGAATGTTAGAGCTTTTATCTTTAAGATTTTTTTCTAAAGTGGGATATTTGGAAATATCTTTCCGTAAAATAAAATAATATTCAAATTGACGGCATATGATAAGACAGGGGTCTTAGGCCGAGAAGAAAAACGAAAATGGGTGCGTAATCAAATTCGGGAACTAAGACTAGAACAACCTCATGAGGTTGTAAAAGTTGGAGATCCAAGAGCTCCAACTTTGGATAGAAGGTTTAAATCCTGGGAAGCTTCTTTAGTAATTCCTTCAAAGGAACATCTACTTTCTAAAGAAGTTCTTTCTGGAAAAGCCGAAGAACTTGTTCTAATTGCTCAAAAACATATTGATGAAAAAACAAGGCCTACAGATACTTTAAAGCAAAAAGTTGGAGAAGAGTCCGTTTTTCCTGAAGTGAAACAATTAATAGGAGATCTAGCCCAAGTTCGACATCGCGGTCCTCTATAGAGGATTTGTAAGTTATTAAATTTCAACGACTTGTGAAACGGCAACTTAGAGTCTTAGTCGCTTACTATCAACGACTTAAGTTTTTGCTGCGTTTGTAGTGCCTATAAGTTTGCAGGCAGA
>CAMDHO010000068.1 GCA_945898205.1 Chlamydia trachomatis | reverse complement strand
AAAATATTTATACTCGTTCAGTTGATAGAAGTAAATCGTTCTAATCATTTGGACATCACATGTTAAATTATTTTTTAATACAAACGAATGCCCTGGAATTTACCCGAATTTTTCAAGATAAAAAAAAACTGCTCACCTAAATGGAATATTGCCTATTTACGGATTAACTTGACTAGCGAATGAGCCTATTAGAAAACTAGATCTCGCTCCAGATTATATTATAATTTTTTCAAAACCTAGGCTATCCTTGACATCTAAATATGTCCACGGCATCCTTTTCCTTAATTTCACGAACCTAAACACAAGGTGACTTATATGGCAAAAGCCCAACTAAAAGTGCATACAGAAAACATTCTCCCCATCATCAAAAAATGGCTTTACTCTGAAAAAGATATTTTTATCCGAGAATTAGTCTCTAATGCGTGTGATGCTCTAAGTAAATGTCGTATTTTACGAGAGTCAAATGCTCTTGAAGTCCTCGATGAAGACTTGAAAGTAGAAATTCGTATTGATAAAGAAAAAAAACAGCTTCTTTTTTGCGATACTGGAATCGGCATGACCAAAGAAGAAGTAGAAAAATATATCGCTCAAGTAGCCTTTTCAGGAGCTGAGGAATTTCTAAGCAAATATAAGTCCCAAAAAGAAAGCGAAGCTATCATTGGACACTTTGGCCTCGGCTTTTACTCTGCTTATATGGTTGCTAAAAAAGTATCCATTGAAACTCTTTCCTACCAAAATGAAGCCGCTGTAAGTTGGTCTTGCGAAGGTGGAACAGAGTATGACATAGATGAAGGGCAAAAGGCATCTAGAGGAACAGATATCATTCTCGATATCGACTCTGAAAATGAAGAATATTTAGAAGAAGCAAAAATCCGCACTCTTTTACAAGAATATTGCTCTTTCCTACCCTTTCCTATCTACCTCAATGGAACTCACATTAACAGCAAAGATCCCCTTTGGTTAAAAAGCCCAAGCGCTTGCACAGATGAAGAATATATTGATTTCTACCACTCCTTATACCCTACAGATCCCGATCCTCTTTTTTGGATTCACCTTAATGTAGATTACCCATTCAATTTGAAAGGGATTTTATACTTCCCTAAAATACACCGCAAGTTTGACTGGTCACAAAGCAATATCAAATTGTTTTGTAACCGCGTTTTCGTATCTGACAACTGCAAAGATGTAATGCCCGACTATCTCATGGCTCTTAAAGGCGCCATTGACAGCCCAGACATCCCATTAAACGTATCCAGAAGCTATTTACAAGTAGATAAAACTGTTAAGCAACTTGCTGTGCATATTGCAAAAAAAGTCGCAGACAAGCTAGCTTCTTTATATCACTCTAACAGAGAAGAGTTTATAAAAACATGGCCAGATGTTGAGCTCATTGTTAAACTTGGAATTTTACAAGATGAAAAATTCTACGAAAAAGCTAAAGAGTTTCTTCTTTGGAAAAACACTAAAGAAGAGTGGACAACCGTTGAAGAGTACATAGAAAGAAATGCCGACATTTTAAATAACAAACTATTTTATACAATGGAAGAAAAGTTAGGATCTCAATTTTTAAATCTTTACACAGAAAAAAATATTGAGGTTTTACATACCAGTTCTCCTGTAGATACTACTGTGTTAAGTCATCTGGAAAGAAAAAAAGCACCGACGAAATTCCAAAGAATTGATGGAAATATCGATGACTCTATTTTAGATAAGTCTAGAGATTTGACTGTCTTAGACGCTGAAGGGAAAACAGAAGCGACAAAACTATCGGATCTCATTGGATCGAAGCTTGAACAAAATAATGTTAAAGTTGAAGCAAAAAGCTTAGCGTCTAATTCTCTTCACGGCTTTATCCTTGTGGATGAAGAGATGAGAAGAATGAAAGAATATTTTGCACTTTCTCAGCAAACAATGCCTTTCCCCTTCCCTGATAAAAAGACTTTTGTCATCAATACAAACAGTCCTCTTATCAACTCTCTTCCTAAGATTAATGAGAAAGATCCAGAATTTGCACAAGATCTCATTACACAGATCTATGAGTTAACTCTCTTATCCCAAAAAGAGTTAGAACCATCTCAGCTCACAGCTTTTATTGAAAGATCTAATCGAGTCTTAGAAAAGTTTGCAACAATAAACTAACATCAGAAACTCCCCTCTTTCAGAGGGGAGTTTGCTTCTTATTCTTAGTTAAGTTTGAACACTTGTATTACAGTCTATTATATCTGGCCTTAGACAGTTCGGAAGCATGTCTAATTGATATCTATTAAAAGCATATCCATTCTCTTTCCCGGTATTGGCTCCTGTTAGATATAAAGAAATCCCCTTTTGGAGCTTTTTTCGTATTTGATCTTTAAGAGACTTCGTCTCTGCGGGTAGACTATTAGTTTCTGGTGCCAGCAAAAGGGTCGATTCCCCTACCAGATCAGGAGAACTACTAGCGACTTTAACTTTTGAGAGATTTCTTCCAAAATCCTCTACAGCAATATCAACAACATCCTGACCCGTGCGATCTTTACCACTTTTACAAAAAACCCCTAGGGTTATACCTAAAATAGAATATATTTCATTGAACTTATGAACAATTTCTGCATCCGCATAGGGTCTATCTGGATCTAATGTTCGATCTTTAATTTCATTTAAAAGCGCAGAGACTCTCTCTTTACCATCAAACTCACCTTTACCCGCTACTATTTTTTCTAATTGACTAGAAGCTCGTAAATTTATACGCTCTTGATAAAGATCACCCGTGATTTGATTTTCATTAACAGCCATTTGGGTTAGGATGATTACAATTCCCTGAGAACCCTGTGTATTTTTTTTTACTAGATCTCCACCTTCACCTTCGCGAATTGCATAATTAGTAGAAATGTTTTCCATTGCCATTTCAGCATCAAGGATCATCGATTTTTCTTTCTTCTCTCCTGGGCTAAGAAAGCTCATTTCAGAGTGGATAAAGGGATTTTCATTATCCGTCTGCTTTTTGCTTTTGTAGGCCGCTTCAAGCCTAGCCATCATTTGAGCTGTAGAATTGTCCATTTTCTTCTGCAACTCAACCTTAAGAGGCTCTACAGTCATATTTTCTTTTGAGCTCAAGATCACTTGAACTCTCTGGTAAGTGCTTTGTTCGGAGGAGACTACTATCCCTAAAAGTTTTTCACAGTCTTCTATTAACTTTTCTGTTAAGGGTTTCGTATGAGAACATGGAGCTCCACCTCTAATTATTGTTACAGTTGAGCTTACTCCTTCTTGCTTTATTTCTATTACATGCTTAAGTAAGTTCATCGCACTTGTTTGCAGATTAGGATTTTTTTTACATTCACTTGGTCTAGAATGGTCGATAGGGCCGTCCAACCCTTTTTCTGTGCAATATTTTTTTGCCCATTCTGAACCATTAGAAGACGTTATGTTCTCGACTATCTCAACCTTTTCAAGCGGTTTGTCTGCCGTGAAAATACCAGTAGTTATCACAGGAATGAATTGTATCGTATTTTTAACTTCTTTAGGACTTACTTTACCTCTTAATAGAGCCACTTGTTGATAAATCTCTTTTCGATCTTTGGGTTTCTTCATTTTAATGAGCGCATCAAACGCTTTATGAATCCGCTGGCTTAATTTATTTTCAGGACATTTCTCATGTAAAACTCCAGAAAGGAGGTTGTTTAATATTGCAATTTCTCCTTCTTCAAGAGTATGTTTTACAATTACCTCTACACTATTAGATCCTACTGCTTCTCCTTCTCCTTTTTTCGATATTGATTTGCCCTCTATTTTCAAATTAAAACTCTCTAGATAAGCCGCAAGGACTCTAGTTGCCCCACCTTTATTTGAATTATCTGGCAGAGGAGTCTGGTTATTGCAGGTTATCGTTCCGCTATATGTCCGTATTTCATCTTGATTAATCGTTTCCGGCTTAGCAGAAAAAGACATCTTTTCACTCAAATATTGAAAGGGCATAACCCCAGTAGTTCTAGCTACAGAGTGATATAACTTAGAAAAAACATTACAAAAAACATTATCAACTTTTTCAGCACACCCAGAAAGTCCGGCACCTAACTTGCCAAACCCTTGACAGGCCAAAGAAGGCAGATGCTTGGGATATAGAAAGAATTTGTATGCTTTAGCTTTAAAAAACCGAAACAAACCTCTCTTTACGGGAAGGGGTGGGCTCGCCTCGGGGGGCGCATTACTTATAGGATCCACATGCATAACTCATGCCCATTTTTTAAATATTGCAAATACAATTAAAATTACCGTTAAACTAATAATATCAATTTAACTTAATTTAATTCAAGTAAATCGCATCAAACTAAAACATAAAAAACTTTAACCCACAAAAAACAAAATAGATGTATAAGGTTCTCTAATTGCGTTTTTGACAATAAAAGACTTTAATTTACTAATTAACTATAAAAAATCGGCTATTGTTTTAATTTCGGCCAGCCAGCCCTCCTGAGAATCTGCTTTTCCCGGGAGGAATTCCAATGTTGATTTACTGGCCTTGGCCGAAGTTAAAGCAATAGCCACAAAATCTTCACATCCAGCTGTCAAATAATTAGTTAATGTTTAGATTTTTTCGATCTTATAAGGACAGCACAATCCTCACCAAAATATTGGATTTTTTTGAAACAGATATCTTTTCGAAGTCTAGTTACGAAAGCTTATAGGCTAGAGAGTTCTTTATGGAGAGTTTTGCTAATCTTTGTGAGCAATTTATATTCCGTCTTTTTTAGACTCTCCAACTTTTTACGCATACTGCCTATATGCTAAAGGTTTCATTATGGAGGATCTGCTTCAGCAGATCCTATTAATTTTCTCAGCGAACTATTATTTCAATTTCAATTTATTCGTCTTCAAACTGTGGCTTTTGCATAAGTCTTTCTAGCATGTTTGGAGCTTAAAGAAGCAGTTTTTCCTAGCAGATCCTTGATCTGCTTTATTCCGGTCAGTTGTATGAATCCATTTTTTTGGGATTTCTTAACCAGTCGCTTGAGTTCCTCTGTCGTTAGTCTATGCTCCGGTTTAGATTTAAGTTCTATATATGGCTATTTTGTAAGGAATACATGATGCATTCGAATGACTAATTTACGAGCTACAGCTAGTATGGCTTTTCTAGATCCTATCGTTTTATCTTTTTTTTAGATCGAAATAGCAACACTAGAGCGCATTCAAAAAGAAGAGTTCTAAGAGTTTTATCTCCTTTCTTTGATATAGAGCCTTTTCTTTCTGATTGACAGGATGAATATTATATTGGAGTAAGTCCTAAATAGGAACCTACAGCTTTTGAATTTTTAAATCGTTTTGGGTCATCAATTACTGCTAAAAAGCATAGGATTGGTTCGTTAGCCGCTTAGTCTTACACCAAAAAAACGCAAACTATTAATATATAGATAAAAACACGTCAACAAACAGACATCTCATCATCCCTATCTAGTTTAATAGGTTTTCCATAAAACAAAGGATCAAGTTAATTTAGAACGATATAAAGTAACTTTAAATTGATTGCCTTCTCGATCATCTATAAAATCGATGTGGGGCCATAAGTGTAGGGCTCTAGGAATGCCGCTTCCAAGTCCTCGATAGGGAAGAATATGAACTAGGTGAGAAGCTAACATAGGATTGCGCATATTGGATAGTCCATATCGAATATGTTCTAGGGTCAGATGATTGGGGAGATGTCCAGGGCTTATAATTTCTAGTCGATCAGCAAAAATAAAGAGTTTAATAGGTGCATTGATAAAGTAATCTCGATGAACAAAGGCGTTTACTAAAATTTCTTCAAGTGCATCTTCTGAGATCTCTAAATCTCCGAAGCTATTAACGCTTTTTTGTCCTTGTACATGATGTAAATTTCTTTTAATAAAGGAGATGCTTCGCTGATACTGCTTTCCCAGTTGTCCATCAATATCTTCGCTATCCATATAGCGTGTTGAATGTAAGTCACAACCTGGAAACGCAACCGCTTTTACCGTAAAAGCCGGCAAGTGCCTTTCAGGATGCCTCCCGAATAAAAGCATTCCAGTGAGATTTGGATGCCCATTTTGTGCAAGATTCATATTTTGTAATAGAAGAGGAAGTTCAATTCCTGCATCTTCGGGCCTCTGCCTATAACGCTTATAAAAATACTCTGAAAAAACTTTTGAATCAATCTCTTCAATTGTTAATTTATTGATAGGTGTTTCATCTGCATACACAAAACCTGCATCTTGAAACATCCTTTGAATTTCTTCCCTAGCGGTAACATGCCTTTTATCCCCCACACTCTTAACCCAAATGCGTCCTTGGAGATCTGTATAAGGCCGGCTTAACCCCTCTGTAATTTTTACAACCATAACAAGTCCATCAGGAGTAGCAATATTACAAGAAAGGGGATTAATAGCGGGTTTTACATGTTGAGAAGCTGCGTTGGAAAAAAGAGCATTAAGCCTAGAAATATCGTCTAAATTTAAACCTGCAATAACCCTTATTTTATCATCGATTCCAACAACTAAAAGCCCTCCTCCAGAATTAGCAAACGCGACAAGTTCAGAAGCAACAGCATCCACATTAGTAAAGTTTTTTTTGAATTGATGCCGACTATCTTCTCCCTGAGCCATGATCTTTAAAAGCTCTTCAATCTTCATGTCAAATGGCATATAGTGGCTCTATTTATCAATGTTTTCTAATCTTATTTTGTTAATATTTTAGAAACTAGGAGTCTTTATTGAATTATCTGTAGTAACAGTTAAAAAAGCCAGAAGATTTTGTATATTGCTCGCCCTTTCAGCACTTTTAGGCGACCTTATTCTCCCTAGAAAGACAGCGGTTAAAAAAAAGAATTTTCTTTTTTTGCTCTATGAAAAAGTTGGGAACGATCCTTTCATAATCAATCTTATAGGATATATCGACATAGTGCGAGGCTTTGAGTTTTTTCGTTTTATATGCTAGTCATGAACAGATTCAGCACTTGAGGGTGACGCCATTTCCTAAAGGAAAATAGCATTCATTTTCAAGAAATTTGTCATTTTTGACTCGACTTGATGTCAAATAATAATTTTAACTGAGTGCGCTAAAATCTCCCTCTTGCTGCATTCATGATTTCAAAGTT
>CAMDHO010000067.1 GCA_945898205.1 Chlamydia trachomatis | reverse complement strand
CCTTACCCCTCTCCCCATACTTAAAGTAAAAAACACACAAAATAGAAGCTGTGATAAAATAAAGAAGGGTAAGAAAAGGGAATTAACAAAAAAGAAGAAAAAGGGGTGATCTGACATTTCTACTTTGCAGGACTACCTGACATTTCTATTTTGAGCTAACACAAGTATTTAAATTAATTGACAAATATATAACAATAATGATCTATTTAAGGTAATCTAAAGGAGATTAACCATGATTAACATTCATTATATGGCACTTCCAATCTTTTCACTTCTAGCTGGAATTTTAATTCTAATTTTCCCAACACTACTCAACTACGTTGTGGCTATCTACTTAATTTTAATAGGTATTCTAGGGCTTTTAGGAACTATTTCCCTGAAATAAATTGATGAATTACACATTAGTAAAGAGAAAGAATCCCTCTATTCTAATATTTCATTCAGCATTAAATTGAGACTCCTCCAAGGAAAAACTTCCCCTTGAGATCTAGTCCATTTGTCTTTTCCTGCATATATTACATAAGAGCTATTTTCTTTTTGTCCTGTAATATCTTTCCAGTCCTTTAACCCCTTAAAAAAATCATCGGAAATTGTCATTCTCGATTTGATTTCTATAGGGATCACTTGATCAAAGGCCTTTTCTATTACGGCGTCAATTTCATGCCCTTGGACATCTCTCCAAAAATAAATAGATGGAAGTCGATTATTATTAAACCCATGCTTAAACATATCGCTAATAATTAATGACTCGAAAATATGCCCTCGCATAGGATGGATGTTCAAAGATTCTTTGCTTCTAATCCCAAGCAAAGCACATACTATTCCAGTATCAAGGAAATACAATTTAGGACTTTTCATAACTCTCTTATTAAAGTTTTTATAATATGGATAGAGCAATTTAATAGTATAACTCGCCTCTAAAACAGAAATCCACGCCTTTGCTGTATTCAAACTTATATCGCAGTCGCGTGCAATATCTGCATAATTTAAAATGCTTCCAACTCTAGCTGCACACACTTTAATAAATCTCTGAAAAGTCACCACATCATTGATTTTTAAAACCTGACGAACATCTTTCTCTACATAGGTACTGATATAATTAGAAAACCAATCTTGATAATTAATCGACTGTGAATAAAGTCTAGGGTAAAATCCCTTCAATAAAACCTCATCTAAGTCATCCTATAACATTTGAGACTTCTCTAGCTCACATATACTCAAAGGAAGCAGAGTTAACAAAGCTATTCTTCCAGCCAACGTTTGAGTAATTTTCTCATGTAATAAAAAATTTTGGGAACCTGTAATAATAAAGAATCCAGGACGATTCTTTAGATCGACAATCCCTTGCATATAGGAAAGCAGTTCAGGAACCTCTTGAATTTCATCAATGATAACTCCCTCAAACCGGTCAAATAAAGAAAGGAAATTACGAGGGTCTGAAGAAGCCGTCGATCTCGAGTCTAAGTCTTCTAAAGACACATATGCATAATTTTTAAACACTTTTTTAGAAAGTGTAGTTTTACCCGATTGCCTAGGTCCCATCAAAGCCACAACTGGAAACTGACTTGCCATTCGAATTAAGCTAGATTCTATATCTCTCTCTATCAATCACTTACCTATTTTTCAGAACAATATGCAATCACATTGCACATTCTATCGCAAGTCTTCGTTTTTCTATAGAAAACACCTAATCTTTTTCAAGATATGGCTTTACTAAATGCTCAATTTGAAAAGGGATTTCCACTTTGAGAAGAATATCGTTTTCTTCATACTCTGAACTTAAAATTTTTCCATCTCTAATAAGTTGACTGACCAAAGCATATTGACTTTGTGGAATCCTTAAATGAATAACCTTACGAAGATTACTTACCTCTTCAGTCATTCGCTCTACAAGATCTTTAATTCCGTCACCATTCAAAGCTGAAATAGCTATTGTATTGGCGTATTTAGCTTTTAATCTAAGTAAAAGAAGAGGATCTTCACAGGCGTCTATCTTATTAAAAACAGTAATAATAGGGGTATCTAAAGCTCCCAGTTCTTTTAATACATGACAGGTGGCCTCCGCCTGCTCTTCTGCCATAGGATGACTAACATCAATTAAGTGAATCAGAATATCTGTAAATACAGCTTCTTCCAAAGTACTTTTAAATGCAGCTACAAGCATATGTGGAATTTTACGAATAAAACCGACTGTATCTACCAATAAAATTTCCTGATTATTTGGAAGTAAAAATTTTCTTGTTGTGGTGTCCAAAGTAGCAAAAAGTCGATCCTCAACTAAAACATCTGCATGAGTAAGAGCTTTCATTAAACTAGACTTACCCGCATTGGTATATCCAACAATAGCAAAGGAAGGAATCCCAGACCTTTTTCTTGCAACTCTTTGGGTCCCTCTATGAGCTATAACAGCTTCTATCTCTTCTTTGAGACGTTCAATCTTACCACGCAATAAACGTCTATCGATTTCAATTTGTTTTTCGCCCTCCCCCTTAACATGTCCCCCACCACTAGATGATTGTCTAGATAAATGAGTCCATAGCCTTCTAAGCCTTGGGAATTGGTATTTTACTTTTGCAAGTTCAATTTGAAGTTTTGCTTCTTTAGTTTGAGCTCTTTGCGCAAACACTTCAATAATCAGCTCTGTTCGATCAATTACGGGGCGTTTTAATAAAGTTTCTAGATTTCTTTGTTGATGGGGAGAAATTTCATCATCAAAAATAATAACATCAACATCTAAATCTTTTGCTTTCTGGTAAATTTCTTCTATTTTTCCAGACCCTAAGTAAGTTCCTGCCTCTATTTTTTTAATAGGACATGCAATTTTCCCTATTACAGACAAGCCAAATGTATCACAGAGACGACGTAACTCCGTTAGATGCTCTTCACAAAGAGGTAAATTCCCTCCTGAAGAGTGAGTGCCCACTAAAAAGGCCGTATTTAAATCTTTAAGACGATAGTCTTGTACTGGTTGAGCGGGGGTTTTATCATCCATAATTATAAATCATCCATGTTAAAAGAAAAAGAAAGACCATCATATGCTAAAAACACATCAGAAGGCAAGGAAGCTTCTATCTTTTCATGATCGGTTTCATGAGCAATATGCGTAAGATAGGTTCTTTGCGCTCTTACTTTTTTACTAAAATCAAGGGCTTCTTGAATAGAAAAATGCATAGGAGAGCCCTCTAGCCTTAATGCGCTTACAATCAATATCTCCACTCCTTCTAAGAGTTGAAAGATCTCTTCATTATACTCTTTAATATCTGAAATATATGCAAGATTTCCTATTTTTACTCCTAACACCTTCATACCACCTTGAAAATAACTGACATACTCTATAGGAACTCCCTCAAAAACAGTTTTTCCAAAGTTGTCAGATAAGATATTCCAAGAAAAAAAGAAGCTATTTTGTAGGTCATCTAAAGAGGGACGAAATAAGTATTGATATTTTACTTTAAGCTCTTGAAAGGTTTCTTCGAGCAGTAAGGAAGGAACTTTCTTTCCTTCTTTAGATTTATATATTTTTATATCGTCCAATCCTGCGATATGATCATTATGCGAATGAGTTAAAATGAAACCATCAATCTGATTTATTTTATGCAAAAGCGCTTGATTTCTAATATCAGGACCTGCGTCAATAAGAAACCTCTTGTTACCTATTTCAACTAAAGATCCAGCTCGAGTTCTTTGATTTTTCAACTCAGAACTTTGACATACCTCACACTGACATCCTATAACGGGAACCCCCAAGGAACTCCCTGTTCCTAAAAAGATAAATTTAGATTCCATTTTACCCTCTTTACAACATTTCAACTAACATTTTTGCGAAATACGCATGATATAAAAGCCCTCTAGATCCCATCGCTGTCATAGCATATCCCTTGTCATTTATTTTATAAATCCAAGGCACCGCATAAGAAGGTCGTACCACTCGAGTTCCCGCTCGGCATTCCACAGGAATAATGTCCTTCCATTCAGGCACTAATATTGCTGCTTTAGGCTGTAAAAGAGCTAATGCCGTTTCCATGCATGGTTCTTTTTCTATATCCACCTTTTCATAAGTAGCTCCGAGATGGACTAATTCCCCTCCTGGAAGAGGCACAATGTGTCCCTTGCCTAAAAGAGCTTCTTTTAGAGGATCAACTAGCCATTTACATAAAACGGTTTGCCCTCTAACTGCTGTTAATCCTAAATTCTCGAGCCCTGGGAAAGAAAAAACACCTGCTCCAATTGCTAATATAAATGCATCATACTCTTGTAATTCGCAAGAAGAATCTATCTTTTGAAAACTGGGATTCGCTCCTTTTTCTAAGCAAGCTTCATATAAACCAGAAAGATAAGAAGATGAATGAATAACCACGCCTGAATTAATTCTTACGAGGTCTTCGCTGATTATTTCTACGTCTTTATAACAAGCTGCATGCTTTAAAAAAGTTTCCATCTGTTTAGAAGTAACTCTACGAAGAATCCCAGAAGGACCTCTTACAGGGTCTTTAGAAAATTTTTGAGCAACATCTAAAAGTTGACTTGTTTCTTCCATTGCTTCATCAGCCTTCCAGCTACGTCTTACCTGCTCCCCTACATACGGATGCATAAGACCAGAAGAGACTCCAGAAGCTCCCGCACCTACGCCTTTTTGATCATACAGATCAACTTTTACCCCTTTTAAAAGAAGATGCCAACTCAAAGCTAGGCCAGAAAACCCGGCACCGATCACAGCTACTTTCATTTGGCTCCCCTTTAAAAATGGAGTGTAGATGAAAAAAACTTAAAAATCCAGACGAAAGCCCCATCAGAACGCATATAAAAAGTTCAATATTTCCTATCAAATTTCTCATTTAGTTTTTAAAAGAAATGTTCTAGATAGAGTTTGCTGTTTTGTTTTTTTGGATCGATTTATTTTAAATTTTTTAGTTGTTGTGGAATGTAAATTAAGGCAATACCAGTTCCTAGTGATTCAAAATTGACAACGTCATAGCCCATTTCTTTAATACGCCTGGCAATAGTTATACAAGGACGTTTTGGTCCAGTATCATGTAAAGTCATAAAAGAGCCCTTTTCCATAAAGGGAAGGTAAGCTATAAAGTCTTGAAAAGCCCCTTGTATGGTTCTATCTGCATCAATGTGAAGGTAGTTAATTTTCCAGCTAGCTGACATTTATAAAAAAGTTCTTCAATTCTACCTCCATTATTATTTTACTTCCTCACTTGTTTAATCTCTTAAAAAGTTAAGGTGAAATAAAACCAAAAAGATTAGAGGAATCTGCTAGAGAAAAACTTTATTCATGTTGTTAATGCCATGATGAAGTGTGCATATCAACCCGAAGCGACTTAGCGTACTTCATGAGCTTATCGAGATTAGGTTTATCCGCACCTCTTTGACGAAGATAATCATGTAAAGCTTTAATTGCAATTTCTTGACTTAAGTCAGCACTTGAGGGCGGCCTTATCCTCTCTCGAGAGATAAGAATTAAAAAAAACACTTAGCCTTGCTCCCAAAAAAAATGCCACTTGTTAAACTGATCTTCTTTTAATTTATAATTAGCCATATTGCCTACATGAAGAGATAAAAGCTCTGTTTCAACAATTTCAACAAAATGCAGCCTATCTTGCAAAGGCAAATTCTGCTCAGCCCACCCCTGAATAAACATTGTAGCCTGTTTTTTATTTAATAACTTAGAAACAACTTCATACACAAGAGCTTTATTTTGTGCGCGATATCGCATAAGAAACCGTTGGGGCTCTCCTATTTTGTGTTGAAAAGATCCATATCGCAGAACAGACTGCTGATAAGCCCATTTAAAAACATCTCTTAAGAGTTCCACCTGATTTAATTCATATACACCAAGAACTCCGCTAATATACATTTTATCAGAGACTCCAACAAAGGAAAGAGGGCAAAGATTTGCTTTAATAAGAGGAATGTTAGCGGCAAGACGAGAGGTTCTCTTATTAACATCTTCGAAAGGTTGAAGATATGGCAAGTGTGTCATCAAAAAAAAGGCTTGCTCAAATGGATCTATAATCTCTGCGGCCACACGTAAAATCTGATGGAAACATTCTAAAATTAACTGAGGAATTTGCAATGGAGAATAGGCAGTACCTGTAATACCAATTGGAATCGCGCGAAGACTTCCACAAGCCTTCGGGTCTCCTAAAAGACCATCTGACAAAAGCGCATGCAAGTTGCGGATTATAATTGGACTTGTCGTTATTTCAGCCGCATTATCTACTAAAAACTCAATAGCCTCCTTATGATTTAAAATCATAAGGGCCTCTAGACTAGATTTCCCTTCAGCCTCCTCTCCTTGCATTAAAAGTCTTTCTGTTTCCAAAATCGAATATGTATTACCTTCTAAACGACTCGAATTCCAGGAAAGATCTATCAAGAGTCTGTGATATATGGTAAGAGCAAAAGTTCCTGCAATCTTACTTTCTGGTAATTGACGTCCCATTTCCATTAACTCTTTACGATCTAATGCTGTGAGATAAAATGTTTTATTGGGGATATAGCTATCTAAAAAAGATCTTTGGTAGAGTTTATGAGGACGCATTGTTAGAGGTTTTTCTATCCACTGTCTAATTAAATCTCCTTCTTTTGAAAGAGGAATGTCAAATGCCTCTGAAAGAACTCCAGACCGAACCGGCCTATAACGAGTAGATCTTTTTTCGCCTGTCCGAATCACAGAATTTTGAGAAATAAGTTGAGTAAGATTTCTTTGCAATGTTCTTCTGGAACATTTATTTTCAAGAAGTTCTAACAGTCTGCCGATGGAAATCCCTTCCGGATATTTAGAAACAATTTCAAAAATCTCTTTTAGCTCCGTTTTTTGCATACTACTTCCTTTTGGGTCAATTGTGCCATTTTTGCGCCAATTGTGCCACTTTTTTATGCAAAAACACGTTAATTTCCAACCATACAATTAGCAATCGGCTTATTTACAATTATTTATCGAAAAATTTAGAAACCCAGTCGAAACCTTATTCACATATTGTAGCCTGTTCATTTAATACACAGACTCAATAGCATGTTTTAGGTCTTTTCATTTTCCCCAATACTTCCCATGAACCTTTTTATTTTAGGAAGCTAAACCTGACATTTCTAATTAGCGCCTACAAATGTTAAATTAAAATTTGAACTTAATTAAGCTTTAATATATAATTTCTTTTACTGCGCATCAAACAATGGATTATTAATGATTAAATTAGCCAAGGTTTTGCTTACATCCTTATTTGTGTTTCAGGTAGATATAGAAAAACGAGATCCTATGTTAGCGCAAAATAGAAATGTCAGGTAGTCCTGCAAAGTAGAAATGTCAGATCACCCCTTTTTCTTCTTTTTTGTTAATTCCCTTTTCTTACCCTTCTTTATTTTATCACAGCTTCTATTTTGTGTGTTTTTTACTTTAAGTATGG
>CAMDHO010000066.1 GCA_945898205.1 Chlamydia trachomatis | reverse complement strand
CCCCTCTCCCCATACTTAAAGTAAAAAACACACAAAATAGAAGCTGTGATAAAATAAAGAAGGGTAAGAAAAGGGAATTAACAAAAAAGAAGAAAAAGGGGTGATCTGACATTTCTACTTTGCAGGACTACCTGACATTTCTATTTTGCGCTAACAGTCCTCATCGAATTAAGAGGACTATCGAAGTAGCAAGATGACAAGTTGTGATCGATGTTTATGACAGTTTAGCCGCAAAAGATCGTAATTTGTCTGACTTCTAAAGTGGACCCCATATTACCAGAGTTGCAGCAAGAGCATTTTTCGTGATATTTGTGGACCTGTGCATAAAAAATAATGGCATCTGCCTGCTCTTCTGCATATTTGAATATTGCAATTTTAGTTTGGAATAAGATATGAAAGAATTTAGAGAGAGACATACAAAGCCTTTTTGTGATGATTAAAGCTTTATATGTCCTCTTCTTTTTTATGTTCAAATAAAAAACACGTGATTACTTTCGTTTGCTTCGGACTTTTCAATGAAATTCAATTAAGTTATAACTATTTATTCTCGGATAGGCGGGTTGTCGAATTCTTCTAATTGCCCCCCCAATTATTCCCATTAGCCAAAAAAGATCTCAATTTTTTTGAAATTGAAGACGAGGAAATCTGGGGAAAAATACACAAGGATATGAATGTCAAAATCTAAGAAAATTGATATCAATCAAATGTTTATCAAGGCTCATAAGCAAGCCATAAGAACAGCAAATAAAACAGCGGCTCGTAAGGGTACTTCTCTTGTATCTCGCGAAGGGTTCAAAGTTAAAATGGTAAAACCAAATGTAAAATATGTAGGGTTTGAGGCTATAGAGCCATGCAAAAAGAAAAAAATTTCCTCTGCTAAAAAATCAGATTCAAAGAAATAGTTTTTTACGAGCTAGCTTAAGTTACCTATAGCAAGCACGTTATGTGATTAAATTGTTTTAATCTATAAAGAAACGCCTCCAGAATGCATTTTAAGAATCTTTTCTAATCTTTATACTGATATTGCATGTTTCTTTTTTCGAGAGGTAGCCATTACTAAGCTGCTTGCAATAGCTAAAGCTAGCCAATAGCAAGAAACGCTTACAATTGAGTTTGTTTGTTTAAAGACCCATAAGGATATAGCAGCTGTAGGACCCCCTAAAAGTTGAGAACCAAGAGCGTAACCAAAAGAAATAACAGTATAGCGGTGAGCTGGAGGAATAAGTTGCTGCGCCCAAGCATGGAAAGGAGCTGAAAAAGCGACTCCAAAAAGGACAAAACAGGTTCTTACTATGATTATGACTAGTAAAGAAGCTCCTTTTAGTAACATAAATAGAGGCATAGCAGATATTACAACAATTAAAGAAGCAATCAACATGAGTTTTTCTCTTGAAATCTTAGATGATAGAAATCCAAAAAAGGGTAAAGCACAAAAATCAAGAACGAGTAAAGAGGTATTAACATTCATCATTTGAGATTTGGTAAGGGGAGAAATCAGAGGAACTAACCCATTCATTAAGACCATAGCCATAGAGTAAGTGGAGTAAGAAAAACCTGAAATAATTATAATAAATAAAAGGGTTTTTTTATAAATCCAAAAAACTGTTCCTAAATCAGAAAGGGTTCTAGAGAAAGGGGCAATAGCTTTATTAGGGATTTTACATCTCATTATACAACCAAAAAGAGCGGTAATGCCCCCAAGTAAGTAAAGAAGGCGCCACCCAGAGTCGATTTTTTGATAGTGACTTAATAAAGAAATGGCAGCAGAGGCTAAAAGAATGCCTCCTATGGTAGAGGCGCTATAAAAACTGCTTAAAAGATCATGTTTTTTTTCCGAATTATTTTCTAATAAGAAAATAGCGCCACCCATAGTTTCCCCTGACGAGAAAAAATTTTGTAAAATTCTACCTATACAAAAAATTAAGGGGGCTAAAATTCCCGCTTGTAAATAAGTGGGGCTAAAAGCAATTCCTATAGAAACAATGCCCATGCCAGCTAAAGTTAGAGAAAGGGCCAGTCTTCGACCGTAAACATCCCCAAGGTATCCAAAGAATAGCGATCCAAGCGGTCTAGCAATCATTCCTAAAGGAATCATGGCATAGGTTAAAATAAGGGCTGTAATGGGCTTTTTATCAGGAAAAATAAGAGGGGCTAAAAAAGGAGATAAAAAACCAAAAAGAGCCGCATCATAATGTTCAAAAAAATTTCCTATGCAAGAGCTCCAAAGAATTAGTCGAGAAGAAGTCTTTTCTGTAGCCATTATTGTACCTGTTTATGATCTGATAAAAAGGAATCATGGAGACAAAGAGAGACGTGGATAGATTGTTTTTCTGTATTCACGCTCCCTACGCTGGCATGATCCAGATCAGGTTTAAGGGACTCTCTCAGAGGAAATTGTCTGTACAGACAGTTTCCTCACCCCTGGTGTTTATAATTTATAGGTTTTATTTTAAAATATGCTTCTAGAACAGTACCTTTTTTTTCTCTTTTTTTCAATAAGAAGTTTTTTTATTTCTAGGTTGAAGGCGGCTATTCTTTTCTAATTTTTATTAAAATAAGAATCTAAGATCTGTTGAAAACGAATATCTTTACAGCTTTTTTTTTCAAAATATTTAAGGGTCTTCTTTTTAGAGCTTAGAGCTGTTTTTATAATTTCTCTATCTGAGAGTCTTACCATAACAGCCAAAGAAAACTTAGACAGCACCCCAGCTTTTTCTAGATTTCTTTTACAAAGGGTAAAAAAACCATGTAAGATTAGTAATCTAGTAAATAAAAAAAAAGCTAGAGAAAGTAAAATCCAGGATCCTAAAAAAGAATCAAAATATAGAGAAATAAAAGGAGGGGCTAAACAAGTCAAAGCAAAAAGGGCAGATTCAAAAGGATAAATAAATAAAGGGCCAAAAAAACGCCTAAATGCGTAGGGAGATGTTTGGTAGGCAAGCATTTCTTCAAAAAAAGGTTCATTAAAGGCGAATCTAGCGGCATGAACTAGCTCGTGAGCTAAAAGCTCTTCTTTTTTATAAATATTTGAAAATGTCTTTCTCAGCTGGATAACTGGGTATTTTTTTCCTTCTAGAGTCTGATACTCCCATAAAACAGCTCCTTGCCAAAGAGGCAGAGAGTCATTCTTATATAGAATAAAGGCTTCTAACTCATATATATCATATAAAGGGATCGATAGGTTTTTTTCTTTTGGCAATGAAACCTGCTCGAAAGTTTCTTTTCTTTGAAAAAAAGCTTCTTCTGTTTCTTTTGGAGCTAAGATCCATGCTTTTTCCAATCAAAACCTCGCATAAGAATTTTTTTAATAATAAAGAGTTGCCTTTATTCAGGTTGTAACTGCTCTTTTATGACTAATATACCTGTTATAAATGGCTATGTAAAGCGGCTTGACAGGAGGCTTCAAGAAAACTTCTGATTGACCAAAATTCTAAAAAATATTACACAGACATTAGGGGTCTTGTGGGCATTTTTTTTATTTTTTATCTTTTATTTTAAGAAATAGAAAAGAGCTCCTTGTTAAAAATGAGAAAAAGATGTTATTCATCTTATGCAAAACTTTTTCTTTTTACCACCGTTTATACATCCTCAGAATTTAAGGCATCAAGATATGGAAAAGACACTTGTCATAGTAGAGTCCCCAGCGAAAATCAAGACGCTTCAAAAATTTTTAGGATCTAATTTTACTTTTGAGTCTTCTTTGGGGCATGTAAGAGATCTTCCTCAAAAAGGATTTGGAATCGATATAGAAAATGATTTTGAGCCTGAATACGCTATTATGGCCGATAAAAAAGAAGTTATTGATCGCTTAAAAAAAGCAGCCAAAGAGGTAGATGTGGTCTATCTATCACCCGATCCGGATAGAGAGGGAGAAGCTATTGCTTGGCATATAGCTTCTATATTGCCAAAAGGGACCAACATTAAGCGGGTAACTTTCAATGAATTTACTAAGGACGCTGTTTTAGAGGCTGTAAAGAACCCTAGAACTATCGACATGCCTACTGTTAATGCTCAGCAAGCTAGACGTCTATTAGATCGAATTGTAGGGTATAAAATCTCTCCTATTTTAATGAGAAAAGTACAAGGTGCTAGAGATGGAGGGCTTTCTGCCGGAAGAGTTCAATCTGTTGCTTTAAAAATGGTTGTAGACCGAGAAAAAGAAATCGAGATATTCATCCCTGTAGAATATTGGAATATTGATCTCTTGTTACAAACAGAAGACCACGAGAAGCCTTTTCCAGCGCAACTCCATTCGATTCGTGGAAAAAAAGTAGAGAAGGAAGAGATTCCAGGAAAAGACATTGCTCTTATTTCCAATGAAATGGCAGCGGGCGATATCGTTAAACTATTACAAGATTCTCTTTACAAGGTTAGCTTTGTTGAAAAAAAAGAAAGAAAAAGAAATCCAGTAGCTCCGTTTATTACATCCACTTTACAGCAAGAAGCTAGCCGTCATTTTGGGTTTTCAGCATCTAGGACAATGAATATTGCGCAAGGTCTTTATGTAGGGATCGATCTGGGAAATGAAGGAACAGAAGGTTTGATTTCTTATATGAGAACGGATTCCGTTCGACTTTCTCCTGAATCTATTGAGAATACAAGAAAATACATAAGTAAAACGTACGGAGAAGAATTTCTTCCTCCAACCGGTAGGCAGTTTTCAACAAAGAAAACTGCTCAAGATGCTCACGAAGCTATTCGTCCAACAACAATTATCCATACGCCGGATCATTTAAAACCATATCTTTCAGAGGACCAATACAAGCTATATTCTCTTATTTGGAAAAGAACAATTGCATGTCAAATGACCCCAGCCGTATATGACACGGTCTCTTGTGATATAGAAGCTTCTGAAGGTCTTCTTTTGCGAGCTACAGGGTCAATATTAAAATTTCAAGGCTTTTTAATAGTTTATGAGGAAAGGGAAGATAAAGAGTCTTCAGAGGATAAAGGTAAAGAAAGTGATAAAATTATCCCTCCTCTGGAAGAAAATCAACCTCTTCGGCTCATTTCTGTAGATTCTCAACAATCCTTTACAAGGCCCCCTCCGCGATTTACCGAAGCTTCTTTAATTAAAGAGCTAGAAAAGTCA
Organism: Chlamydia trachomatis; assembly: GCA_945898205.1. Lineage (GTDB taxonomy): Bacteria > Chlamydiota > Chlamydiia > Chlamydiales > Rhabdochlamydiaceae > CAIJXB01. The sequence continues at coordinate 4,377 of CAMDHO010000066.1, read as the reverse complement.
GGGATTGGGCGTCCTTCGACGTATGTTGCCATTATGAATAAGATTCAGAGTCGAGATTATACAGTTAAAGAAAAAGGCACATTAAAACCTACGGAACTGGGAATAGTTATTGCTCAGATGTTGGAGCGTAGTTTTAAAATGATTATGGATATTGGGTTTACAGCAGCAATGGAAGATGAGTTAGAAGCTGTAGCAGAAGATAAGAAAGAATGGAAAGTCCTTCTTAAAAATTTTTGGAATGAATTTTTTCCGCTTGTTGAAATTGCTGAAAAGGAAGCTTTTGTTCCTAAAATTGATACAGATATTGATTGTCCTCAATGCGGAAATAAATTACAAAAAATTTGGGGGAAGAAGAAGTATTTCTATGGATGTTCACATTATCCAGAGTGCGGCTATACAACTCCAATGGAAGCTTTAGAATTTAATAAAGACGACTATGAACCTAATTTTGATTGGGATCAAAAATGCCCGAAGTGTTCGCTTGAAATGACTCTTCGATTTGGTAAATTTGGTCCATTTTTAGGATGCTCAGCTTATCCAGAATGCCGTGGGATTGTAAATATCCCTAAAAAAGGAGATCTTCCTTTAGAAGAGATGCCTAGTTGTCCGGCTCTTGGATGCGATGGAAAACTTTCTCCTCGCCGCTCTCGATTTGGGAAGATATTTTTTTCTTGCACTAACTACCCCGACTGTGATGTCATTTGTAATGACTTAGACCAAGTTTTAGAAAAATATGAAAATCATCCTAAAACGCCCTATATCCCTAAGAAAAAGAATAAAAAAGAGGTTGCTAAGAAAGCTTCGCCTAAAAAGGTTTCGGTTAAAAAATCTTCATCTAAGAAGACTTCGGCAAAGAAGCCCACAGCCCGGAAGCAGCCGTCCCACCCTATTTCTCCAGATCTTGCAAAGATTGTAGGGAGCGATTCTCTCTCTCGTCCAGAAGTGATAAAAAAAACATGGGAATATATTAAAAAACACGAATGTCAAGATTCCAAGAATAAACGTCTTATCAATCCCGACGCTCTTCTTGAAAAGGTTTTTGGTTCTAAAGAGCCGATCGACATGATGAAACTGTCTGGAGTTTTAAATAAGCATATCGGATAGTACGTTCTTCCTAAAGAACGTTTTTAATCATTTAAAAATATAAAAGTCAAGATTTTGACTTTTATATTTTTTATTCCTAATGATGTAATAGGTTTGTTTGTAATTAGACTTCTCTATTCATTTTTTTCCGTAAATTCATTTTTATATAAATTTAAAAAAACATAAGAGCGCATCAAGTTAATTGCGTGTTAATTACGATAAATTAGATTGCTTACGTTATATATTATATTGATATTTTAATGATCTGATGATAAAATAATAATTGAATTAACGTTGTTATCTAAAATTAGATTTATTTCTAATAATTAATCGCATAAAAAGGAGTAAAAAGATATGACTCAAATGACTTCAGAATATACAGAAACGTCAGTTACAACTAGTGCTACTACAAGTCAGGCTCCTTTAGGGTCTTCGACTGATGAGCATGTAGAGTTCAATTTAGGTCTGATATTTGTTGATTGTGCGGGTAGAATGTCTGAGGCTGAAAGTGCGGTTTTAGAGACGAATGCAGATGTCGTTAGTTTCTTAGTCGAGTGGGAAGATGAGATCTTAGATAACAATAATGCTGCATTGGAGCATCAGATTACTCTGATGCCCGCATCGTCTAAAGACGATAATGCCAATACGACCCAGACAATATACAGCCAAATGGCTACGGAATCTCAAGGGGAAACAGACCAAATGTCTGGAGAGCAAAGTGAATTAAACAGCTTTGCAGCTAACGCTGAAGCTGCTATGGAATCTATGAACAATATGGTTTCTGGTATATTACAACAGTTAAATGCTCTTTCAGGACTGACTTCAAAGTAGTAATTGTTAATTGGTTGAGATATCTAATTACGGACTTTTTATTGGCTCCTTAAGTGTTTAGTAATTATTCTGATAAGAATTAATGTTTTACTTTAATTTATTAACTGAATTATATATAATATTATTGAATAATTAATTTGAATTTGATATAATATAGAATATAATCAATTAATATAACAATAGGAAACTATATATGAGTGAAGCTTATACAACAGTAAAGTGTACGGGGCAGACTGGTTCAAGTAATACCTCAACAGAAGTTACAGATCAGTTAGTTGCGGATATAAATCAGCTTTACAAAACTATGTATGAGATTGGTCTCTCAGAAGATGAGTTAGACGACTTGATAGAAATAATGATGCAGGATTCGAATTCTTCAAATACTAATTCTTGGACGGCCAATACGATGCTTGATATGATTGAAGTTTTGATTCAAGATACTACATGTGTGTATGGAGCTCTTGCTTTTATGGCAGGATTAATGAACGTAACATCGGACTTAACAAACGAAGTTACGGCGGCCCAAGATTCATTTTTAAACATGTGTAACAATGTAGTTATAGATGATCAAGGTACTGCTAAAGCTGCTTCAGGCTATGATCCTACAGAAGATGAAGAAACTTTTAATGATGCAATTAGCGTATTTAATGAAACAGAATTTACAATATACTATGCAGACGGAAGTTCAACAGAGACAGATGGGGTTATAGATTTACTTTCAAATGGTGAATACTGGAGTGGTTCTGCGGATTCAAAGGCTCCGATGGGTGCGAGTTCTGCTCAGGCGTTAACTGAATCTATTGAAACTATTGAAGGCATGTTTGGTAATGATTGGGGCAATTCTTCAACTTACTTTAGTTATGTTTGTGAATGGTCGGAATCAGAACCTGGTACTAGCACTTCAGATAATGCCGACGCAATAGAGACAACACAACCTGAGATTAGCGACATGAATAATCTTATGGGGCAAATGGATGCTCAGCTAGAGACTAATTATACAACGGAAGGGAACTACATGAACTATGGGATGACTATGGTTCAGCAAATGCAGTCAGCTACAGAAGAAGCTATACAAACTGCGATATCTGAGAACATGTATATAGTGCAGCACTCAGCCTAGTTTTCCGATAAATCAAGCTAAAAGGCTCTAAGAAAAACCTTCTTAGAGCCTTTTTTCTATATTACATAAGGTAGTGCAACATAGCTTCTGTAAATTCAGATTGAAATATTTTTTTTGAAGTCTTTTAGATAGGTTTTGAAGGTCTTTTAAAAAGCTCTTTTCTGCATTACTTAAGATTGCTTTTTCTTTTTCTCCGCGAGCTTCGCTGTGACAGAGCAGTATGCGTTCATTTTCTTCGTCTTTAAAAGCTACAGATACTGGTTCTTTGCTCTCACGTCCTGTAACTAGTTTGAATTTAGCGTTACTGAAATCATCTTCATAAGCTGTTCTTGTAGGGCGTCTCCCAGTGACTATATAATCATATCCTTTATCTCTAAGCATCTTTAAGTTTTTTTCTCCGCTAAACCCACTATCCATGACAATCATGGGTTTCTCCAGAGAAAAAATATCTCGCTCAAGAAGCTTAATCATTTTTTGTAGAGTGGCAGAATCATGCATATTGCCCGGAAAATTCTCATGCTTAATGACAAACCCATCTTCATCCAAGACAAGGCCGAAAGCTATCAATTTAGCATCGGTTCTTTTTTCTTTTGAATTCTTACTTCGCTTGGCTTTGGGATTGTTCTCAATCTTTCCTTCGAAGTATGTGTTTGACGTGTCATAAAGATATAAGGTTCTTTTTAAAGAAAATAAAGAACGTTCTGTCTCTGCTAGAGTGGCTTCAATTTGAACCTTATGCTTGAAAAGCATATCCGCTACTCGATAAAACTGATCGTCTATTAAATTTTTAGGGATATGATGGCAAAGATCGGGAAATGAACTAGTCTCAACCCATGCAGGAAGAGCGTGTTCTGACCGAGGATCAACTAAACGGTTAGCTACTGATAAAAGCGCTAGTTCAGCATGACGATCTCCAAAGCCCAAAGACTTAAGTAAAGAATCAATATGCAAGACTTTCCAAGCGTGCATAATTACAAGCTCCGGGCCAAGTTCTGTTGTATGCTGATGAGAAATTTTCGTTGGGTCTACTTGGATAAGCGTAGGCTTTGTCTCTTGGCTGATTAAGTTTTCCCCGTGAGGATCCTCCGTTGAAGTAGCAGGATTCGGAATTGCAGAAAGCTTGGAAGTTGAAAGCTTGGATCTCTCTATTGCTTTTAGAACTCTTTCGATCCAGCGATCTTCTTCATCTGTAATTTGAATATGCCTTTCTGTTTCTTTCCGTTTTTTTTTAAGACCCTCAATTTCTTTTTGAAAAACCAAAATTTCTTCCTGAAGAATTGATTTTCTTTTCTGATATTCTTCTAGTTTTGCAGTCTCAATGCCTTCTTCTATTCTAATTGATC
>CAMDHO010000065.1 GCA_945898205.1 Chlamydia trachomatis | reverse complement strand
AAATTGTCGAAAATGATTTGAAATTCTTGAAGAACCTTGATCGAATCGTTTAGATAGGAGAGAGGATTAAGCGCTTGATGGGACAGTCAAAAGGGACCAGAAAACAAGCGGCTTAAGCTAGTCACTGGCCGAAATTAAAGCAATAGCCGAAATTAGAAGGTCTTTGTTTTCTTCTGCTCCAAATATTTTTTTGAATGCGAAATCAACTCTAGGATTTAAAATAGACATGATGACCTGTTTTTATAGTTACTTTCATGATAACAAGATAGAAAGTAAACCTAAAGAGTTTTTTGTATTCGTTAATTTTTTTTTACATGCTCCAAAACTTTAAAAAACCGGTTAAAAGTGGAATTATGAGGCTTTAACAGATTTTATTTTTGATTCGAAAACAACAAGAAAAGTCGTATAAAGAAACTAAAAGTCGGGCTGATTAACTTCTAACGATGATCTCTTATTAAAATAGTGAACGTGACCAAAAAAATCTTGATTTTTTGGATTAAATCAGTTACTTCCTAGCTTCTTCTTGATTATTTCAGAAATAGCTCAAATTAAAAAATAAAATTTAGATAGAATTCTTTTAGAATAGCTAATTTATCTCTTAGATCTTATAATGTGCGCCGCATCTCTCTAGCAAAGGACTTTTTATGATTATTCCACATTGTTTTAAAACTTATTATAATCCTATAGAAATCCCTCGTAAAGGATGCCCTTCTTTACCCACTCCTACTTATCAAAATTCTATTCTGCCAGAAGGAGATCGTGTAAGGTTCGTTCATAATTATACAACCATGAAACTTTTTCATCAGACAAAAACAAGACAAGTTAAAAATTCACTCCCCTTAGATTCTATCCATCATGAACTAGAGCAAGCCGCTCTTATGCTTCAAAATTCTGGATCGTCGAACATACTAGTCAGTAAGTTAAGCTTCGACTGTCTTCTTACAAACAGTTCAGGGAAAGAGTTTAGGGATTATATCCACTTTGATTTAAAAATTCCAGGAACGGGAACGGAAAGAAACTCCGTGTTTTCCTATGACATGATTGAACAAATGTATGCTGGTAAAGCAAATCTTTACAGCTCCATAAAACGATTATACCATTTAGGGCGCGATCTAGTTAATAATGAGAATCACACGCATGGACATGAACCAGACTATAACCCAGAGAATTCTAAGCATGACCAGTATATTCGCCATACAGAGCAATTACTTGTCGCGTATTTAGCCTTGCCTGAGGCTTCTAAAATGATACTCAATCGATTAAGGACTACAATTAGAGGAAAATATCCAGATGCCTCTGCTGTTAAAGTGTATAATACAGGACTGCATATGCATTCTACTAAAACCTGCTGCAGTCCATGTGAGTACACTCTTATTGGATTAATGAATGACAGAACTGAGTCAGGATTTTTACATAACTTTAAAAAAGCAAGCCTTGCCTCTAGCGATGTTCTGAAATTTGAGTTTCCAAAGAAGTCGCTATTTAGACTTCTCGTAACAGTTACCGCTAACCAACCCGACTCAGATCATAAAAAGCAACCACTCTATTCGAACACCCTATTAGAAGCTCGGGATATTGTACCGTCTTATTTAATTGATGTGAAAAGCGATTCGGCATCTACTAGGATATTTTCAGCATTTTTAGGTAACTCTTATGATGGAAAGGATCTCCCCTCGAGAGCTTCTCTAGTAGATAAAACAGTGGGTATCAGCGGATCAAAGGCCACTACGGGTAGTTCCGGGACTATAAATAGAGTCTCTGCAGCCAGAGATGAAGAATTAAATAAAGCAACGGAAGCTCTTTCTCTTTTGCATTTGTCTACTGTATAAAAATAGCTTAAAAAAAACTAAAACAACTATTAGTGAGTAGAGGCGACTAATTACTTAGCTCGCGTTTGAATAGAGATAAACCATTTTTTACCGGTCCTGGATATGGTGACGTTTCGTAACTCTCCTAATACATCACGGCTTTTACGACAACCTACCCACCCAAGTTTTGGTAAAAAAATACGGCTATTATCTTGGTCTAGTTTGATTTGCGCAGGGCCTGGAAAGCGAAAGCTTCCTCCATCTCCCTTTTTTTTAAAGCTTGGAAAATCAGAACGCTTACTAAAAAAGTTCTTCTACGCCTTTTCAAGGTCTTTTAAAGAGTGTTGTAAAGAGTGGTAGGGGGCTGCTTTAAGCCAAGGAGTGGCAGGGTCGTTTCTCCAACTTGTCAAAGCTTTTGACATGGATACATAATTTATGAAATTATTTCCAGCCCCGTAATTTTCTTTTTGCCAAAACAAAGCCTTATTACATAGGAAACGGCAAGCACCTTCAGTAGGACGCACATCGAGTTCTTGCTGCCTATTTGGCTGTAATTCATATTTAAAGGCTTCTAATTTTTCCATAAGCTAAATTATAATTTGGCCTATAAAAAAAATGATATTCGACATGCTAGGCACTGTGTTTTTTTAATGCATGTTCACCTGGTCTTTCTAAAAAAATATCGACGCGATGTGTTTACTCAGGCAATTTTAAGCGATTTGCATATTATTTTTACGAGTCTATGTAAAGACTTTGAATCAGAACTCATAGAATTCAATGGAGAAGATGACCATCTGCATCTAGTCATAAATTATCCAGCTAAACTAGCAGTGTCAAAGCTTGTAACTAGTCTTAAAGGAGTCTCGAGCCATCTCATCCGCAAGAAAAACCATCCTACTATCTGTAAAAAGCTATGGGGTGGAGCTTTATGGTCTCCGAGCTATTTTTCTGCTAGTTGTGGAGGAGCCCCAATAGATTCTATTCGCAGGTAGATTGAAGAGCAACAAACTATCTATTGATTTTCTAAGCAGCGACTTCGTCATCTGCGCTCTTAACCCCGACCTGAAGGACGGAGTATGCCGCGCATTTGATCAACCCCTGCAAAGCCATTCACCCGCAGGAAAGAAGGCTTAACTAGAAGATAACTAGACTCGTTAAGCTCTTTGGAATATCTATAAATTCTTAAGGTCAACCACTTTCACAAAAAAACCATTTAACCTCATCTCATGATTTTATTAAAAAAAGACCTTGTTTTATAAATAAATAAAAAAACTTTCTATACACAAAAAAGAAAAGTAATGTAAAAGAAAGGAATGAAAACAATATATACCCTATCTTTTTTCCTTTGCTTAACTCTCTCAGCTGTTGCAGAAGAAGTTTCTGGTTTTTGGGAAACCATCAATCAAGACACAAAAAAACCCTCATCCGTGATCGCTATCTATCCGTATAACGGCTATTATTATGGAAGAATTATTGCCACCTACAATGATCTAGGGGTAATGGACGATACAATTTATCATCCTAAAGATAGAGCTCCCGGAATCGAAGGAACCCCTTACTATAGTGGAATAGATATTGTATGGGAAATGAAACCTGCTAGCAAAGAGAAATACAAAGGATCTATTATAGATCCTAAAAGAGGAAAAACTTATAGAGCTGAGATCTGGAGAAAGGGTGAAGATCTTATTCTTCGTGGAAAACTTTTTATCTTTGGCAGAAATATGACTTGGCCTCCATTTCCAGAAAGTGGATTCAATGACGATTTTAAGAAACCAGATTTAACAACTTTTATTCCAGTCAAACCGATTATAATATAATTTAAAAAATTCTTTCTTCTGGGTAATTTATCCATCTCTTATATCGACGTGAAGCTTGATTTTGAACAATAACTGGATTCTTGTATTTTCCATCTTCAGGATGCCCCGCAATGATTGAATAAGTCTCTGGAAGAGCGCCCCACACCCCTTTATGTTCAGATTGGAAAAGAACTCCCCTTAAAACATCTTGGTCCCATATTTCTTTTTTACGGTCTTTTTCTTTAAACATAGAAAGACATTTAGCTGCCCACAATCTAACTATCCCCATTCCTCCTGCTGTTGAATTAACAAAAACCGTTGCAGAACAAATTCTTGAAGGATGATCATTTGGACAATCATAAAGTCGCACTCCTAAATCTAAAGAAAACACTTCTAAGAAAGAAAAAGGCTGCATAAAAACAGCATCTGCATCAACCCAAAGAAGAGGTCTTTTTAACTCTTCTAATTTCTTCAGGAGAAATAGCGGCTTAAAAGCACAATTCATTTCCCAAGAACCGGAAGATGGAATCCCGTCTATTTGATGCTCTATGCCAAACTTACGACACGAATCGATCAAAAACTGAACCTCTTTCTCATAGGGTGTATCCAAAGTATAAAAAGAAACCACTAAAGGCAATCGATCCATTGCAATTTCTCCCATAATTTAGTACAAATAGAGTTAACTTTTACCTTATCAAAAAACAGGGATTTCATGCACATCATTCATTTGACTTCAGAATTAGCTCCCATTGCAAAGGTTGGAGGACTTGGCGACGTCCTTTACGGACTATCTAAAGAGCTCTTAAAGCAAGGTCATAATCTAGAGATCATCCTTCCTAAATATGATACGATCCGTTACGACCTCATAAAAAACTTAAAAGTATGTTATCGAGACCTTTGGTCTTATGATGGCCCTTATCGCTATAATAACAGCGTTTGGTCATGTGAAGTAAACGGTCTCACTGTTTTTCTTATAGAACCTCATCATCCTCATTATTTTTTTAGTCGAGGAACTGTTTATGGCTGTCCTGATGATATTGATCGCTTTTTATATTTTTCACGAGTTTCTATGGAATTTCTTTTTAAATCAGGAAGAACACCCGATATTTTGCACGTTCATGACTGGCCTACAGCCATAGCTCCCGTTCTTTTAGAAGACATGTACATCTCTTTAGGCATGAAAAAAATCAGAACAGTAGTTACATTACATAATCTAGAACACCAAGGAAAATGCTCAGTAAGAAACCTTACCCAAATTGGACTGACAGGAGAAAACTATCTTAGCCCGAATAAACTTCAAGACCCGGTTTACCCTCACTCTTTAAATCTTTTAAAAGGAGGAATTGAATACTCTACTATTATCACTACAGTATCCCCTTCTTATGAAAAAGAGATTAAATCCCCAGAAGGGGGCCATGGACTTGCTTCATCGCTTAACAGACATCAAAAAAAGCTCATAGGCATTTTAAACGGTATCGATGAGGATTTTTGGAATCCAGAAAACGACCCCTATATCGAGCATACTTTCCAAGCTCACCCTCCTTTTTCTGCTGCAAAAATAGAAGATATCGATCAAAAAAAAATAAAGAACAAGACAAAATTGCAACAAGAACTTTCTCTATCTCAAAGAGACTGTCCTCTTCTTTGTTGCATATCTCGTTTAGTTCAGCAAAAATCTCCACAGCTTATAGCTAATGCATTTACTCACATGATTAAACAAGGCGGACAATGTATTATCTTAGGATCTACTCATTCAGAAGACATGTTTCATCTTTTTAATTCTTTAAAAAATTCTTCCGACTATCGAGAGGGCTGCATTATACTTGAGTATAATGAAGCCCTCTCTCACCGCATCTATGCGGCTTCAGACATGATTGTTATACCCTCTCTTTTTGAACCTTGTGGACTTACTCAAATGACCGCTCTTCGTTATGGAACGATTCCTATCGTTAGAAATACTGGAGGATTAAAAGACACAATATTTGATCTAGACACAAGCTCACGCTCTACTAAAGAAAGAAATGGTTTTACTTTTGAAACTCTAGAAAAAACAGAACTTGAACAAACTTTAGATAGAGCCTTAGCTCTTCGGAAAACAAACTATAAAAAATGGTTACAACTTAGAAAGCAAGGCATGGAACAAGACTACAGTTGGAAAAAAGCTGCTTTAGAGTATCTAAAAGTCTATACTCACAAATCTCTATAGCCTAATTTTTTCAAAAAAAACAGATAGGCACTGTAAGGAGAAATTGAAGTAAACTGCAATTTCTCCTTACAAACAAGTTATACTGACCCATTGCTTGAAATTCTTACCCGACGATATGCGCTCTCTATTTTCATATCTGATTCAGCTGTTTTATATTGGTTGTTTTCAATTCTCCTAGCATTCTTTCTTGTTTTTTTATTTCCTACTGGTTGAGTCTCACTAGATGAACGATCCATTGACTCTATTTTAGGAGCTAGATTTTCAGAAGCGATCAACCCTATTCTATCATCTTCTTTAGGATTTTCGGCCGGATTAGAAAAGAAATATTTTAAACAAGGACAAACATCTGTTAGTTTCATAATTTCATACTCCATTTTTCATTATTTCTTCAAAAATCAAGCATATAGCTTTGCTCGATTTTTGGTTCCGAATAACATAGTGCATTTCATGATTTTATAGCATGTTCGATTTTCAACAGAATATATTTTTATTTTAAAGATTTAGTTTTCCAGGTCTTAAATAACCTTTTCCAACGTCTTACAAAAATCCGGAAGGATTTTCTATGCAGTAGTCCAAACTATATCCTTGTTAATATCAAAACAAGCATCAATGAACCTATTTCTCATAGAAATTATTTGTTTCCATGGAATTTGCAAAACCCTCGATTGAGTAGTTTGAGAAACATGATTCGCAGCCTGTATCCAGATCTTCACGTAAATGCCCCCTTACAAAAGAACTAGCCGCTCGATCTTTATGCGGCATAGACAAGCTCTGCACGCGACACCACATAATCGCGAAAATAAGGGCTTAAATCTTCAGGAGTTTTTAAGTCAACTTTCCATCCAATAATAGATTCTAACTCTGATTCCATATCTGCAAGTGCAAAAAAATCCGGAAAAAGCCTTAGACCTCGTCTTTAAAAATATGCGACATTAAAAACTTAGGATTTTTTTAATATATGAACGGTTGGCATAAATATATTCATAGCCTGTGTATACTACATATATAGAGGCAAGTAATACACTCCAAAAACTAAGACTTCTTAAAGTGGAGAGAGAAATAAGACCCATTGAGTATGGGATCATTAAAACAAGAATAAAGAACATTACCACAGCTAAAACAACAGCCTTGATTTTTCCACTTCGGCGCGCTGCTAAAGTAAAACCTCGAAGAGCGCAAACAGTCCGCAATGTACTAATAATGCTGTCTCGGTAGAAAAAAATAACAACAAGAAGAATCGGAATCTGCACAAAGCTTTGTGTAAATGCAAAAAATGCAGACAGCCTGAAAATACTATCAGCCATAGGATCTAAAATTTTTCCCAGTTCTGTTACCTTGTTATGCCTTCTTGCAAAAAAGCCATCAAAGAGATCGGAAAGCTCAGAAATTACGGCTAAAAAAATTAGACAAAAAGGCAACCAAACAAGAGAAATACCCATCTCTTGATAGTATAAATATACCGCAATAAACAAAGGGCCTAATAAAACCCTAGATAAAGTTAAATATAAAGGAAGGTTCAAATGCGTAGCTCGCCTATATGCTATTTTGCCCCAGATTACTTTTTTTTAAGAATTAAAGCTAGAGTTTTTAAGATCTTTTTATCTGTAAAATCAAGACGAAGATCCGCAGGCCCCAACTTCTTGCAAAGTGGGTAAGATTTTTAGACTTGTTTCTGTATTTTTCTTTAAAGCAAGTTGACCACAAGCTGCTGCAATATCCTTACCTTTAGTATAGCGCCAAGTAGTGACAACACCTGCTGACTCTAAAACACTTCTAAACAGCTCTATCTGCTCTTTTTCAGGCCGCTGTAAATTCAATCCTTCTATAGGATTATACGGGATTAAATTCACGGTACAAGAATCTTCTCGAACAAGTTGAGCTAGCTCTACAGCATGCTCTTCTGCATCATTAATTCCTGCTATCAGAGTGTATTCATATGTAATGTCCCGTTTAGTTAAAGCCGAATAGTCTCGCATCGCGGTTAAAACAGCAGAAAGTTCATATTTTCTAGCATAAGGAATAATCTTTTTTCTGATGTGTTGGTTAGGTGCATGCAAAGAAAGCACTAAATTGACTTTGATTTTCTCTTGAGCTAACTTTTCAATACCTTCTATAACACCTACTGTAGACACCGTAATCTTTCTTTCTGAAAAATTAAGTCGATTTTCATCACAGATCATACGCAGGGATTGAACTACTTCATCATAGTTTTCTAATGGCTCTCCCATACCCATAAATACAATATGAGAAACCTTTTCTTGGATTTCCAGCTGAATTTGATATATTTGCTCAAAGATTTCAACAGCTGTTAAATTTCTTATAAGACCCTCTCTACCTGAAGCACAAAAAGCACATCTAGCAGGACAGCCTACCTGAGAGGATACACATACAGTCTTTCTTCCTGGGGCTAAAATTAAAACAGACTCTACTAACTTACCGTCTTCTAATTTCCAAAGAAATTTAACCGTCTCTTGAGTTTTAGATTCTTCTTTGCCTTCTAAACGAAGAGATTTTAACTGAAAGTTTTCATTAAGAACATTTTGAAAGTCTTTACTTAGATTGGTCATAAGCGTCCAATCAGTACATCCCTTGCGATAGATCCAATCCCAAACCTGCTTAGCCCTAAAAGGTTTTTCTCCATGATCCTTACACCATGAAATAAACTCTTCTAAGGAAAGTTGATGAAAATTCATAAAAACCCTTATATTCTAATAGAAGACCTAAAAGCATACCGAAAAACTCTCTTCCTTGCTAGGAAAGTTTTTCTAAAGTTGAAGCAAAACGTCCGCGGTTCAACTTATAATCATTAGCTATGCGCTCTTCCTCTTTTCTAAGGGCTTCTAATTCTTTATCCATATTTTCATTTATCTGTTCATAGATACGCATTCTCTCTTCTCTTTCTAATCTTTCTATCGCATCAACTTTATACATAAAAACCTAATAAAGTTATTAATAAAAGAGATTTTAACAAGTAATAGTATTATAAAACAATGGAATGTTTTTTTTAAAAAACTAGCGCAAAAAAAAGCATTACTATAGATTCTTGCTCTAATAGATTAAAAAGGAATTACATAATGACTTATCCAATAGCAGACTTACATTGCGACCTCTTAAGTTTTCTTGTAGATCACCCGTCTGAGACCTATGACTCTCCCTCTTCTAGAACCTCTTATTCGCAAATGAGATCCGGTAACGTTGCGTTTCAAGCACTTACAATCTTTACCCAAAGCAATTCCTCAGCCTATAAATTCGGTAAAAAGCAAATTCAAGCTCTTTTAAACCTAGTTTCCAAACATCCTGAAAAATATAACCTCTGGGACCCAAACACCCCTATAAAAAAAACAGAAGGTCCGATATCCATTGCCATTGCTTTTGAAAACGCCTATTCACTTTGCCTTGAGGATCAAAAAATCACAGAAGGTCTCCTATATCTTGAAAACACACTCTCCACATTCAAAAATATTTTATACATAAGTTTAACCTGGGATCTAGAAAATCGATTTGGCGGAGGATGTGGCTCAAAAGTAGGGCTTAAAGAAGATGGGAAGATTCTTTTAGAGTGGCTCCATCAAAAGAAAATAGCAATAGACCTTAGCCATGCTTCTGACTATTTAGCTAACGACATCCTAGATTTTCTAGAAAAAAAATCCTTAAATATTCCTGTGGTAGCAAGCCATTCTAATATGAGATCGATCACCC
>CAMDHO010000064.1 GCA_945898205.1 Chlamydia trachomatis | reverse complement strand
TAGGTTCGTTAGATCCTTTAATCAATAAGGTGTTATATTTTTTAAAAAAACAATCGTTAAAAATATCTATTAAATCTTGATATTGATGCATTTATTTTATATCCTTTCTTTTTTCCGTAAAAATCAGCCATTATGGGTAAAGATTACCTATGAGGAGAAAAACTTGTAAAGCCTAAATGTTTTTCGTTTTTACATTGAGAGATGTTCAAAAATTTATTGTAAGTTGTTCGGAAAGCAATGTTTAATGCTGGTTTTAGAAGAAAAGGTTCTTAAAAAATAATGGGAACGATCCATTAAATGATTTTTCGTGCTCTATCTGGAGAGCTGGATTGCCTCTGTTTTAATTCTAAATATTTAGAAAGATAAATTTTTTAAAAATTTTAAAGGAGTGTATGATTTCAGCCGAAGAGAAATATTGTAAGCAATATGTCACTGTTCATGGGCTCAAAATGGCATATATCGATGAGGGCGTAGGTGATCCAATCCTATTTCTTCACGGCAATCCATCATCATCCTACCAGTGGCGTAATGTAATCCCTCATCTTATCGGAATGGGTCGTTGCATTGCCCCAGATCTTATCGGAATGGGCGATTCAGATAAACTCCCCAATAGTTGTTCCTCATCCTATCGTTTTATAGAGCATCGTAAATTCCTTGACGGATTTCTTAAGGCTCTTGATGTACAGGATCGTGTCACTTTGGTGATCCAGGATTGGGGGTCGGCTCTTGGTTTTGATTGGGCATATCGCCATCCGCATGCAATTCGCGCTATTGCATACATGGAAGCATTTGTAAAACCGATTACCTCCTGGGCTGAGTGGCCCGAGCAGGCCGCTGCGTTGTTTCAGGCTATACGTGCGGATGAGGGTGAAGAGTTAATGCTCGATAAGAATTTTGCAATAGAAAATATCTTACCTGCATGCACGTTGCGAAAATTATCGGATGATGAAATGGCAGTCTACCGTCGTCCTTACAAAAATCCTGGTGAATCTCGGCGTCCAACTTTGACCTGGCCACGTGAGATTCCTATAGCAGGCAATCCACGAGACGTTCACGATATTATCCAATCTTACGGTGACTGGCTTGCTTCTTCGAATATCCCAAAGCTGTTCATTGAGGCTATTCCTGGTGCAATGTTCGAATCTCATAGGGATTTTGCCCGAACATGGCCGAACCAGACACACATAAAAATTAAAGGTGGTCACTTTATAATAGAAGACTCTCCGGACGAAGTGGGAGCATCGATCGTTGCCTGGTTACAAAATCTTCCTAATTAATTCTTTCAAAAAAGATGGAAACGATTTGAGGTGTCAAGTTTTTTTGACACCTCAAAAGAATTATTATTCCATTAGCTTAGATTCTAGTCATGTAAAGAGTAAGGGTCAGCTATAGGGTTTTTAAAATAAGTTTGAGAATGATCGAGCCAAAAGTAGTTGTCAGTTGGCCCGTAGTCAGCTTGCATAACGCCCCAAGTACAAGAACTGTTTCCTACCCCTGGAGCAAATAAAATCCCACAAATACCATTTTCAGGTAGTTTAGAAAGATGAGATCCCCAAGTAACAGTATTTCCAGAAACACTTACAGAATCTCCCCACTGATTTTGAGAAAAGTAGTGGAGTCTATTTGTATAGGGACCGCCAGTAGCTGGCCAAGTGGCTGGAGTAAAACTATCTCCAAACCAAAACGTACTAGAGGAATCTTCAAATTGTCCACTAGCGGGTGTTTCAATTAAGTTGCCATAAGAAGTTCCTGAATATGGCGTCGCAAAAGAGGTGTTAATACGGCCTTGTGGGATTTGCCAGGCAAGACATGGAAATGCCTTTCCATCATTGTTGACTTGATATTGACTCGTTGCTGTTTTGATGAAATAGAGATAGTTATTCCAATGGTCGCTATTCCAAAACCAGGAGCTTGCCTGAGGGTCATAGGCTGCGATCTGCTTGGTTTTTGCATTAGGTTCAGAACCCCCATCAATGCCGTAGCGATCGAGTGCAAAAAAATCAGCTCCAACTCCAATTCCAAAGCTCCAATAAGCATTAGCCATAGCCTGTACTTCAGACTGGAACCATCCAAGGATTGTTGTAAATGAATTACCTGCATTTACAGCATCTGTCCAGTGGCAAATTCCTTTTCCTGTGCCATAGGGGAGTCCATTAGGACTAGTTGCATTGGGAGTAAGGCCTCCTGCGGGAGATCCCCAGAGATTCATTTTCCAGCCTATTTTGCAGTTAGACCCTACTTGAACTGTTGTAATCGTGTCATCCGCTGTAAATGGGGTTTTGACTAGATAGGGAATGCTTGTTACAAAACCATAGAGGCTATTTGTGTAGGATCCGGGAAGATCTAAAGGTTCTGTGCTAATTCCAACTGCATAAGGGGAAGGTAAGCTATTTGCTGAGGAGACTTGAGGAGTATAATTTCCTGTGATTTTTTCTCCAAATGGGTCAGCGTAATAAAAGGAAGTGCTCTTTGCGAGGTCACTCATCGTTGAGTAGCCAGATCCTTTAAAGATGTTTTGAATGATATATCCAATAAAATCAGGTTCTATGATGAGCATGACCGGCCAATTATCATCTTTTGTTTGGTAGTAGATACTGTGTCGAATCGTCCTTACCCCGTAATTGTAATATTCAGACATGTATGCTGAATCATTGATAGCCTCTAGATCACCTAATACGGAATCTCCTTTTCCATCAGCTGGAAGGCAATATAAAACAATGGCCGGAATTCTTCCTTGTTTTTTACATCCTTTAATAAAATTATCTAAATAACTTCCGGCTCCAGCGCCTGTTGTGGGGTTGTAGTTGATCCAAACCCAAGACGCGGGGCCTCCTTGCATGTAATAGTCATTGGCATCTGCCCATCTGGTATTAACGCCCGGTGATCCACCACTTCCCATCCAATTTTGATCAATAGAACTTCCAGGTAAAGAGCGGGCTCCCATCATAAGATAAGAAGGGAATCCGGGGTAGGTTGTGTTGTCATTTTCTAAAACAACAATGCCAACACTCGTTTGAGAATAAGCATCCTTATAAGTAAAACTTGCAAATCATGGCTTCAAGGGAGTGATTATAATAGAATTAGAGCCTTTAGTCACCGTGACCACATCAGGTCTACCAGACCAAGCAGATACAACTCCCCAAGCATCATAAGTACTAGTTCCTGTCCAGTTAATGACAATGTCGTCGGGAACTCCGATAGAAGGAACTTGTTTGACTATGGCTCCCTGCGCTCCGGCACAGATCAGACTTAATAGAAAAAAGATTTTTTTACTCATAAATGCGCTCTCTTATATAAAAAAGTTTACTTGAATAGCAGACTTTATTAGAGTTCAAACTATATTGCAATAACTGTTTTTATGGAGATTTTTTATGACTCGTTGGTGTTCCCCTTATCTTTTTCTAGGATGTGCATAGATGAAAAAAATTCTTACAATATCTTTCATATTAGCTAGTTCATTTTTTTATAGTTCCGATTATCTCCAGGTTCTCCATTCTTTTGATGGCTTGGACGGAGCCGATCCCTGGGGATCTTTAACCCTCGTGGACGATATTTTATATGGACGCACTACGGTTGGCGGAAATGAGGATAAGGGGGTGATTTTTAGTATGAACCTCGATGGATCAAATTATGTGCCGTTTTATTCTTTCTCTAGTGGAAGTGACAATGAGACCGGGAATCAACCTCATCACGTTTCAATGCTCTTTATCGGTAACACTCTTTATGGTGCAACATTAAAAGGGGGAACAAATAGTAATGGAACTCTTTTTTCAATCAAGCCAGATGGCTCTAATTATACAGTATTGCATGAATTTCTGGGGTCTCCTGATGGGTCTGCATCACATAGCCTTATGAGACTTATCGGCTCTACTTTCTATGGAATGACTGCTAAAGGTGGTGTAAATGATACAGGGGTTATCTATCGGATGAACACTAATGGTTCTAATTATGAAGTTATTTTGTCATTTGAAGCTTCTCCAAATACAACAGGCTCAGAGCCTCATGATCTTTTTACTCTTAGTTCTAACGAGAAGGCTCTCTTTGGAATGACACGACTCGATGGGTCATATGAAGGAGGGACTATTTTTGCTTTGACTGATTTTTTTTCAACAACTCCTATTTACTCAGTTCTTCATGAATTTGGAAGCTTTGGAGGGGATGGCTTAACACCTTATCATGGTTTTCTTGTCTTATATAAAAACTCTCTTTACGGAATGACGACATTAGGAGGCCTTAATGGTGACGGAGTTATTTTTAGGATAAATGAATCGGGTTCTAACTATCAAATCTTACATAATTTTGGAGAAAATGTCCTAAATGATGGTTTGCAACCTCATGGGTCTTTAGCGCTTTCTAAATACAACATTTTTTATGGACTTACAAATATCGGAGGGGAGTACGGATATGGTGCACTCTTCCAAATTCTTCCAGATGGAACTTATTATAGTGTGCTAGAATCTTTTAATGGAGCTGAAAATGGAGCAAATCCACTTGACAACGTAATTATTAGTAATGATGGTCTTACACTATATGGGATGACCCAATATGGAGGAGCTTATGATCCAACTCTTAGTAATGAATATGGAACTATCTTTGCTTACCAATTACCACTTACAAGCTTCCCGCCTCCTATTCAAGCTTTATTTGATGAAGACTCTTCACTTGTAGCTCTACGCAGCTTGGCTACTATGGGTCTTCAAGGCATATTAGGACAGGAATCTGCGCTAATTGAAAGGCTCTCTAATTTTAGAGAAGCTTATTTTAATCGGGAACTGTCAGGCCTTACAGCATCCACTGATCTTGTTTATGGAAGCCCTCAAAAACATCGACTTAAAACTTTTCAAAAAAACATCAATTTTAATGTTGTTACAACTTATCAGCATTCTAAACTTTTTTCAGACTCAGGGGTTCCTGGCCTTCAAGCTAACTCTATAAGTGGAGCTTTGATGTCTGATGTTTCAATCGGTAATCACCTTTTTTTAGGGGAGTCTCTTGGATATGTAAATGGGGAAAGTAAATTTGCTCATAAACTTGGAACAAATAAACTCCAAAGCGTTGTTGGATCAGTTTATACAACATTCTTATATGAACATTTTTATGCAGATCTTATTGGCAGTTTTGCTTGGAATTTTTATGATCTTAAGAGGAAAATTCCTCTTTGGGATTTAACAGCAAAAAGCCATCCTCAGGGATATATAGGAGCTCTAGATCTAGCAATAGGGTATTATATTAATGTTCGTCAGTTGGCGATAACGCCTATGCTTGGGCTTAATTATAACAAATCTCATACCAATCAATTTCAGGAAAAAGGAGCTCAAAGTCTGAATTTAAAAATAGATGATTTTAGCCTTAACAGTTTGCAGTCAATGTGTGGTATCCGAATAGGAAAAACAGCCTTTGTTAAAACCGTTCAACTTCTTTTTGAAATCGAGGGAGACTGGGAGTACGAGCTGCTTGATCAATCATGGTCTGTAGAGACTGATCTCCTAGCTTATGATTTTCCTTTTACAATGTTCCTTCCAGAATTTAATCGTAACTTGTTTACTGGAAAAATTTGCCTTACTGCAATTATTTCTCCTCATTATTTTATTCAAGGTTCTTATAATGCTAGCTATAGTCATCATAATGCCATGATCCAGTCTTGTTCAGCAAATCTTGGCCTTTCTTTTTAATTAGAGTTAGAACGGTCAGAAAATTGATCTTCCAAATTTACACTAAAAGTACCGGTTTCAATGACTTTTATGGTATTTGTTTCTTCTAATTCAAAAGATACAGGAAGATTAATGCTTGCAACGATTCTCTTAAGATTAGCTAGAGAACTTCCTGCATCCCAAATATTAAATAATATTAGTGGAGATCCCTTAACATGAAGTTTTTTGAATCTGTGGGTTTTTTCTAATTGACTACGCATTTACTAGACCTTTTTCATGATTAAGTAGCCATTTTTTACGTACACCACCACCACCACCACCATATCCTCCTAATTCACCGGTAGCATTTATGACACGATGACAAGGCACAATAATAGCCAGTTGATTGGCTCCGTTGGCTCCAGCAACGGCTCTACAGGCGGTAGGTTTTTTAATGGAAGCTGCTATGTCAGAGTAAGACTTTGTTTCGCCAGGAAGGATTTTTTGTAATTCTTCCCATACTTGTTTTTGGAATGGGGAGCCCAAGAAGTGTAAGGGCGTTTTGAATTCTTTTAATTCGCCTTTAAAATATTGATCTAGTTCGTTTTTAATAGAAACGATTTGTTTAGTTGTCCCCGGAATAATTGCTAATTTAGTTTTTTTTCTAAGGAGTTCTACCTCTTTTTCTAAGCCACGGCGGTCTACGAATTCTAAAAGATAAAGGGCTTTTTCATCTGCAATAGCAAGCATAGGACCCAAAAGTGTATCAATCCAAGATGCTTTTAAAACTGTATCTTCTCCTATTTTTGAAGGGGATGCCCCCATAATGCGAGAGAAAGCATCTCTGAAACCGCTATCGGATTCATATCCACTTGACAGTTGGGCTTCAATTACTAGCTTACCCTCTCTAATCTGCTTCATAGCGAGTCCCATTCTCCTTGCCCTAGCATATTCAACAAAAGTCATGCCGAATCGTTTTTTGAATTGACGTCTAGCTGTTGAGGCGTCTATAGATAGTTCTTTAAAATCTTTGTCTTTCCAACGTTTTTCAGGATTTTTTTCAATAGCTTCAGCTAGAGTTTGAATCAGTTTGGAAGCATGATTAGGATGAGAGAGAGGTTTACAACGTTTGCAAGGTCTAAATGCAGATAAAAGAGCTTGCTTTGCGGTTTCAAAAAATTCACAGTTCTCAAGTTTTGGTTTTCTTGCAGGGCAAGTAGGCCGACAAAAGACTCCTGTCGTTTTAACTCCAACAAAAAAAATTCCTTCGTATTTCGTTTCTTTGTCTAACAAGGCTTGGTAGTATTCTTTTTTTTGTTCAGGTGTGATCACAGGTTCCCTCTTTAAGTTTGTGGTTTTTTCTCCACTATATTGCTTTAGATAAAAAGCTGCCGCCGAAAATCAGGCATTGATTTTTGAGAGGATTCGATTCTGCTCAAATTTTTGAATAAATCTTTTCATGTGAGGGTCTGTATTTTCGTAGGGGATTGCATCGAGATCAAACCAATAAATCCCATTAAATTCTCCTTGGTCATAGTCAATAGCTATAGAGCTATTTCCTTTCAAAACATACCAAAAAGACACATCTGTATGACATTCTGTTAGTCCAACTGTTTTGGTAACAGTTACAAATAAGGGGTCCTGCAATAAAAAAACTGCGGCTAAGCCAAGTTCTTCAAAAAGCTCTCTTTTTACAGTTTCTTTTGGATGTTCATCAGGTTCGACATGTCCTCCAGAGGGAAGCCAAAGGCCGGCTTTTTTATGATCTACTAGAAGTACTTTATTCATAGATTCATCGAACAAAAGGAAGTAAGATACCAAATGAATGTCAGGAGTAGCCGGTTTAGCAATGCGAAAAATCGGAGCTTCCGAATCAATCCACTTTTGGATGAAGCTAATGTGGTTTATTTCTATCTGATCAAAAGGTTTGATTGAATTTAAGGTGAGAAGGATTTCGTGACGAATATTCAGAGTAAAACTTCGTTGGATTTTTTGGATCATTAAGTCTGTTGAGTCCATATGAGTATTGAAGATTAGGTCGTAATCTGTTTTTGTGTGATTTTCAAAATATTGAGATCTTGCAGACCCTTCAATACGGCAAGCTCTTTCCTTTTCTCTTTTTTCTAAGACATCGAGAGGAGCTGTAAGATTTACCCATAGTACAGAGAAATCTTTTAGAATTTCTTTCCAGGCTCTCGTATTGTCTTGGCTCAAAACAAAGTCATCGATAATAAGATGATGTCCGTTTTTAGCTAAACTTAACGTTATATCTCTAAATGAGCTTTGTATTTTATTAGCAAAAGATCCCATGTTTAAGGTTTGGATAACAGTCCCTGTTTTGTCATAACTGCGTTTCCAGCTAAATCCTAATGGGGAGGGATCCCCAGTCCAGTTATTCATTTTTTGAGGCATTAGGCCGATTAATTTATCAAAACTCACATGTAGAAAAGGCGTATCTATGAAATCTTGAAGGGCTTTTTCTAGTGTTGTTTTTCCACTGCTTGAGGGCCCGTTGAGGTAAATTATTTGCATCTGTAGTTTCTGTGTTTTGGGTTTTCTTCAACTGGTCGTAGAATGCAATATTGTGTAATTTTAGGGAATTATAGAATTGCATTTAATGAGAAAGCTTGACTGGTTACTGAGTTTTTGTAAAAGGCTCTGTTTTGTTTATAATCAGCAGTTGTGGGTGAGTCAAGAGCATGTAAACTACTTTTATGGCTAATGGAGATTTGTCGAAGAAAACTACACCTTGGATTTTTTAACGTATCCAAGGTGTTAGGATTTCATGACCGGTTTCAGTAATTAGGATTGTGTATTCCCACTGAGCACTAGGTTTAAGATCAGCCGTTCGGGCCGTCCAGTGATCCTCTAGATCGATAACAGCAGATCTTACTCCAATGTTAATCATAGGCTCAATTGTAAATATCATCCCTTCAGCCAGGGGAATAGGTATTTTATTATAATGATGAGGTATTTGGGGAGCTTCATGAAAGCTAATTCCTACACCATGACCTACAAATTGATTTACAACAGAGCATCCGTGTTTTGATGCATAGTCTTCAATGATTTCGCCAATTTCATAAACAAAAACACCAGGTTTTAAAAAAGAAGTAGACCTTTGGAGGCATTCATAGGAAACATCAGAAACTCTTTGTTTTTCTTCGCTAATTTTACCAATAGCAACCATTCGGCTGCAATCTCCGTAATAGCCATTTAAAATGCAGGTTACATCGATATTTAAAATGTCACAGCCAATAGTAGCATAGATATTGTTCCTCCTATGACGATTTTTAATCCGACGACTATATTTACATCAAATGGAGATATCTTGTTAGGCGATATCGATGGAACAGTTTCAAGTTCTCAAAGTCTTAAAGTGCTTACAGAAATAGGTGCTGTTGCACTAGGTGTGATTGGAGCTAATACCATATTGTCTACAGTGCAAGTTCCAACGGGATCAACAGCAACAATTCATAGCATCACAACAAGTGGAGCTATTGAAATTAATATTCCGGTTGTTTTAGCTGCATCAACTATATTGACAGCAGGAAGCACTCTTACTCTTAAAGAGATCAATGGAACAACTGTAGGGAAGGAAAGTCTTACTATTTTAACAGGAACCGCAGAGATTGTTTTAAGGGGGGGTATAGGGAAGAGTGTTCCACCTGCCAACTTAGATATGACAGGAGGTTTTATTCATTTTGAAGGCTCTTTGGTATCAGCTGCAGGAACGCATTCTTACCATAGTGGGGTAGAGATCTCTCAAAATATTGTGTTTAGATCACTAGGTGATATTACCTTCGAGGCTAAGGTAGTTCCAGCTGTTGGGACATTCCCGTCATTTATATTATATCCAGGTTCAGGGACTTTGACTTTTGCAGATGCAGTAGGCGACGCTCCTTTTAAAAATATCTCAGTTTTTAATGCAGGTAATTTTTATGCACAAGATATTTTTGCAAGTTCTT
>CAMDHO010000063.1 GCA_945898205.1 Chlamydia trachomatis | reverse complement strand
AAAAAACATGAAAAGAGACTGAAAAATCATTAAAAATTTTATTTTTGTAATAATGTTTGTTTGATTTTTGGAAAAGTGAAGGAGAAGCCTAAACTGTTATGCCCCTAAAATAGGGTTTGGATGTGTCCAACTGGATTTTGCTTCCATAGTTGTAAGTGCGATTATGATTGCAACGCCAAAACTTCCTGACAAAGAACGTGTTGTAGCTAAAATTCCAAAAGCAGATCCAGCTTTTTTAGGAGGTATGACTCCCACGGCAGAAGAATAAGAAGGAGTAACTAGTAAAGGGACTCCGCAACCTAAAGCAGTCAGTCCTAGAAGGAGCATCCATAAGGATCCTTGAATGACAAAAGGGGTCCAGAGAAAAGAGAAAATAAGGAATAAAAAACCAGCCGCAATAGGGGTTTTATGGCCCCATCGATCTGCAAGCCATCCACCAAGAGGAGACAAGAAAAGAACAGGGAAAGAAGCTATGAAAGAAATAATACCACTTTTCATCGGAGACCAATCTAGGACATCCTGAAAGAAAATAGCCCTATAAAAGGTGATCATCAAAACAAATTGGGTCGCAAATACACTGATATTAACCGCCTTATAAATTGGATTACGAAAAAAGGACAAATCAATGAAAGGATTTTTGACTTTTTTTTCTCGACGAAACAAAAAAAAGCCACTTATAAGAGATAAAGCTAATATAGATACGCTTTTTAAAGAAATCCATCCCCATGAACTTCCTTGCATTGTTAAAATAACCAGGGAAGTAGAACTTATGACGAAATAAAAAAAGCCCCAAGGATCAAAGCTTTGTTTTATCTTCGAAGAGGGGGAAAGAAAAAGAAGTTGAAGTATGAGTCCTATTGCCGCTAAAGGTAAATTAATCCAAAAAATCCATCTCCAAGAAAAAGATTCTGTAAGGTACCCTCCAATTAAGGGACCACAAATTAAAAATAAAGAACTGACACTGACGTTAATGCCGATTGCTTTCCCTCTTTCATGTTGAGGGAAAAGAGACATGATAAGAAGTGATGAAGCTGGTATCATAATAGCAGCTCCATTGCCTTGTAAGGCTCTAGAGCCAATTAGCCAATAAATGTCAGGACTCACACCCCCAAGGGCAGAAGCAACGGCAAAAAGAAGCATTCCTAAAATGAATGCATTTCGATGTCCGATTCTATCTCCTAGTTTTCCTCCGGCAAGAAGCAAAACAGCGGATAGAAGAAGATAAGCATTGATAGACCACCAAAGCTCAGAATAAGTAGCCCCTAGGTGTTTTTGGATGGTTGGCAAAGCTACGGGAAGGACTGCTTGATCTGTAAAGATCATTGCGATAGAGGGCATTAAAGAAAAAAGACCTAGCCATTTGTATGTTTTTGCCTTAGAGGGCATGTTATCCTATAATTTTAATTTGATTTGTTCCATTATTTTGATTTAGAAATAAGTGTCTTAATTCCCGTTTTTTAAAATAAAACATGTTCATAAGAGACCCTGCAAAGGAATCAAAAGAATAATCTCCAATCCTTCCCAAGTTCCAATTATCTTCAATGAAGCGAATAATTGAAGTTTGGTCAGTCAGAGTATGATCCACAAAGTTTTGCTTAGCCAAGTTTGAAATAAGGAGAAAGGGAACTCGCTGACTGTAACTTGGACGCCCTTGATAGCCTCCTAAAGGATATTTAGATCCTGCAAGTCCATGCCCGGAAAAGACATCGTAAATAGTAAGTTGAGAATCATTAATAAGTATCGGAGGTTCATGGTCATACAAACCACCGGAATCATCGTAAGTGATAATAATAGCCATGTGTTTCCAGGTTTTGGAAGTTTGAATCTTATTAATGATGGGAACAATAAAAGATATCATCTTTTTACTTTAGGAAAGGTCGTTTCTATCCAATGGATCGAAACATTTTATAAATTCATTAGGAGCAGAGGCTGTCATGCTTAAAATTTTAATGACAGCCCAGACCTCCAGTCTTTTAGAAAAAAATAGGTTTCTAGTCATTTACTCAATAGTAAAAGTCCTAGATACACTATTGAAAATTCCAGGTACAAGCT
The DNA here is from genome assembly GCA_945898205.1 of Chlamydia trachomatis. Classification (GTDB taxonomy): domain Bacteria; phylum Chlamydiota; class Chlamydiia; order Chlamydiales; family Rhabdochlamydiaceae; genus CAIJXB01. The sequence goes on along the minus strand of CAMDHO010000063.1, from coordinate 7,716 downwards.
CATTTTGAGGATTAATTAGCTCTAAGTGAATCGTGTGTTTTCCTGAATCAAGACCATAGATGTAATAAGGAACCCAGTCGTATAAGAAACGTTTATTTGTTCCATCTAGTGTAATTCGCACTTTAAATCCATCTTTAGATAGTGCGCAATTATTAATATAAAAATCAAGTAGGATGGGTTTTTTGGGGTCGGAAAAAGACCCTTGAGGCTCATTGTATGTTAAGTAAGGTTTAGAGATGTCCATATTAATGGCTGGGGATTTTTCTTTATAATATATTATTGAAGAAATGGCACTTTTGCCTTCTTTAAGGCTTTCTCCAAAAGATCGACATGGAAAAGCTCTAATAATATGCATTCCAGGAGATAGTTTATAAGGAATATTGACTTCGGTCGTTTGATCATAAAACTCATCATGATTATCTACGGCATCAAAAAGAGCTTCATTAGCGGTAAAGTATTCTAAATTATCAATGAAAATATGAAGAGTTTGCCCTTCATCGCTATTAGAAATTTCTTTTCTTCTTGGAAAGTTTCCGCTATCGAGTCCTAAAGGGAACCAATCTAAACGCATTTGCATTTCTATTGGTTGATCAGTTTCTATTTTTCCATTTTTTGGATATTCGAGCCGAAGGGATACCTGCCCAGGCTCTGGGGTTCTTTCCATCGGCACAATTTGGATGTCATTGGGATTTGAAGGTCCTTCTTTAAGTTCAAGAGATCCTTGAGCCATTCCGGTAAAAAATATACAGCTTAAAAAAAGCGAATTAATATAAAATCTATATCTCAAAAGCATTGACCCCTCTTTATTTAAGTGTTTTATATTACAAATAATACATATTATAATTTAAGTAAACAACATAGTGAAGTTACGCGCTAACAGTCTTTAGAATGATTCTTTAATTTAACTTTAATTAACCAGTTCCCTCCAATTCTTTTTAATGTTTTTTAGCTTTTCTTTCTTTTTATTACGTTAAATGGTTTGTTATATTAATTGATTATTAATCTAATTAATTTAATAATTAAGTTAATTAGATTTTCAAGAGGTAATTATGAAGCAGTTGAAGGTAAAAGATGAGATGTCTATTTTAGAAGCTGTAGATTTTCTATCAAGTCTTTCAGAGATCGATGTAACGATATCCTCTAGAGCTTTAACAGACAAAGAAAGGGATACGTTGCATCCACATCGATGGCTAGATCAACAACTAATTACTAAAAACCAAGAAATTATTTCTCAAGCGTTTCGATCTATTCTTCATTATCTCCAAGAAATTCATGAAAAACACCCAGAACAACTTAAAGACCCTCAGATAATCAAAGGGGTGCAATCTATTTTATCCATATTAGACGAAGCTGTAGAGAAAATAGAAAAATTCACTGATCTTTTTAAGGAAAGTCCTTCAGTAGAGACTCTTATGGATCTGGATGAATACCGGAAATTACAAGAATATATAACATCTAATATCGCCCCATATTTTTCGGAAAATGAGGACTATTGGCAATCCGAATTAGGAGTTCAAGAAGAGGACCTTATTGGTGTTTCAAAAAAAGGACTACGAGATATTGAAGACATCAAAGAAGATAAACTCTACGACTTATTTTATATTAAAAAAGAGGATCGAAAGCCTTTTTATGATTATGAAATGATACGCAGGCTTAAGCTTCTATATGATTTTGATCAAATTGTAGACCTTGATCAGAAAGAAAACTCATTTATTAGGATTAGACAGTTACAAGATAAAGATTTCCATCAAAAAGCTTCAGCTATTTTACAAGGGGCTTCCTATCTGATTGGAAATTTTTATAAAGATGCAATGAAAATGAAAACAGTCCCTTTTGTTGCTTCACTAAATAAAGCTTTAATGTCTTTAATGTTAGCTGGAAATCCACGTAATTGGCAAAACGCTTCAAATCTACAAGACGGGTGTTTTTTAAAGAGTTCTTCTGAGTATTTTGGTGATTTTCATTGTTATTTAAGAGAAGCCTTGCATTCTTCCGAGTATAAAAAAATACTTAAAGTTAGGTCAGAATCAACCCTTCCTTTATTTCATACTAGCTTCTTACTAGTCCATAAATTGTGCTCAGCCTATTTTTTAACAGTAAGTCTTCAGAAAGAGACCGTGTCTTTTATTCGCAGAATGATTCATATAGGAAGTAATATGAGTCCGATTAAAGAGCCTTTAGAGAACAATGCTCCGCTTTGGAAAGAACTGCTTTGGGAAGATTCTTCGATTCGTCAAGTTCTACAAAAGCAACCAAGCGGCCCGATAAGATGCATTGTAGAGTCCTTTTTAAAAGGTGATATTGGAAAAGGCTGGGATCCGTTATCTAATAAAAATGTTCCGACCCACTTATTTAGCTTAATCGGTAATCGTAAAGAAATAGCTTTTCTTCGAATGCCAGCACCTTTAATGCAAAAAACAATTCAGACTGCTGAAGTAGTTACGGAGTTTGAATCTTTTTTAAAAGGATGTCTTTTAGGAGATAAACATCAAAAATTTCTCTTAGTAAACTTACAAGATAGAACCTCTTGGGAAGAACATTCGCGTTCTGAAGCTTTAGAAAGCTTTTCTAATAAGCCAGATTTAGTGCGAGTCCTTTCTGTTATTGGGTTACCAAAAGATACAGATTTCTACTTACAAAAAGATGTTTACGAAGATTTAAATGAAACATCTCTTTTTATGGATCAGATAGTAGAGCAGTTTGAAGGGAAAGAGCTCTGTGGTTTTTATTGGCCTGATGATCAAGTGGAAGAATCTAATAATTTTGCTAAACAGGCAATAAAAATGATTCACACTATTTTTTTTGCTAAAAAAATGACATTAACAGTTTCTGAAAGGCAAAGTTTTATCGAGATCTTCTATTTCTTTTTAACATTGAAGGCTATAGATCTGTTTCATCCTGATTATATGGCTCTGAGTTGTAAAGATGGTATTGATACGGGAGCAGCTGCAAGTGGCTACTTTTTTTCATGCATTCGTATGTTGATCTCTGATCACCCGTGGAAAGAAGAAGAAAAAGATTTACTTCTTTGGATTCTGTACGCCCCAGCTTTTTTCTTTAGAGAACGAACTATACAAAAAGATGAAATTGAACGTGTAACTAATTCTATGCACTGCTTTCAAGAAGGTCTTTTAAGTCATGGTGATATTCTTTTAAAAGAATGTAAGAAACTTTATAAAGAAGAAATGTGGACAAGCATAGAAATTAAAAGAGCTAGCTAGAAGTTGAATAATTTGTGGCGCTAAGCACTATAAAATTAGCGTCACTTTTATTTGTAAATTAATTTATATTCTAAATTAAAAACCGAATCTTAATCTTAATATTTTCAATGTAACATTAATTGTTACTCAATCAATTAGCATTAAAAAAAATAAAACCTTCTAATTATATTAGCTCCACATGTAAGATGTTGGCATAATCAAAAGCGCTAATAAAAGCAAGGTAACTAAATGATTAATTATGCAAATCAAAGAGACATTGTTGATGTGGAAAGACAAACAGTTCTAGATAATCCACCAGTCCCAAAAGAACAAACATATTCGATGAGGCCAAATTCTTTATTTTTTTTTAATAAAAAACAAGCTGCTCAGATTTGCCTTCTTTCCGTTTCGGTCTTTCTTTTAACTGCTCTTTTTACAAATCTGATCGGATTGGGGATTGTAGCTACAGCAGCAATTGTTTCAGGTTTTGTTTTAATAGTATTAGGAATACAGGTTGTAGGAGTAAAGAAAAAAGTTGTTTCCGAAGAAAGTTTTAGTAAAGAGTGTTTGCAAATAGATAGTCTTGAAAAAATACATGGTAACTTTACAAGTTATTTATCGATAGATTCTTTACATGAACATGTAAAAGATAAGATTACTGGAGTAGATTTAGTAGAACAAGTTAAGTCATTTGTTAAGACGAAAGAAGGCAGATCGAAAGATCTTATGAAATTAAAAAATGCTGTGATTAACTGCAGAAAACATGTAACAAATGATAATTTAAGACAATCTGTTAAAATGAATTTAGATCAGCTTGCATTAGATTTAGACAGGGGATTGAAGTTAAAATTTAATGGTAAAGACTTGCGAGAGCTAGCTTGTCTTTCAACTTCAAGATCAACAGCATTGAATGATTTAGAATTAGAATATGGACCATTTCAGCGTCCGGAAACAGTACAGATCATTTTAAATGCAATGGATAGTCAGTATCCAGAACTCTCGTTAGAAGAGAAAAATATTTTACTGGCTCATTTGCATCATGGGGTGTTTTTTGACATTCAAAAAGAACTAAGTAAAAAATCTATGGGTGCAGCAGATTATGGGATTATGGATGTTATAAGAAGGGAAGATGGATCTTTTTCTCTAAATATAGGTCTCTTGATTCGAGATACTAAAGAGCAGCTAGAACCTACAGTATCGCAGGCTATAATGAAACATGCCAATCTTGCCTATAAGAGAGAGCTAAAACAAAAATTTGGAATGGACGCGTTACCAACAGATGAATCAATTTTATCCCTTATAGGAACGGGAAGCGCTTCCCTAAATTTAGATATTATTAATGACAGGAAATCCATAGTGATTGACTTAGAAACTAGAAATAAGATGTTTGCTGGGGATTTTGAAGAAGTTGAGTTTTAAAGGAAAAATGTATTGATCCTTATTGCTAGCCTACATACCCTATGATTTTATCCATCTAGGTAAGGTAGCTTTGAAGTATTTAGTAATGGGAGCTGGTTATGTAGGAATGGCTCTTTTGACTTCTTTTGAAAAGAAGTCTTATGAAGTTTGCATTACAACAACGCAAAAAGAGCGTGTTGAAATGCTTAAGTTATATGGGCAGCAGGTTTTGCTTTTAAATTCTGCTGACGATCAAAACCTTAAAGAAACTCTTGAGACTTGTGATGGAATAATTATTCTCATAGCTCCTAAGAATTCTCAAAGTTATGAAGAAACCTATTTACATACAGCCAAAAGAATAGTGTCGGCCTTAGGTGAGAGGCTAACTCCTTTTTATATTCTCTATATTAGTAGCACATCAGTCTATGAAGGAACGGAAGGGGAGTGGGTATTTGAAGATAGCCCTCTGCATCCTTATTCAGAAAATGCGAAAATTTTACTGCAGACAGAGCGTTGCTATTTAAATGCCGGAGTCGATACCTGTATTTTACGTTTAGGGGGTATTTATGGCCCTAAAAGAGACCTTTTAGACCGCGCTAGACGCTTTTCAGGTACGCAGATGTCAGGCACTGGATTAGAACCCACTAATCACATTCACTTAAGTGACATCATAAATGCAATTAACTTCTGTCTAACAAGCTCCTTACTAGGTATTTATAATTTAGTAAGCGACTCTCATCCAACGAGAAAGGATCTTTATTCTAGTCTTTGCTTTTCATTAGGTCTTCCTATTCCCATATGGAACGATACAGAATCAAAAATAAAGAGCTATAAAGTTTCTAATCAAAAAATCAAAGAATCCGGTTTTACCTTCACTCATCTAAGTATTTAAGTTCTTGCTTATTAGTTTAATACGAATTGTATCAGCCTGAAATGCTCGCATTAAACTTTTAATTGATTAATATTCGATAATTTAATTAGCGACAATCTTTAATGGATCCAATTAAAATAAACAATTTATATTGAATTATATTTTTGAATAATGTATAATATAAATTACTATTTTAAAATAGTTGATTTAACCTAGGTAGTTAGATTGGCTTAAAAATAAGAAAATAAAATCTTTTAAATTATATATTTTAACTTTAAAAAGGAGACATAAATATGATTACATCAATTACACCAACTAGAGATCAAAGGCGCGAGTTAAGGAACCTCAAGGGTGCTACGGCGTCAGCCGAAAAGGAACTGAAAGACACTAAGGTAGAGCTAGCTGACCTCAGAGCGAAAGTGGATGCTCAACCTCAGCCAAGAAAATGGGCTCCAATAATTGCAGGAGGCGTAGTTGCTGTTACTTCTGTTCTTGTTGTAGGTCTGGCAGCGTATTCTGGATATTTTCAACAAAAAGAAGACTCTGGTAATCCTAACGATTTAGCTGATATGTTAAGTGGTAAGTATATAGGATAAAAATAAAAATACGCGGATTTATTAAATCCGCGTATTTATTTAACAAAATTAATTTGTTTTTTTATTTATAATCGATTTATATTTTTCGAAAACTAAATCAGCAAAAACTTCATTTTTATCATCTGAAATTTTAGGGTAAATTCCCTTTATTATCGCTATTATTTCCCATTTTTTCCAGTCTGACACTCCATGGGATAGTTGAGTAGCGATATTATATGCATTTCCGCTATTGGCGGCGTTCAAGAAAGCAGGCACACCCTGAAAGAAACCAATCGTTTTTCCTAATCGATCTTCTACCCTAGAGGCTTCTGGATTTTGTCGGCTTTTTGGTTGTTGTGTAGATGGTCGTGTAGGTGGTTGTGTAGATGGTCGTGTAGGTGGTTGTGTAGGTGGTTGTGTAGGTGGTTGTGCTTCTGTAGGAGGATCAATAGCTATGCTACTATTGGCTTTGACATTTTCAATAATCCCATTATTTCCAGCCATCATAACTAGGCTATACGAGGTATTTACCTTAGAATCTACACTATTTGAAAAAGTAATATCAGCACCTGAGCTAGTTCTGCCATCATTTGTCGTATCTAATGTTACTGATGAAGATCCTGAATTTGTGATTGCATTGGCCGCATTTGTTCGAATACCTGAACTCGTAAAGGTTCCCGTATCCTCTAAAACTAAATCCACAGTAGATGTGCCAGAAGTCAACGTTAAGGGATTTATTTCTGGTTCTAGTTTTTGTTTTGGTTGTGTTCCTGGATTTGAGTTTGTAAGCCTTGGAAGGCTTTGATATAGGTTATAAGAGGAATGGAAGGCATTTGTAGTATAAACAAATAGGTTTCTAGCTACAGTTAAATCATTTTTACCATTTCTGAGACTAAGAGAAGTTTTAGCTTGATTATAACTGTCTGAAATCATGCTATAGGCATTCATTCCGTAGATCAAAGGTCTTAGGCTGGTCTGAGCAAGCCCTAATGATGCTAAAGTAAATGCTGTTTGTGTAACAGGCTGTGTAAAACAGTTTTGAATGAGGCTAATACCTGAAGCTAGTTGAAACATCATCCCTAAGTTTTGAGCTAGCGGGGAAGAAAACCCACCAAAGAGAGAGAATCCCAATGTAGCCATTGAAAGCCCAAAAGCTATCTTTTGATTTAAAGGTATGTCAAGAGTTTTTTTACTAGATACAATCTGTTTTTTTGCACATTCCGTGGTTTTCTTAACAAGAGTATTACCACCTGGAAGTGATGTTTTTTTTGCTATTCCTAGATCTGTCTTATAAGGAGGAATGCGTTTACCTAAAACGTTTGGATAAATGCTCATATTGTAACCACCTTTAATTTGTTGCAATGTTTGTGTGTATTATAATAAAAAGCGGGCTAAATATCTATCTTAAGTATTTGCTTTTCACCAAGTTATTTTTTAAACATCATTAATATAATGCTATTTAAAATTTTAATCACACTTTAAGTATGTTTTGCGGTCTAGGCAAATTACTATGTTAAAAAGGAGGCTATTGCCTTAATTTCGGCCAGTGGCTGGTTTAAGCCGCCTGTTTTCCCTGGTCTACTTTAGCGCGTCTTGCATGTTTTTTTCTGGGCCTCGGCAATTCTATCTTGTCTAATAACCACACGAATAGATCTCGCGGTTTTTGCTCAAA
>CAMDHO010000062.1 GCA_945898205.1 Chlamydia trachomatis | reverse complement strand
TACTGCGGGGCACTTTTTTCTGTTAGGATCCCAGGCTCCGCATTTAATCATCAATTGCCTGGCCGTTTCTATAGAAACATCAATTGTGTGAAGTTCTAAAAGCTTTTCATTCATAAATGTAGGCCCAAATCCCTTGTATTTTTCACAAGTAACTAGTTCTAAGATTCTTGCTTTTGTAATTTTCGATAATTGATGGTTGCTGGGTTTCCCTTTTTTTTTAGATAAAAAACCGCTGGGCCCTTCCTTTAAAAATTTCTCGTAAATCCTGTAAACTTGACGAACTGAAATGTTAAGTTCTTTAGCAGCTTGATCCTGTGAAATGTTTTTTTCTTTGATTTTCGCTAAAACTTCAAGATATTTTATTGATTTTCCTGACATAAAACCTCCGTTACACATGCTAACCTCCTTGTTGGTGGACATGGTTAGCAGATTTGGTAGGTGATATTTTTTATTTTAGGAACGTAAATCTGATATTTCTAATTAGCGCCTACAAAAAATCAATAACACCTTTTAAATAAAAAGAAAATAATGTATAATTCTTATATTATTTATCGAAATCAAAGACATTAATTAACATGCTATCTCCACTCAGAACGACAGCAAGAACCGAAATAGCTCGCTACTCCCCGGAGCTTGACCCTTTAGACCAAACAATCGACTTAAATCTAGGCTTACCCACATTTTACGTAAGAGAGGATAGTTCAAACCAATCGCTAAAAAGCAAATCGATTTCATCCGAAACATCTGATGTTTATTTCCCTGTCAGTCGGTACATACAAAAACATTTTACTAAAGACAGCCTCCCTCCTCTTCATAAAGACCCAGTCTTTGACGATACTATACGTCCCCATCCTTTGGAACACGAAAAACCCGAACCTCCTGAAATAATTTATACAGGTCAAGAAATCCGTCCCGCAACAAAGTTCTTAGCCTCTATTTTAGATGAATCTAAACACCGATTACAAAGAATCAGTATAGGAACTCAACTTTCAAAAATAGATGACATTACATATGAAAAAATCAACCGGAAGCTCAACAGTTTAAAAGCACTAGTCAATGCAAACTCAGCTCTTCAAACAAAAAACCCAAACCTAGATAGGTACAAAATTACATTAGAAGGAAAAAAACTAATCCAACAAACAGAAGACATACAATTTTTAATTAAACAAAAACTAAGCACTGGAAGCAATGAAGACCTTAAAGACCTAAACAAAGAATTAGAAACTCTTAAAAAGCTATGCTTTCAACCTCTTACACTCCGCTAATCCACGTTTATTTTTAGAACAATAGAACCTTCAAATTTTCCACTTTTTAAAGCCGCTAGAGCTTCATTTGCTTGATTTAGAGGAAAAGAAGTCACCTTGACATTTAAATTTAAAACTTGAGCCAGTCTCATAAATTCCATACCATCTTGCCTTGTTAAATTAGCAACAGAAGAAATAGAACGCTCTTCCCAAAGAAGAGCATATGGAAAAGAAGGAATGTCGCTCATATGAATTCCCGCACTAATAACTCTGCCTCCTTTTTTAATCGACTTAAGAGCTTGAGGATATAAGGAGCCCTCTGGAGCAAATATCAACGCCGCATCTAATACCTCTGGAGGAAGTTCATCTGAGCCTCCCGCCCATATAGCTCCTAAAGAGGTCGCAAACTCTTGTGTTTTTTCATCCCCAGGTCTTGTAAAAACAAAAACACTCTTCCCTAAAAAACAAGCTATTTGTATCAAAAGATGCGCCGATGATCCAAAGCCATAAAAACCAACTGACTGAAACTCTCCTGCAAGACAAAACGCTCTATACCCAATTAATCCTGCACAAAGAAGTGGTGCAGCTTTAAGCTCATCATATTTCTCTGGAATTTCTAAAATAAAATCCTGATGGGCAATGCAATACTCCGCATAGCCGCCATTGCACAAATAGCCAGTAAAAACTCCATAATCACAAAGATTTTCCCTTAACGATCGGCAATATTCACACTGACCACATGAACGCCCAAGCCAAACAACACCAACACGCCGGCCTATTATAGTTTTAGAAACTTCCACCCCCACTCGCTCAACAACCCCTACAATCTGATGCCCTAAAATAAGAGGTAATTTTGGATTTGGCAACTCTCCCTCTATAATATGTAAATCTGTCCGACAAACTCCACAAGTTTTCACTTTAATGAGAATTTCAAAGTTTCCAGGCGATGGACACGGAACCTCTTTTAAAACAAGAGGTGAACCTATTTCCTCTAAAACCATAGCCTTCACGCTCACCCCCTATTAAAAATAAAAAAATCATTTACCTGTTTATTAAATGAAAAACTTATTGAATAACACAAAAAAACCACTCTATAAAAAAGAATTTATCCCTGTTCGAAAAAGAGAAAATCTTTTAAGATTCTTTGTTAGCATTTTTCATTTCAATCAAAAAAAGTCTTTTATATATGGCCAGGGGAAATAGTCACTTTAATCACCTTAAAAGAGAATACGTCTTTCCTATTATCGAAAAAAAACTAGCTGATATAAAAAAAGATTATCCTGATGTAGATGTCCTTAACTTAGGAATCGGAGATGTAAGCCTTCCTCTAGCTCCTTCGATTGCAAGCGCCATCCAACAAGCTGTTTTAGAAATGTCAACTCCAGGGAAGATGTGCGGATACGGCCCATCTCAAGGATACCTCTTTTTACGAAAAGCTATTATTGCCCATAAATACCCGTTCTTATCCGCCGAAGAAATCTTCATCTCCGACGGTATTAATACCGATATTACCAGTATTTTAGAACTCTTTCACTCTTCTTGCATCGTTGCAATCCCAAATCCAGCCTATCCCGCTTACCTAGACTCCAATCTCATAGCCGGGCGGAAAAACAAAGTTCTTTGGATGCCCTGCGATGAATCAACCGGTTTTGTCGCTAGCCCTCCCTCTCAAAAAGCTGACCTCATCTACCTTTGCTCTCCCCATAATCCGACGGGGACTGCTATGACAAGAAAAGAGCTTACAGACTTTGTTGCTTACGCAAAAAAGCACGACTCCATCCTCCTTTACGACAACGCTTATGAAGCTTTTATTACATCGCCCGATGTCCCAAAAAGTATCTATGAAATTCCTGGTGCTGAAGATGTTGCTATAGAATTTTGTAGCTTTTCTAAATCTGCAGGATTTACCGGTCTTCGCTGCTCCTACCTTGCCATCCCAAAGAAAGTTACCGCACTTTTTGGAAAGAATCGACTTTCGCTTTATAGCCTTTGGCTTAAACGACAATCGATTAAATTTAATGGAGTCGCCTATCCTGTGCAAAAAGGTGCCGAGGCCTGTTTTACACCAACTGGAAAATTAGAAATTCAAAAGCAAATAGACTATTATCTTTGCCAAGCTAAAACTTTGAAAGAAGGTCTTATATCCTTAGGTCACACCTGCTTTGGAGGAGTTAATGCTCCCTATATTTGGTGGAAAACACCCAAAAACATCTCTTCTTGGGATTTTTTTGACCTTTTACTTAAAACTTGTCACATCATCTCCGTTCCGGGAAGTGGATTTGGCGTTCAAGGAGAAGGATTTGTTAGACTTTCAGCTTTTACCTCAAGTGAAACCATTCAAAAAGCACTTGAAAAAATTAAACAATTACCCTCTTATTCGAATTAAGGAACCCAATGCGCTTTTCTTTACCAGATTCTTATTTTGATTTCTTATTGAAGCATCAAATTCTTGAAATTGAAGACCTCATGACTGCACAAGAAGCTGAAACTCTTTGCGAAAAGACAGAATCTTTATTAGTTAGCCGTTTGCATCAAAAACCTCTATGTATTAGCTCCAATTTAGAACTTTGGAAAGCTGGAAAAAACCTTTGGAAAGAAGATCCTGAAATCAAAAAAATCCTTTTTCACTTACAACTTGGAGAAATCTCTCACTTCCTCTTTAAAAAACGCCCTATTCGCTTAGCTTATACTCAAACATTTTTCACAGAAAACAAAAAAGACGCCGTCTTTTCCTCCTCTGAAATCTTAAACAATATTAGCTGTGTCAACCCTCTACTTGGAGGCGTTTTGCTCTGCCTCAGATCCTCTGACAATCAAGAATCCATCACTCCTCTTATTCCCGATCTTAAAGCAACAAAAAAAGGGCGAGCTTTCTTCTTTTCAGAACAATATCCCATTCCTTTTCCTGAGTTATTTCAGCAAAAAGGACTAAGAATGATTCTTATTGCTTTTGCTCCTGGAAGACTGCGCTATAAGTTAGAACCTAAGGATATCCATACTCATGACTTTAAAAAAGTTGGCTATGGATTTGGAGATTTGATTAAAGAAGAACTTTGCCCTTACCTTTATCGATAAATAACCCCTGTTCTTCTATCCTAAATAGATGCATAATCCATGCTTTATTACATAATAAATAACATTAAGTGGATATTAATAAATTCGAACCTTACTTTAAAGCATTCATATCTTTTATTATATTAATAGGCTCTTCATAGGCTATTATTAATGCCCCAAAAATCTTAGCTCTTTTTCATAGAGCAACGAAGAGCGGTATAGATCCTCAAACCTCCACTCCATTAATCGAACGAATAAAAAAAACTTCCAAAGAAAATATTCATGCAGATTTCAATAGAACTATAAGGTCTCTTTCTCCATGGAAACCTTTACAAGAAGGTCTTGAAAAAACCTTTGCTAGTTGGCAACGGGCGAACTCTATCAGCTATCTGGCGAAACATCACTCTTCGATAGTGCAATAAAAATATTCAAACGATCTCAAGACTCGATAACGGAATGGACAGGCAATCAAACAGTAAAAAATATAGATCATGTCGTTCCATGCTTAGCGCAACTCGTTACATATAATAAAAACGATAAACTTATCCCTAGCAATGCTCTAATTCTTATAATGACTTGCAAGACACCATTCCTTTAGACGTCCGATTGTTGATTCAAGATCTCCTAGACACTAATCTCGATATAGTTCCAAATATGGAAATAGCATGTGAAAGGCTCGAAAAAATTTCATAAATAGTGATTTCTTTTTTTCTGTCTCTCGATTATAAAAGAGCTTTTAACAAACTAAATTTCTATGGCTAAATTTCCAAATCCTATTCAAAAACTGATCCTACAGTTAAGAAAGCTTCCTGGCGTAGGCTCTAAAACAGCAGAACGATATGCTTTTGAGATCTTATCTTGGAAGCCCGAAGCTTTAGAACTACTATCTGACTCGTTAAAGTCTATTCACACACAAATTCAACCTTGCCCAAATTGCTTTTGTCTAAAATCTGATATAGATTGTGAATTTTGCAACCCCTCAAAAAGAGATTCTTCCTCTCTTTGCATTGTATCTGTTGCTAAGGATATTTACCCTATTGAAGAAACTCGAATCTTTAAAGGGATGTATCACGTTATCGGAGGAATGCTTTCCCCTTTGTATGGATATAATACTGACAAGTTCGATATAGAAAAAATCAAATCCCGGATTCAGGAAATGGGAGTAGTTGATGTTGTCCTAGCTCTTGATGCTACTTTAGAAGGAGATGCGACCTCTTTGTTCTTAAAAGAAGAGCTTCAAGGCTGTAATGTCAAAATTTCAAGACTTGCCTTCGGCATTCCACTAGGCAGCTCTTTAGACTATGTAGATCCCGGGACTCTTACAAGGGCCTTTTTAGGCCGTCACCTGTTTTAACAAAAAAAAGCTTAACACATCCCTCTTTGAAATCCCTATTTGCAACATAAAGCACCTGATTTTAGAGACTCTCGCTTCCAATCAAAAAAAAACGCACCAAAAACAAGAGTCCAATTGCAATTATTCCATGTCTTTTATTATCATCGGCCAAGTTTTAGCCTATAAGAAAGAGTTTTCACTTTGACTCTGCATTTAAAAAGGCTGAAAAGCGATTGATCATTGTCTTATCACGAGTGCCAAAATTATGAGTAAGCGTTTTCTTATTTTGTTATCTGTCTTATGTTTTTCTATAGCTGAGCAACCTTTACTAGAAGCTGACTCATTTACCGTAACTGCTGCCTATGATAAAATAACGATAGGCAACATTGAAATCTCAGCAGAACATCTCCCTCCTAACGCTTCTTTTGACAGCAAGACCCTACTAAATAAGCTCAAGACAAAAAAAGGCGACCCTTTTTCTCAATCGGCTTTTGATGAAGACTTAAAAAGCCTTTCAGAAGACTATGATAGAGTAGAACCTGTTATAGAAGTCCTTAACCAAAATCTCTATATCACCTTAAAGGTTTGGATTCGCCCTTCTATTCGATCCATCCAATGGGAAGGGAACTCCCACATCTCCACTAAAAAACTACAAAAAGAGTTAGAAATCAAAAGTGGAACTACCTTTAACCGTCAAACTTTTAATAAAGCCTTTAACAAAGTAAAAGACTACTATGTTAAAAAAGGTTATTTTGAAGCTCAGGTAGAGTATAAGATATCTCAAGACACAAAAACTAATGAAGTTGACATCACAATCGATATTGAAGAAGGTCGCTCAGGAAAAATAGAAGACATTGTTTTCAAGGGCTTTACTGGTTCAGAAAAAAGCCTTCTCCTCGAAATGATTTACACAAAAAAATATAATCTTTTCCTTAGCTGGGTTACAGGAGCCGGTATTTATAATGAAGAGGCTCTAGAACAAGATCAGCTGACTATCATCAACCTTTTACAAAATAAAGGGTATGCGGACGCTAAAGTAAAGATCAATATTCAACAGTCTAAAAATGCGGGAAAGATCATTATTAACATCTCTGCTGATCGCGGTATTGTTTATCATTTTGGGAAGATTACATTTCACGGCAATCACATCTTTACTGATCAAGAAGTAGAAAACCAATTTCTTTGCCATCCAGGAGCCGTCTATTCTCCAGAAAAACTTCGACTAACAACTCAAAACATCAAAGATCTGTGCGGTAGAAAAGGATATATTGAAGCCAACGTACAATATGAAGCTAGACTCGTCTCTAACAAACCGATCTACAACATTGAATTTTTAATCAATGAAGGGGATCAATATAAGATAGGTCTTGTACATGTTATTGGCAACAGCACAACGCAAAGTCCTGTGATTTTAAGAGAGTCTCTATTAGTCCCAGGAGAAACATTCGACTCTGCTAAATTAAAAACTACGCAAAGACGATTAGAAAGTATTGGCTATTTCAAGAATGTCAACGTCTATGCAGTCCGTACTCAAGATGATGTCCTTCTAGGAGAAAACTACAGAGATGTCTACATAGAAGTAGAAGAAACTACCACCGGAAATATCAGTCTTTTCTTTGGCTTCAGCTCAGCAGATGACTTGTTTGGAGGACTAGATCTTACAGAAACCAATTTTAATTATAAAGGAATCCCCTTTATATTTAGAGATGGTCTTTCAGCGATTCGAGGTGGAGGAGAATATTTACATGCAAAAGTAAGTGTGGGAGCTAGACAAAGATCTTACCTCTTCTCTTGGATGACCCCTTACTTCAGAGATAGTTTATGGCGTGTTGGTTTTGATGTTAATGCCACTCAGAGTTCCTTACAATCTACTGACTATAAAATTGATACCGTTGGCGGGTCTCTTTTTGCATCATACCCGTTAAACAGCCTATGGACGTTTGGAACAAAATATCGGATTAAAAACAACCTTACAAAGATCGCCTCAAGCGCTCCCGATATAGAACAAAAAGATGCGAGTAGCAGTGGACTTGTTTCTGCTATAGGCTCTTCTCTGACCTTTGACTCTACAGATAGCGGATTTAAGCCCCACAGAGGATTTCGCTCGTTTTTAGAAGGCGAATTTGCGGGTGTTGGAGCCGACTTTTACTTTTGGAGATTCGGCTATATCAACGCATATTACACTCCTTTATGGAGTCGTGGAATCATGAAATATCGATGTGATCTCCGATTCATAGATCCTTTTAGTAGAACACACAATCCAAATAGTGTCCCCTTAAGCGAACGATTCTTCCTCGGAGGAGAAAATACCGTACGGGGATATAAAGCTTTTGATTTAGGTCCCCACTACCCACAAACAGGGGATCCTACCGGGGGTATTTCTTCACTACTTCTTTCTGTAGAATATTTACAGGAAGTTTTTAAATTCTTAGATTTGTTTGTATTTACAGATGCGGGATCTATTTCTATGAGCCGATTCGAAATAGACACCCTCCGTTTAAGTTATGGAATTGGAGCAAGAATTGAAATGCTTAACCGAGTTCCTATCATACTCGGATTAGGTTTTCCTATAAATCCAAGTACCGGGAGTGAAGTGAAAAAATTCTTCTTCTCTATGGGCGGTCAATTTTAACATAAGGAATAAACATGTTTAAAAAACAATGCAAAAAATGGATATTATTAAGCTGCCTTGCTGCAGGATCTCTTTCTGCTAGCGAACGTATTGGGCTAGTAAACTTTGCAAGTTGTGTTGCTGAATCTAAAGTAGGACAAGAAGAACAATCCAATTTTGATAACATAAAAAAGCAACTAGGAACACATCTCGAGCAAACAGAGAAGGAACTTACAACATTGGCTTCTAAACTGAATGATCCTGACTATATGGATGGACTTTCTCCTGAAGCAGAACATGACCTTAAGGAAAAAATTCAAAATCTAAACGAAGAACTTTCACGTTATCAAAACCAGTATTATCAAGTACTTAATCAAGCGAACATGAAAGTAGTTCAAAAACTCACAAGCAAAGTTAACGACGCTGCTGAGCTTGTTGCGAAAGAAAAAAAGCTGGATCTTGTGATTCATAAAGATGTTTGCTTTTTCAACTCCAGTGACTTAGACATTACAGCTGCCGTTGTTGCAAAAATGGATAAATCTTACGAAAAAGACAAAAAAGAATCAGACAAGGCTAAATAATGAGTCAAAAATTAGATAAAAAATACACTCTTCAAGAACTTGCGAAACTTACAAACTCTCAACTTATTGGAGATCCTCTCCATGTTATATCTGGGGTTGAGTCTCTTGAATCCGCAAAATCTGAAGACGCCTCTTTTTTAGCTAATCTTCGTTATAAGGATTTAATGAACCACTCCTCTGCGGGAGTGGTTTTTGTGCCACCTTCTATAGAACTTTTAGAGGGAAAAAACTACTTAATAAACGAAAACCCTTCTCTTGCTTTTCAATTTACTATAGAGCTGTTCTTAATAGGACCCTATAATCAAAGTGGATTTATTGACATTCACAAAACAGCTATCATCCACCCTACAGCAAAAATCGGCTCTCACGTTCAAATTGGCCCTTATGTGACTATTGACCAAGGAGCCTGTATAGGCAATCACACCCGTATTTTATCTCATGTATCTATTGGCTCTGGAGTACAAATTGGAGATAACTGCACCATTTACCCACATGTTACCATTAGAGAAAAATGCGTTCTTAGAAATCGGGTTATTATACAACCCGGAGCTGTCATCGGATCTTGTGGTTTTGGCCTATCTACCGATCTTAACGGCGTTCACACCAAATTAGATCAACTAGGTATCGTAGAACTCGAAGATGACGTTGAAATTGGAGCTAATACAACCATTGACCGTGCTCGGTTTAAAACAACATTGATTAGTCAAGGATCTAAGATAGATAATCTTGTACAAGTCGGCCATAATGTACAAATTGGGCCTCATAACATAATTGTCTCCCAAACAGGCATTTCTGGATCCGCTAAAACGGGAAGAAATGTTGTTTTAGGAGGACAATCTGGCATTGTCGGACATTTAACCATTGCAGCGGGTAGTTTCATCTCAGCAAGAGGTGGCGTAAGTAAAACAATTTCTAAACCTGGTAAGTATGCAGGAACCCCTGTTCAGCCAATAGGCGAACACAATCGACAACAAGTTCACTTACGTAAAATTTCCGAATATGTCAAAAGAATAGAGGACTTAGAAAAGAAAATCAGCAATGTTAACCTAACCTAACATAAATCCAAAAAAAAAA
>CAMDHO010000061.1 GCA_945898205.1 Chlamydia trachomatis | reverse complement strand
GATGGTCCCAATCTCTATGTCTATGCCCTCAATAGTCCTTTAAATAGACTTGATCTTTTTGGCTTAACGAGTCTTGAAACGCAGGCAAAACCTATGCTTGAGCTTCAACTTCATTCTCTTCGTCAAGCGATGAACCTTCAGTCTACGTTAATTCAAGCCGCGGCACTAGTTGACGGAGTTCGCATCGACTGGTATGTTTCTTGTGGCCATTGGCATAAGATGCAGTTTTCTATTGAAGAGCTTAAGACGGGAACTGTTAATCTTTTTGACCATTTTGCTGAGATTATGCCAACTCAAGGAGGTTTTGTTGGGCTGATCTCTTTACAAAATGGAATTCAAACTTCTTTTAAAACATTAGGAAATATGGCCCAATCAGTTATTGATAAAGTCCCCGAAGGAACCCTGCTTTTTGGAATGTATAATAGTTGCTCTCATCTGAATTTAGATATAGGCAGAGTTACATCAGAAAGAATGGGGATTGCAACGCCCACAGTGATCCATACTGCTCAAATGATGGGGGCTATTGCGGATACTATTCATAAAATCAATCCTGAGATGATTTGGTTAGACGTGCGTCACAGTGAAGCTGGCGTCATAGGACGAAGAGCTATTGAACGGCTTACGGTAGATCAAAAGCAGATCTTTACAGAGCAATTTTATAATGTTTCCTTTGCCCCAGCTCAAAAAATCCCCATAGAATATGCTTTAGAAGCGTACAATGTATATTCTGATAAAGATAGGATCACCAGTAGGTGGGCTCATGAGCAAGATGGTTTTACCTATGATGTAAAAATTTTAAAGTGCATTTCGCCACGAAGTGAAAGAATTCTTTGGTATGCCGATCACGGTTTTATGGGGTCTACATATCAAAAAGAGCTAAATAGTAAAATTAAAAAAATACGAGAGACAAGAGGGTTTTACGATGGGAATACGCGTTAGATTTTTATTATGCATTTTTTTAATATGTTCGATGGAGTCCTCTATGGCTGTAGAAAAAGAGCGTTCTAAAGAAGAACGGAAGATTATGAACCGGTCTGTTAATGATATTGTTAATAGTTTTGAAAAAGAAATGAAAGACCAATTTGGTCTTATGTGTACAGGGTTGGGGGGGGGATGCATTATGAAATAGAAAAGATCGGAATAGATTTCCTCCTGCATCAGCAGACATCCGTTGAAGAAGCTAGGGAGTTAGAGATCCGAGCTACGGAAAGGTTCGTTGACCTTATAAATACCAATGAATCTATTAAGCCCTACTTAATGGACTACCCATGGGATCAAAATAGAGCTGATGTTATGATTGCTTTTCGCGATGAATATGGGGAAGATTATCCAGAAGGAGTTACCCTTATTTTACAAGCTAAGAATCAACTTATTTATTATGGACCTGAAAAATTTCCTAATGACATAGATCATTTGAAAGAAGAACCGTATGCAGAAGCAAAGGCATTTGTAGAAAATAATCCTTCTTGTTTAAAACCTGTATAGAAACCTCAAAAGAAAAAAAAATGGTTTGGTTGGTTTTAAGAATCTAAGAAAATATAAAAGGTTTTTACGATGGCAATACGCGTTAAATTTTTATTATGCATTTTCTTAATATGTTCGATGGAGTCCGCTATGACTGTAGAAAGAGAGCGTTCTAAAGAAGAACGGAAGATTATGAACCGGTCTATTAATGATATTGTTAATAGTTTTGAAAAAGAAATGAAGGATCAGTTTGGTCTTATGTGTACAGGGTTGGGGGGGGGGATGGCTTATGATGTAGACGAGATCGGAATAGATTTCCTTCTTCATCAAAAGACATCCATAGAAGAAGCTAGGGAGTTAGAGATCCGAGCTACCGAAAGGCTTATAGAACTTATAAATGTCAATGAACCTATTAGGCCATATTTAAGAGACCCCCCATGGAATCAGAATAGAGCCAGAGTTATGATTGCTTTCCGCGATGAATATGGGAAAAGTTATCCAGAAGGAGTAAGGCTTATTTTTGAAGCCAAAGGGGTACTTTGCTATTATGGCCCTAAAAAAACTCCAAATGAAGTGGGAATTACTATCAAAGAAGAACCATATGCAGAAGCAAAGGCATTTGTAGAAAATAATCCTTCTTGCTTAAAACCTATAGAGAAACCCCAAAAGAAAAAAAAATGGTTTGGTTGGTTTTAAGAATAGGAAAAAAGGGGTTTTACAATGGGCATACGCGTTAAATTTTTATTATGCATTTTCTTAATATGTTCGATGGGGTCCGCTATTGCTGTAGAAAGAGAGCGTTCTAAAGAAGAACGGAAAATTATGAACCAGTCTATTAATGATATTGTTAATAGTTTTGAAAAAGAAATGAAAGACCAATTTGGTCTTATGTGTACAAGTCTGGGGGGGGGGGATGCATTATGAAATAGAAGAGATCGGGATAGGTTTTTTGCTTCAGCAGCAGACATCCATAGAAGAAGCTAGGGAGCTAGAGATCCGAGCTACCGAAAGGCTCGTTGAACTTATAAATGTCAATGAATCTATTAAGCCATACTTAAGAGACCCCCCATGGAATCAGAATAGAGCCAGAGTTGTGATTGCTTTCCGCGATGAATATGGGGAAGATTATCCAGAAGGAATTAGATTGATTTTACAAGCAAAGAATCAAATATTTTATTTTGGCCCTGAAAAATTTCCTAATGACATAGATCATTTGAAAGAAGAACCGTATGCAGAAGCAAAGGCATTTGTAGAAAATAATCCTTCTTGTTTAAAACCTGTAGAGAAAGCTCAAAAGAAAAAAAATGGTTTGGTTGGTTTTAAAAATAGAAAAGATGGGAGGACTTTATAATGGGAATAGGCGTTAATGTGGTTTTTTTGAAAGTGAAAAAAAAGATCTTAAACATCTAGTTATCAGTCGATTGAAATCATCATTCCGTCGTAGGCAAGTTGTATCTGACATTCATACTGGAGATCTTTCATGATAGAAAGATGATGTTGGTATTTCTGTAAAAGGTGATCATCGGTATGTCTTGGATCGTGATGTGTAACAATCCAATTCTTAACACCAGATTTTTTTAGTAAAATAGAGGCGTTTGTAATGGAAGAGTGCCCCCAGCCTACGCGATGGGTGTATTCTTCGTCAGAGTATTGAGCTTCATGGATTAGTATATCGCAGTCGGATAGAAAGGAAATAAGACTTTGATAAGGCTCTAGTAAAGATTGGTTTTTTTCAATTTGGTCAGAAGAAAGATGGCATCCCATTAAAAATTCATTATCCGTAACATACCCTATTTTTTTGCCATTTATGCCGATTTTAAAGCAAAGAGTGGGGCCAGGGTGAAAAGAATAATGCGTTGAGATCTGAATGCTTCCAAATTCAACTGTTTGCTTATCTCTAAGATCGTGAAAGAAAAGAGCTGATTGGATATCGCTGAGAGCCACAGGGAAATAGGAATAAGCTAGCATGTCAGAAAAAAGTTCTTTAGTGGACTTTTCAAAGCCTATAGGTGCCCATATGTGAACTTCTTGATTAGGTTGGTAAATAGGGTAAAAGAAGGGGAATCCTAGTAGATGATCCCAATGAGTATGACTAAAAAGAATGTTGATCTTTTTTTCTTTATGATCGTGAAGAATATGACCCAGTCCTCTAATTCCAGACCCGGCATCGATAATGACTAAATCTTGACCATTTCTAATTTCTAACGAAGGGGTACTTCCTCCAAAACGCACATGTTCTGCACCTGCAACGGGATTAGATCCCCGAGTTCCCCACATTTTTAAATAAGAGATGTTTTTAAGGGGTGAAAATGAAGTTGGTTTGTAATTTACTTTTGCTTGTTTTTGAGAAAAGGGGATAGTAGAAAGAGTTTCTTCAAAGAATAGGTGAGCTAAGTGAAAAAAACTAGCTTGAGTAAAAGGTTTTTCAATGAAGTAGTCAGCCCCTAACTTAATTGCGGAATTATAATTCTGAATCATGGTTTGATCAGAAGTCAGAATTACTCCCGTTTTTTTTATTCCATTTTTACTTTTAACGATATTTAAAATTTCTATTCCGTGCATTTCAGGTAACATAAGATCTACAAGTAAGAGATCAGGTTGAAAGGTTTCTATTTTTTTGAGGCAATCAGGACCTGTCGTTGCAATTTCTAGTATAAATTTTTCTGCTTCTTTACTGTTTTTTAAAGAATCTAGAAGTTTTAAGCAAGAATCAGCTAGAAGGATTTTTTTCTTTGGCAGGTGCATTCAAAAAGCCTTTTTTCAATTAGTTCAATCATATCTTCATATAACATGAAAAAAGAAATATAATTCAATTTTTTAATTGCGTGTAGGTTTTTTATTTTTTTAAAAGACGGAGATTTAGTTTATTCGAAGAGATCTGTATCAGGCAACCCCGCTGTTTTTTTAGACGCAATGATTCTTCGAGGTTTACTGCCTTCTTGAGAGCTAATGATCCCATTAGATTCTAGTTCATCCATTAATGAAGCTGCTCTTGCATAGCCGATCTTTAATTTGCGCTGTAAAAAAGTTGTAGAGGCATTTTGAGTATCGATAACAATCGATAGAGCTTCGTCATAAAGGCTGTCTTTAGGAGATCCATCTTCTTTGTCATCCGGAAATAAATCTTCTTTTTTCATCTCATCAAATGATTTAATGAGATAGTTAGGTGGTGCTTGATGAGAGACAAAGGCAATAACTTTATTAATGTCATCATCGCTAATATAAGCTCCTTGTGCCCGAATAAGTTGAGAACTCCCTGGTGGAAGAAACAACATATCTCCATTTCCAAGAAGGGTATCGGCTCCGTTGTCATCTAAAATGATTTGGGAGTTTACTCGGCTGGCCACTTTAAAAGAGATTCTAGTAGGAAAGTTGGCTTTGATAAGACCTGTGATGACTTCTCGAGACGGTCTTTGAGTGGCTAAAATAAGGTGGATACCAACAGCTCTTGCCATTTGAGCTATGCGAGCTATAGGAGTTTCTAAGTCAGAGCTAGAGACCATCATAAGATCTGCAAATTCATCAATAATGGCAACGATAGAAAACATCTTTTCAGGAATAGGGATACTTAAAGATGCTTCTAATTCTTTGTTAATAGATCGACTATTAAAGGCATGTATGTTTCGCACTCCCAGTTGTCTAAGCATTTCATATCGAAGAGTCATTTCTTTGACAAGCCAGCTAAGAGCGGCATAAGCCCCATGAGGTTCTGTAATGACGGGTGCGATCAGGTGGGGGAGATTGGTATATCCAGTAAGTTCTACTTTTTTAGGATCTACTAAGAGTAATTTAATTTCATCAGGTCGTGTATTCATTACAATGGACATAACAATTGTATTGATACAAACAGATTTCCCAGAGCCAGTAGCTCCGGCTATAATGCAGTGTGGCATTTTTGTCAAATCTGAGACTAGGTGGTCTCCATTCACAGCTTTTCCTAGAAGAACAGGAATGTGAAGCTTTTTTGGTTGAGCTTGATAGGCTGTGAGCATTTCTTTAAAACTAACTTCTTGAGGGAAAAGAGAGGGGATTTCGACTCCTACAGCAGCTTTTCCGGGAATGGGGGCGATGATACGAATGGACTTTGCTTGAAGATTTAAAGCGATGTCATTTGCAACACCTGTAATCTTTTGTACTTTGACTCCAATAGCTGGCTGAACTTCGAAAGAGGTGATTGTAGGTCCGCTATGGATTTCTCCAACCTTTGCTTCAATTCCAAAGCTCATCAAAGTTTCTTCTAAAATGCTAGCTTGCTTTGCTAGTTCCTTTTTTAGAGAGGGATTATCAATTTTTTTGGGACTAGTTAAAAGGGAAGGGGGGGGAATTATATACCCTTTATAGTCTCCGTTATAAACTTGTTGTGCTTGGATAGCTTGAAGTTTCTTTGAAACATTTGTTGTCGATAAGATTTTTTTTACAAGATCTTGCCCGGATTTTCTAGAAAGGTCCTCTCGAATAGAAGTAAGGGGCTCTGAAGTCGTATTCTCTGGAGCAGAATGCTCAAAAGAAGGTCTGTATAAGGGTTTAATAGAGTAAGAAGATTTTATCTGTGGAGAAGGATTCATGGTGAGCATGGGATCAAACCGGTCTTCTTCAAGAGGTTTTTTAGATGGTAATTTCCACTTAATGCTAGAAAGGAATCGGAGTAATGAATTTATGAGATCAAAAGTTTTAATTTGAGTGAGAAGTAAAAAAGAGGAGAGGAGTGTAATGGAAAAAGTAATTGTAATGCCCACATCACTTAATATTCTTTGTAAATTAAATGTTGAAAGATCCTTATAAAGAAAGTAGATAGGGACTCCTCCCATGTTGTGTCTTGTGTATCGATGTGGGTAAGGATGTTCAAAGAATATAGATTCGTTATAGACCTTTTTTGTCAGAAAGGCAGGAAATGGGAATCCAGATTCGCTAAGGAGATTTAAAAGAAGATTTAAAGAAAACATGCAAAGAGAAAAATAGATGATTTTTGATTTAAAAGAAGGGATAGTTTCTTCAGATAGTAGCTTCCATCCCGCCCAGAACAGAAATGCAATGAAAAAAAATGAGGGGAGTCCTAAAAGATAAGTTAAGGTAAATGAAATCCAATGTCCAATAAGTCCCATCCAGTTTTGTGAAGGAAGCTGTCCATCAAAGCTGATCAAGGAAAGAGTTAGGAATAAAGAGGTCCCAAGAAGAGCTAGGCCTTTAACTTCTGGATGAGCTACAGATTTTTTTTCTTTAGTAGTGGAGGAGGGCAGTTTAGCCATATTAGATCACATAAGTAAAGTAAAGGGTTGTGAAGGCTCCAAGGGTTAGAACATACCAAGCAAAGGGTTTTAAATTTCCTTTTTCTAGATATTGAATAGCTTTTTTTACG
Organism: Chlamydia trachomatis; assembly: GCA_945898205.1. Taxonomy (GTDB): domain Bacteria; phylum Chlamydiota; class Chlamydiia; order Chlamydiales; family Rhabdochlamydiaceae; genus CAIJXB01. The sequence goes on along the minus strand of CAMDHO010000061.1, from coordinate 3,404 downwards.
ATAAAAAAACCGATGAGAAAAGCTGTTCCAAATGCAGCCAAAAGGCTAGTGATAGGAAGAGAAAGTTCTCCCTTAGCAAAGGAAGTTGTTTTTAAAAGTTCAATAAAATTCCCTCCAATAACCGTTGGGATAGAGAGCAAAAATGAAAAGCGAACAGCTTCTTTTGTGCTCCAGCCTAAAATACGAGCGCAAGAAATTGTTGCAGCGCTTCTTGAAATACCAGGAATTAAAGCAGCTGATTGCAATATACCGATCATAAGTACATCCTGTGTTTTTGGGGTTGTCCCCTTGATTTCGGATCTTGACATACGAAGGGATTGTCCTGCAAGGAGAATTAAGCCGGTTCCGATAAGGCAAGGACCAAGAAATTCTTTTTGTGAGGCAAGTTCTCTTAACGGTTTTAAAAGGAAGTAGAAAGGAATTATAGGAAGTAAGGCTAAGAAGAAAAGAAGGATTTTTCTTTTTTTTCTTAAGATGTCTAAAATATCTTCTTTTAAGAAAATCATTAGGGCCAATAAGGTTCCTAGATGACAGCTAAGATCTAAGAGAACGGAATGGTTAGCTTCGTTGAGGTTTAAAAAGTGTTTTGCAAGTTTCAGGTGAGCAGAAGAGCTGACGGGGATAAATTCTGTAATGCCCTGAACAATCCCTAAGAAGATAGATTCTAAAAAAGACATAAAAGCCTCCCTAGATATAAGATTGTAGTTGTGGATCTTTGTTTAAATAAAGAAGGGCGATCGACGGGGCTCGAACCCGCGACATTTGGAATCACAATCCAACGCTCTAACCAACTGAGCTACGACCGCCACACGTATTGAAAAAGCGATTTTAAAGGTGTAGAGATTTTATTGAAAGAAGAATCTAGTTTGAAATTTTTTATTTACAAAAGTCTAGTCGGATTCCGTGTCCTAGTAAGGTTCAGGAGCTTCATAGTCTATGTTTGTGTTTTCTAAAGCATAGGGGTTGTTTTGATCGTGATCTTGGGCACAACTGCATAGTAGAAGAGGGGAAACTAGTAAAACGATCGATTGCATATATTTGCTCCTTACTGGTTTCTTAAAAAACTTAGCATATCTTTTTTTCATCAGATGAAAATTGAATCAGAGGGAGGAGGCTTGCGAAAAACCCTATTTCCCATCCGTCAAGTTCTCTAGGGTTTTGAATGAATCTTCGGAGGTCCTCTTTTGCCGCCAATATGTCTAATCCTAAAATTTTTTTTTGTAAGAGGTCTAAAAAAACTTGTTTGCTTAGAGGTTCTTCAGATGAATAATGGCCGGATTGCCGCATGCGATTTTCCAGGTGGGCTAAATGGAGTGAAAATCCTTTAGTTACGTACCAAATGAGATCATACCAGTCTCTTCCTTTAACGCGGACTTTATAAGGCCTACATAAAACTGCATGCATTTTTCCGGCAAATAAGTCTTGGGGTGTATAGGTTCGAACCGAAAATGGAATGGGTTTCATGAGATATTTAATTTCTGTAGTAAAGCCTGAGGGGGGGTCGATGTCGATTTCTAGTTTTATTTTAATAACCTCATTTGATTGAGTGTGTCTTTTTAAAGATTCATCCAAACCTATGCGAATAAAAGTTTCTAGGGTTCCGGTCTTTAAAAATGCAGAGCGGATTGATTCTGTAGGATGTTTGATTTTATGCTCTACGGTTACTTTAAGTCCTGAAATTTCTAATTCTTCTTCAATGGCTTTTAAAAAGGGGAGTAGATCAAACGTAGGATCGGGCTTAAGAAGTGAAAAATCAAGATCTTCGCTGAACCGATTTAATCCATATAGGATGCGAAGAGATGTTCCTCCATAAAAGGCCGCATGTTCAAAAAATTTAGCCCTCCATAAGCCTAATAATGCGATTTCTTGTATAATCTCTTGAATTGCACTTTCATAATCGGTTTTTGAGTGTAATTTGTAGTTTTTTAATAGAGTTTCAATGGGTGTTGTCATAGTTTGTTTAACATGTGTAGAGTGTTTTTTTTGTAAGTGGTAGCAATTTCATTTAATTTTTTGAAATCAAAACCGCGGAACATCGTTTCATCTATTCTCATTTCTTCGAAGAGATAATAACGAAGTTGTTCAAGGGTTCGGATGCCGGGAGTTCGATAGACAAGATCTGCTAAAGCTTTCTCTTTGGATGCAATGAAATATCCGCCTTCTTTTTCTAAATCTATATACTCAATGCCGATCTTGAACTTGTTTTTGTCTATAGCTCTATACTCAAAAGTACCAACAGGAGTATCAAAGGTTTTTGAATTGCCAATAGCTAAGGACGTGATAGTCTTAGATCGTTCAGCCAGCAAGCCGTAGCTTGTAAGAGCATATTCAAAAGACACGCACGAAGGACCGTAAAGAAGATTTGCAATCACTCCTAAGTTCAGAGGAGAGCGTCTCCAGTCTTCCCCGAAAACGTATAGGCCTTTTTTAAGTCTAACTATCTTTCCTTCAGAGATTAAAGCGGCAACTTTGTCTCTCGGTTTTTTCAGATCGCTTAGGAAATGTGCAAGCAATTGGTAGTCAAAGACTTCAACTTGCATGTGTCTTCTAAATAGTTCAAAGCTCATAAACATAATTATGCATATTTTATTCAGAATGTCCAGAAAAAATGGACATATTGATGAAAAATTACAAAGTTAAAAACAAAGGGGCTTGTTTCTTAACTAAAGTTCAGTGGACTGCTCTATGAAAACTGTGATGAAGTTGACACCTTTCGTCACTAGAATTGAAAATTAGACGACCATTTTTACAGCCTTTAGAATTTGACTCGACATGTTGAGGGTCTTATAAATTTAGAAGATAATACTGTCTTATTTACTTCTAGATCTTTATTATTGAGAATAAAAAAAGAGGTTTTTATATGAAGCGGTTGCCTATTGGGATTTCTGATTATAAGGAAATTGTGGAAGAAGGATACTCCTATGTGGATAAAACACTTCTTATTGAAGAGGTTATTCAATGTGGAGCTAAAGTAATCCTCATTCCTAGACCTAGACGTTTTGGAAAAACGATGAACCTCTCTATGTTGAAGTATTTCTTTGAGAAAACAAAGGAAGATTGTTCGAGCCTTTTTCAAAGTTTTAATATTTGGAAAACGTTATCCAAGGAAAGGCAAGGTGAATTTCCTGTAATTTTTCTAACGCTTAAGGGGATTAAGAAAGGAAATTGGCCGGAGGCTTATACACGGCGTTTTCACTAAAAATATTTGACAGTTTTTCAGGAAAATCACCTTCAAATCAACACATCCTCTAGCTCTCTTTTTAAAAAACAAAATCTTTTATTTTTAAAAGAACATCAATAATTTTCATCACAACTCTTCCATCCTCATTCCATTTTGCTTTGCGCCTTAATTTAGCCATTCCTATTACTTTTAGTTCTGGATCGCTGTTCTTGATATTTATAGC
>CAMDHO010000060.1 GCA_945898205.1 Chlamydia trachomatis | reverse complement strand
TAAGGGGTAGGGTGGGTCATTCTGGCGATTGTCGTTGGTATAGCAAGCAACACGATCGTCAAAAGGGTCATTTTTACGATTCTTAAAGGTGGGTCATTCTACTGATTGCCAATGGAGATGGCTTGATGGAATCGTCAAAAGGGTCATTCCCCTGATTGTTGGGGGTGGGTCATTCTATTGATCGTCAAAAGGGTCATTCTTAGTGATCTTTAACAAATATAAAATATTTATTAATTAAATAAACATATGGTAAAAAATGACAGTAAACAATAGAAGTGACACCCCAACTTTAGTAAGTTTTAACCAAATCCTAAAAAATGAAAATAAAAGGTCTAAAGTTGAAGAAAAAAAAGTAGCTGCATTAATGAAAACGCAATCAGAGAAGACATACAATTTTGTAAAGAAGGCCGGACAACGTTTTAATAGAAATAACATTCCTCAAGAGGACCGGCATGAAGAAAATTTTCTATTAAGTTTTCAATATAAAAAAATAGTTATAGAAACTCCTCTTGATGGAAAATCTAGCCCGACCTCCATTATAGATAGAATATCCCCTATTCCTTTTCAACCCAGAGCAGAAGAACCCGTTTCTCCTAAAAAAAGAAGCGAGATGTGGATAGAACTCAAAGAAATTAAATAGCTCTAAGTAAATTATTTTCTAAAGCAAACCACATTAGAGTGGCTTGCTTTTCTTTATAAAATAGTCAATACTTTTTCGAAAATATCCCTAGCTTCTTTAAAAGTTAAATAACGAGACACTTCTTGCATAGGGCACCATTTAGCATCTAAAATCTCTTCCGGCTGAAGAATAAGTTCCCCTTTTACAAAGGCCGGATAGTAAGAAACTGTTTTAAGGATTTTCTCATGCAGCTTATAAAAACTATAGCTCTCTACATAAGGAACGTCTGAAAGACACCTTTCTATCTCAAGACCAGTCTCTTCTTTAAGCTCTCTAGTGGCAGTTTCTAAATCGGTTTCCCCGAGATCTTGATGCCCTTTTGGGAACCCCCAATGCCTCCCCCCCTTGTGAAGAGTAAGAAGAACTAAAATTCCATCTGCTGTGTTCTGAAGGGGGATTATCCCAAACGATAGCTCTTTTTTTATCATGGTTTGTACGGAGCAAAAAGCAAACAAGAATTATGACCACCAAAACCAAAAGAATTAGAAAGACCAACTTTTACTTTATGAGCTTTTGCTAGATTCGGAACTAGATCTATTCCATTAAGAACTTCTTCCGGATTTTCTAAATTAATAGTTGGGTGCAGCATCCCCGTTTGGATTGCTTTTATAACCACAATAGCTTCCAATCCTCCTGCAGCACCAAGCCCATGCCCTATCATTGATTTCGTAGCATTGACTTTGATATCATCATACATTCTTGATCCAAAGACATTTATCATAGCACGCATCTCTCCGATATCACCAGCTGGCGTAGATGTAGCATGCGCATTAATATAATTCACATCTTCTTTTCGAATCCTTGCATCCACGATTGCTTTTTCTACACATAAAGTGATTCCAAGCCCATCTGCACGAGGATCTGTCATGTGACTTGCATCACAAGAAAGTCCCCCTCCTAAATATTCAGCTAAGATATTAGCTCCTCTAGCAAGAGCATGATCTAAACTTTCTAAAAGTAAAACCCCAGAACCTTCTCCTATGACAAAACCGTCTCTGTTCTTGTCCCAAGGACGAGAAGCTTTCTGATATTCTTCATTTCTTTCTGAAAGCGCTTTACAAGCCACAAATCCAGCCAACCCAATCGGATTAACTGCCGCTTCGCTCCCCCCCGCTAACATAAGATCTACTTCACCGCTACGAATGTGCTCGGCTGCCGCATGAATACAATAATTAGATGTTGCACATGCTGTAGAAATCGAGTAATTAGGTCCCATGAAACCTAAGTCGATTGCAAGAAGAGCCCCACCCATATTAGTAATGATAAAAGGAACAAAAAAAGGAGTAAGCCTCTTAAACCCTTTTTCCACTAAAGTTTGAACTCCTTGAGAATAGACTTCCATTCCACCCATTCCGGAACCTATCAAAATCCCACATCGGGTTTTGTCCAAACGATCAAAAGCTTCACCAGTTAACAGTCCCATTTCTAAAGCTTTTTTGCCGGCAACTACCGCATATCTAGTATATGGATCCACTCTTCTAGCTTGTTTTTTATCGAGATAGTCCCCAACTTCAAAGCTTTGAACACTCCCTGCAAATCGAGTGGGATATTCTTCACATGGAAATTGCTGAATAGGGGTAATTCCACTTTTTCCGGCAAGCAATTGATTATAAAAAACATCTACATCCACTCCAAAACAAGAGACAGCTCCCATTCCAGTTATAACTACACGCTTTCTTGTCATATATTCCCTCGCAAAAAAAGAGTATCCAGATTAATAAACAATCATATATTTAAGCAATTGTTTTCAGTTACATCAATCACAACATCAACAATTTCCGACTTCTGCCAAAGCCTTTCCAACTGATATCGTTCCCTTACCTTTGGGACAAAAAGATGAACAGAAATTAGGTTATAGTCTAAAACAATCCAATCCCCCGTCTGAATCCCTTGTATAAACGAAGTTCCCCATCCAGCTTCTTCCATAGAACGCCGAACAGCTCCAGCAATAGCAATCACATGCTTATCTACACTACCCTCTGCTATAATTACGTATTGTGATAAAGCACTACAAGGCCTTAGATCTAAGGCAAGAATATTACTTCCCTTTTTATCAAAGATAGATTGGGAAATTTTATTCAAAAAAAATAAAAAATATTCTTCCATAATCAACTCTATAAATATAGTTTGTTTACATGAATATAGTCTAGAACTTTTTGCGAAACTAAATGACCGCAATATAGTTCTTTTTTTAATCTAAACCTAACATTTGAACTACTTATTTCTACAATAGGAATACCTGTCTTTCCTTCATCTAAAATTTGCTGTATTTTACAACTAAGAAAAGAATCACTTTTAAAATAATTCCTCGATCCTATTAGAGGCTTTGCTAAACGCATAATTTCATTATTGTCTTTCCATCGATCAAACCCCTCTAAAAGATCTTCGCCTAAAAGAAGAAACAAAGAATCATCTGGACCGCAAAAAAAAGATTGAACATATCGAACAAGATCTATCGTATATGAAGGCCCCTGTCTTTTAATTTCATAATCTATTGCCGAGCACCCCGGAACATCTTCTAACGCCAGACTTAACATCTCAAAACGTTGAGAAGGAGTCGCTAGACCATCTCCTTTTACAGGAAAAGGAGATTCATAGTTAGGAGAAAACAATAACTCATCTATTCCCCAGATTTCCTTAAGGCTTAAAGCTAAGTGTATATGCCCAAAATGAACAGGATTAAATGTACCTCCAAATACCCCTATTTTCTTCATAGAGAAAAAAGGATTTCGCGATATTTAGCTAACGGCCACAAAACATCTTGAACCATTACTTCTAAAGCATCTACTTCCTTTCTTAAAAGACTCATCTGTGGCATAACCAGATCTGAAAGAGCTAAAGTTCTAGAGCTTAAATCAAGAGAAGAGGCTGCAAACAATTCAGACTTCAATTTTTTACTTTCTATAATTGATCGCTGAATTCCTTCACTAAGACTTGTTAAAATAACTTTTGAATGAGAAGTAAGTCCCCCTACCGATTGATCTACCCAATAAATATTTTTTGCTAAATCTTTTTGATAGTCTAAACAAGCAGGAAGAATCTGTGTATCAAAAAGCTCGATCATAAACTCAGCTTCACTCTCTATAGTATGCGAATACGTACTTTGCAATACGACCACCCTTGAAGCCCTTTCCTTCTTCGAAAGGATTCCTTCAAATACAGAATCAGCCTTTTCTTGAAGGAAAAGATCAAACGAGTGCGCCGATCTTTCTAAATGAACTAGACCTCTTAAAGAAGCTTCTTTTTTCCAACTATCCTCATAGTTGTCGCCTAGATATCGAATTTTACGAGAATAAGCCAGTTGCCTTTGTATAACTGTTAAAATCGAGTCTTTTAAAGAAGCTCCTCGCTCTTTTTCTATTTGATCTACAAATAGATTAAAAGATTCAGCTATAATAGCATTAAGTACTGTAACTGCTGCTGCCGGGTGCGAGGAAGCCCCTACAGATCTGAATTCAAACTTATTTCCTGTAAAAACAAATGGGGAAGTTCTATTGCGATCAGTTGCATCTAGCAAAAGGGGTGGTAGACTAGGCAGTTGCAAGTCCCTTGCAAGCTCTGTCTTATAAACAAATTCCTTTTTACTTTCCACTGCTTCCAGAAGATTTTCAAGCTCTTCGCCTAAATAAATAGATATTAGAGCTAAAGGAGCTTCATTACCCCCCAAACGATGGTCATTTGCTGCTGAGGCTATGCTCGCTCTTAAAAGATCTGAATGACGGTAAACCGCTGAAATAACAACTGTAATAGAAGAAAGGAATAGCAATGGATTAGATTCAAGCAATCCAGGATCTAATAAATTAATACCTGTATCCGTACTTAAAGACCAGTTACAGTGCTTTCCAGATCCATTAATTCCAGAAAAAGGCTTTTCATGAAAAAGACAAAACAGATCGTGTTGAGCAGCCACTTGCTCCATGATCTGCATTAAGAGAATATTATGATCGACAGCCAGAAAAGCTCTACCGAATAAAGGGGCTACTTCATATTGCTGCGGAGCAACCTCACAATGCCGCGTTTTTAAAGGAATCCCTAATTGAAAAGCTCTCTCCTCTACATCCTGCATAAAACAGATTACTTTCTCAGGAATTATACTAAAATAATGATCATCCAGTTGCTGCCCTTTAATAGATGGGGCGCCAAATAAAGTCCTTCCATTGAGCAAAAGGTCAGGTCTTGACGTCACTAAATCTTTAGGGATTAAAAAGTACTCTTGCTCGCAGCCTAATGTAGGGTATACTTTTGAAATATCTACATCTAATTGATTTAACAGTCTCAAAACAGCTTTTTCGAGTTTCTCTTCTGATCGCATTAATGGCATTTTCATATCTAAAGAGTCGCCATTCCAAGAGAAAAAAACAGCAGGAACACATAAAGTAATTACGTCTCCTGACTTCCAAATAAATGGCAGAGACAAACAATCCCAACTAGAGTACCCACGAGCTTTAGCGGTTTTACGAAGACCTCCTGTTGGAAAAGATGACCCATCAGGTTCCCCTTTAAAAAGCCATTTTCCTGAGAACTTTTCAATAATTTGACCTTTAGCTCCTACATCTAAAAAGGCATCGTGCTTTTCAGCAGCCCTACCTGTTAAAGGATGAAACCAATGACAAAAATGGGTAGCTCCCAAATTAACAGCCCATATTCTCATAGCCTCTGCAATAGAATCTGCATAAAGAGGATTGACCTTCTCTTTTCCCTCCATAACAGCAACTAGATTGAAAAAAACTTCTTTAGAAAGAGTTTTTTCCATAATGCCTTTATGAAAAGTTAAGCAACCAAATTCTTCTATAGATAATGGGGGGGGGGGTTGAGAACGCATTAATCACCATCCTTAAATTTCAGATTTCTTCCCAATTCTTTTTTTGAGATATTTTTTTTAATCTGCTATCTGGATTTACAACTACAGAAATACCTGCTGCCTGCAAAAAAGGCAAGTCAAGATAACTATCTGAATAGGCCGTAATTTCCTGATCTAAAACTCCTAAATCCTCACTTATCTTACGAATCCAAAAAGCTTTAGCTTCGCCATCTAATATCAAAGAAATTTGACACAAGCGCTGATCTTTGTCAACTTTATATTCTGAAGCTCTCCAATCATCCACCTGCAATTTAGAAGCAATGACCTGCACTAGAAAGCTGGGAGAATTAGATAAAATCATTGTAAAATGACCTTCATGCTGAGCTCTTCGCAGCCTCGTCAAAGCCGGAAGGTAAATCATCTTTTCAAGCTCGCTTTCAACAAAAGAAGAAACATGCTCGGAAAGGGTTTGAATGTTGAATCCCTTAAGCAACTTTTTAAACACCTTATAGTGAAGTTGCTCTAAGGTTAACCCAAAATACTTATGCCTGATATTATATAAAATAGATTGAACTATATACCTAAAAGTAAAAATTTTATTTTTATACAGGTATTTGCAAAACTCAAAACTACTATTTTTAGAAAGTAGAGTTCTATCTAAGTCAAATACCGAAAGTTTCAAATTTCAGCCTTCTATTTGAACCATTTTCTTTTCGAGTTCATCAATAGCGCTATTCATTTTCTCTAAAACATCTTTTTCAGACTCAATTAAATCTCTATATAACATAGCTTTTTCAAAGTCAAATCCGGAGTTTCCTAAAGCTTTTCGATAGCCTTCAAGCTGATCTTTAACTTCCAGTCTTCTATCTTTTTTCTCTAAAAGCACAGACTTTAATTCGTTATACTTCTCTTGATCTGAGCAAGAGAGAGAAAGAAGCCTCTTACCTCTCACTTCTAAAAGTCGATCTTTTAACTGTCTCATCAAGCGTTCCAAAGCCATTTTCTCAACTTTTGAAGCATCGAGAATTTTTACCCTATCTTGCAGAGAGGCCTTTTGAACTACTAAGTCCTCTAAAGCCATTTGATCTGCTGTTTCTAAAAGACACTGAATTTCATCTCGTAGATCTTGGACCTTTTTCAGTCGTGAGTTCTCTAGATCTTTCGCTTGATTTTCTTGCTCCAGCCTTATCATTCGTTGCTTTTCTTCAAAAGGACGCTTACAGGCTAAAAGCATTTCTTTTATCTGCTTTGTTTCATGTATTCTTAGGTCATCTATTCCTTTCAAAGACTGTAAAACTTCTTCATACTTTGCTAAAATTATAGGCAACGAAATTTGGTCTGCACAAAACTGTTCAAATTCCCTAACTTTAAGCATTGCATCTTCATAACTTTGCCTTTGCTGAACTCTCTGCTCTGAAACCTCTTTCTTCTTCTCTTTATCTAGCTTTCTTAGCTGATCCCAACAAAAACTTAAAGCAATGCGAGTGTCTTTAAAAGATTGCGTATTTAAGGTAAGTTGCTTCGCAAGTGTTTGCAAGTTCTTAACTTCTTCTCTTAAAAGATGCATAGACCCTAACATCTTCTGGTCATCTTCAAAATGAATTTTAACAAACGAATTTATGTCCGCTGTAAAATCTTGCGATATTTTTTTAATCAACTCTTTTCTACGAGGAAAAATACGATCTCCGCATGTAGAGAGATTTTCAAAGATCTTATTTTTACTACGAACTCTCATATCAGTTTTAATAGCTTCTTTCCTGAGAGAATTTACCTTAGCCGCTAACGCATTCAAAAGATGCAGTTGTTTTTGCATTTCATTATACTCAGACTTCTTTAACGCTATAGGTGGAAGCTCTAAATTGACATTTAAATCTGGCATTTGAGAAAGCAAGGTCTCATAAGAATCTAAATCTCCAATTAAAGATTGGATCGCTAGGTCGATCTGTTCGCAAGCAAAAGCTGATTGCTCGTCTAAAATCCCCTTAAGCCTTCTAGCTTCAACAGACAAGTCAACATACTGCCGCCAAAGATCCCCCCTCGCTTTTGAAGAAAGGTTTTCTTTAAATAGCGGGAGGCAAATCCTTCTTACTTCCCAAAATTCTCGAAAACTAGGCGAATTAGACCCCGAAAGCTTACCCCTCATAAATTCGATGCATAGCTTTATTTTTCCTTCCAGATCTGTAGCCTGCTCTAAAAGAACAACTAACTTCTGAACCTCTGAAGACAAAACAATCTTCGCCTTCCCCTTTACTTCTAAAGATTCTATTAGATCGACTTTACTAGAAATAGGAGTGCCCTCTGAAAGAACGTCTAAAACTTCTTCTTGAAACAGCGATTCTGTTATTTTTGGATCTGATTTCATAAAATTGACTACTTCAGTTTATAGATGTTTAAGATAAGAATCTTGAAAGATTAAATGTTAAATGAATATAATACAACAAACTTTTTATGAAAACCCTTTTTAGACTAAAAAGGGTTAAAAAGAAAATTCGGCATCTTGTAAGATAATCTCGGCAGCCGATTCAAAAGAAACTTCTTCCATATCGATCCAACGAAATAATGCCTCTTTTCTAAACCACGTAAACTGTCTTTTCGCATATCTTCTAGAGGCTTGCTTAAAAGCCACCACTAATTGATCCCAATCATCTGGATTCTGAGGAGAGCCTAAAAACTCTAAACACTGCCGATACCCTATTGCTTGTGAGGCTGAAAGATTGTCACAAAGACCTAACGACCTTAAAAACTTAACCTCTTCTAACAATCCATTTTTCAACATTTCATCGCATCTAAGCTCAATTAATCGATAAAGAATCTCTTTTGGCTTATATAAAAACCACGATCGAAAGTTATATTTTTGAGATTCCAAAGATGGCTTGGAAAAATCAGAAACTTTTTTATCAACTAAAGACATAATCTCTAAAGCCCTGATAATTTTTTGCTTGTCGTTTTTTGTAATTGTACGAGCATACTCCGGATCCAACACTTTTAATCTTTCAAATAAAACTTCGGACCCCAGCTGTTCTAACTCCGATTCCAACCGGGCTCTTAAAACCGGTATAGAGGGAGGCCCGGCTGGGGGACCATAAATTAAACTATGTAAATAAAAACCTGTTCCACCTACTACAATAGGAACAGCGCCTCTCCTGTGAATTTCATCAATAGCCTGAATTGATTCTTGATAAAAATCCACTACATTGAAAGTTTGATCTATATTTCGCACATCTATCAAATGATGAGGGATTGCTTGCCTCTCTTTCAAAGAAACTTTTGCAGTTCCGATATCCATACCCTTATAAACTTGCATAGAGTCTGCTGAAATAATTTCCCCACCCACAGCTCTCGCTATTGAAAGAGATAGTGCTGTCTTTCCTACGGCTGTCGGGCCAGAAATAATAATGACTTTTTTTCTAGGATCAGGAATAGAAACTTGGATTTTCTCTGATTTTGTTATCTGATCAATAAAAGATTGCAGTTCTTCACTTTCTACAACTAACTCATTCATGTTAAATCCCCAAAGCCTTCTTACTGAACAAGTTCCAAGTGAACTCTCTTTCCAAAACGAGCCCCAATACTAACAACAATAGTTCTAAGAGATTTAATAGTCTTTCCGTGACGACCCACTACTTTAGCAATATCTTCACTAGCAACTCTTACTTCAACAACGGTCCCTTGAGGATTTTCTAAGCTCAATACTTGCACAGCTTCTGGCTTGTCTACTAGATTCTGAATGAGATACGAGATAAATTCGTTCATAAAACTGACGGCGTGGATACCTGAGATTTAAAACCCAAGGGGAAACACCGCTCCTCATAGTTAAAGATTAGTTTTTTTATAAAGCACAAATTCCGATAGAGATTCTTAGATTCGAATTCGCTTAGAAAATAGTCTAGCATTCTGTTCTTTTGAATCCAATTTTTTTAAACATCCCCAGATCTTAATTCTATTATAATCCTTGAAAATTTCCTCTCAGAGAACGCTCTTTGCAGTCTTTTGAGAGCCTTGTAAAAAAATAAAAATCATCTCAATGATTCCGGATATCCCTCAAAGCAATGAAGACCTCCTATGACGACCCCTCTTGGAGACCTCTCTCCTCACAAATCCTTAACACACCTAACGTTTCTTTTCTATACCCCCTGCAAAAGCTGCGTAATTTTTATTATTTCAGGAATGACTAGGCTCATAAGATTTATTAATCACGACATTTACACGCTTTAGTTAATGTTTTTATTTTAAATTTACACTATCAATGTGAAATAGTTAAAAAAAACTGTTGGAGCAAAGTAGAAATTTCCGGTTTTTTTAGAATGTTTTTATCAATCCAAAAGCCAGTGAACCGAAGTTTTGACTGACTTTTGGCGTTGATTATTCCTTTTTTTATATTACCAATACTTCACCACAATGTAAATTAAATGTTTTAACATTAAACGTTTTAAATTGGGTTTATTTGTTTTTTAAGAATTCTTATACGAATGAAATCTATTTGTTTTATAAGCCTTTTTTTCCATATTTTTAGTGAGTAGAGAAGACTAATTACTCAGCCCCCCCCCGTTAGAAACCATCGTGCCCAATTAACGCAATCGGCTCATGATAAACATTATTCCTCTGTAAATCTAAAATAGAGGGTCTACTACACGCGCTTTTGGTAACGGATACTTTTCCATGAAAATCCTGAAGTTCTGTAGAGATGCTGTATTTTGGGATACTCCGTAATATTGAACCTGACCTCTTATCTTTGAACAAAATACTTTCCAGATCTCCTTCAGCTTTCTCTTATTCCTGATTTCTTTGAACCATTGAGTCATGTTGTTGAGTTTAGATTTCATAGCTTTGGCTTTAGTTTTCAACTTCGGAATGACTTAACCATTTCCTCAAACCAGAGATCTATCACATGGCGTCCGAAAATATTCGATAAAATCGGACTGCAAAGTGACCCTTGAGGCACTCCTTGGTCACTTATCTTAAGATCTCCATTTGATAAAACCCAGGCTTTAAACATCCTATTTATCTATCTCAGAAACCTTCTATCTGAGATCTTTTCCCTCAACAGCAGCTCTAGTTCTTTATGATCTATGCTACCGAAAAAGTTTCTTAGGTCTATATCGATTACTGTTTGGATTTCATTCTGATATAGGTATTGAGATAGATCCTCAATTGCATCCTGGCAACTCTTCCCTGGCCTGAACCCGTAGGAACACTCCAAGAAAAGAGGTTCCTAGATAGTTTCAAGAGTCTTCTGCAGCATCATTTGAAAGATTTTGTCTTCAAAATTGCTAATCCCTAGAGGCCT
>CAMDHO010000059.1 GCA_945898205.1 Chlamydia trachomatis | reverse complement strand
CGAACTCTAGGAAGGCAATAAGGGCAACTGTTCTTACCTTCTTTATCGATGGAATGCAAATGTTTATGATGATGAAGCCACACTCCATCGACAGCAATATGAAACATGTTCCCAGGGAGTAAATGCTGAACATGATGATAAAAAATCTTCTGCTTATAGGCCCACCTGAAAAGAGCCCAGCAAATGATTACTTCAAGCTGATATTTAGTTTTTTTCGGGTCTCTTGGATCCTTGATTTTTTGCAAAAGTCTACGAAGTTTAATGTGTTTGAGGAACCTGATAAGTTTTGCTAAGGAAAAATCTGTTTGATTTTCTGTCGAAGGTTCAGAAGGAACTTTAAAATTAAAACGGTTCATGAGAATCTTTTGGCGAAGGTTGTTTTTTGTTGGAAAAACGGGTTGATGCCTATCTATGTGGCTCTATTTGATTTTGTGGTCTTTCTAGAGCCTCTATAGATACATAAGCATTTGGTTATAAGTTAATTATAGCACAAAACAAGGCTTTTTTTTAACAAAAAAACGCCTCTAAAATCATGTTTAGAGGCGTTTTCTTTAATGGGAAATATAGCTTAATGGACTTAGCTTATGTCTTGGAAAAACAAGCTATTTACATATTGAGTGAATTGGATGTAGAAAGATCTTTCTAAAACATATTCATAGAGCAAGATGAATATTCTTTTTTTTTAATTCTTATTTCTCCAGGGAAAGTGAAGTCACCCACAAGTGCTGCCATTGATAGCTTATGAGTCTTTTTTTCTTGGCATAATTGCTCTCAGTCTTTATGGTGTGCGGTTTTATGTAAAATGGAAATCTAGGGTGACTAATAAACTTTCTTTGTTTCAGAAGTTGATAATTGTTTTGATTTCAGTAATCACTATAATTAATTTTATAGATAGAAGTGCGATTTCTTTTGTTATTCAACCTTTAGAAAATGAATTTGGACTTTCTCAGTTAGAGTTTGGAGTAATTGCAGCAGCTTTCGGAATAGGGTATGTAGTTAGTTCTTTTTTTGGAGGGATTTTAGTCGACAGGTTTGGAACCGTAGGGACCTGGGCTTTAAGTGCATTTCTTTGGTCAGTGGCTACAATGTTAATGGCTGCTGGACAAGGATATGCTTCTTTTTTTGCTTTAAGAGTATTTCTTGGGGTTGCAGAAGGTTTGCATTTTCCAGCTCTTCTGCGGACTATTACAGATTGGATTCCTTCATATTATCATGCTAGAGCTACATCACTTTGTCTTTTAGGAACCCCCTTTGCGTCTGTAATTGGAGCTCCTTTGATCACATTTTTAATCAGGAAAATGGGGTGGCAATGGATGTTTATTTTTTTAGGATGTATCGGGGTTCTTTGGGCTATTTTGTGGGTTGTTTTATTTCGAAAAAATAATCAAGCGCTTTTTACTGCAAATCTAGAACTCGGAAAGTTTTCTTTTAAAAAAACGCCTTGGAAATCTGCTTTTTTTAATCCAACCTTTATCAAAAGTTGTAGTATCTATTTTGCTTATGGATATACCGTGTTTTTTTTCTTGATGTGGGTTCCTGGTTATTTAATGCAAGTTCATCAATTGTCTATTCAGAGATTGGGTTTTATTTTAATAATCCCGTGGTCATTTGCAGCTGGTTTTATGTTGATAGGGGGGTGGCTTTCAGATCATCTTTGGAAGAAAACAAGTTCTTTGCGAGTCGCTCGTACGAGTCTTATTGGATTGTCTCTTCTTTTTTCTGGAATTGCTTTGATTCCAATTTTATTTTCTCAAAGTTTTATTTGGGATTTGTTTTGGCTTTCTTTATCACTTGGTTTTGCTTCAACATTGAACGCTCCCATTTATACGTTAACTGCAAATTTATTTGGTCCCTTTACTGGAATGGCTCAGGGAATTCTAAGTTGCTCTTTTGCTTTATCTGGCATAGCATCTCCAGTTCTTACTGGGTGGATTGTGCAGTCAACAGGAAGCTTTCAAAAGGTTTTTTTGCTTTTATCTTTTTTATCCATTTCTACTTCTTTAATGGTTTTATTTTTTCAAAAACCTGATAAAAAGCTTTTGTAAAATTAAAGTAAAAATATTGGAATATTTGGGATTTAGATTTTTATTGGGATAAGAATAAAAAGGCCACTCAAAAATTTAAGTGGCCTTTTTTTGAAATATTAGTATTTTTTTCTGGCTTTTTTCACGTCAGATGTTCCTGCAGCTGGGTGAACAAACTTCTTTTTAGGGAAAGATCCAAATGGAGGACGATCACCGCTTTCTGTTCTAGGAGCTCGGCTGCTATAGTCGCTTCTAGGAGCTCTATCGTTGCCTTCGGCTCTAGGAGCTCGGCTGCTATAGTCGCTTCTAGGAGCTCTATCGTTGCCTGAGCTTCTGAAGTCTCTTCCTTCGCCTCTGCTACCGCGATCACTTCTTTCGCTTCTTCTTCCCATAGGTCTAGGAGACCCTGAGTATTTTGTCTTTTTTATCATGTTTTCATTTTCAGAGACACCAATTGTCTCAGGTCCATTAATAGGGTTTTGAGATAGAATTAATCCAAGAAGTTTTCCAGCAAAAGCTTTTACTTCAACTTCACTAGCAAAAGAATTAAGTATTTCTGAGGTTTCTTGAGGAGGTGCTTGTTCAGAAACTTGATGAATAAGTCTACGTATTTGAGATTTTCTAATTTCCATTTTGGAAGGGATGTATACTCTAGTAAACTCACCACCCGCTTTTTGTTGGAAATGCATAAGTTTTCCAAGTTCTCTTGGAGTAACAAGAGTTATTGAAACGCCTTTTCTTCCAGCTCTTCCTGTGCGTCCAATACGGTGAACATAGTTGTCTGCATCGTAAGGAATGTTGAAATTAATAACGTGAGTTACGTCGATAATATTAAGTCCTCGAGCTGCAACATCTGTTGCTACAAGAATACGTGATTTTCCAGCACGAAAATTGAAAATAACAGATTCTCTTTGGTTTTGTTCCATGTCGCCGTGAAGGGAGCTTGCAGCATGTCCTCGGCTATTAAGTACTTGTGAAAGACGATCGACTTCTTTTTTTGTCTTACAAAATAAAATAGCTTTAGGCATGTCTTGTGCTTCAAAAAGACGGATAATTGCTTCATCTCTTTCAGGATCTGTTACGATACAATAAGATTGAGTAATATCTACGTTAGATGTTTGAGTTGAAGCTGCTTTTACAATAATTGGATTATTAAGAATTTTTTTTGCTAAAGTTTGGATAGGAACTGGCATTGTTGCTGAGAAAAGAAGAGTCTGTCTTTCTTTAGGAAGGAATTCAAAAATTTCTTGAATGTCTTCTAGAAAGCCCATGTCTAACATTTCATCTGCTTCATCGACAATAACGAGAGATGGTTTTAGTCCAGCTGCTTTTCCTGACTTAAGAAGATCTAAAAGTCTTCCAGGAGTTGCCACTATAATATGAGCACCTTTTCTGATAGCTTCGATTTGGTTTTGGAATGATTTTCCACCATATACAGTAGCTACTTTAGCTCTTAGGGTAAATCCAAGCTTTTGAATCTCTTCGCTAACTTGAGAGGTAAGCTCTCTTGTAGGAGTAATAACAAGAACTTCGACATGACCTGTATTTTTTAAAAGTTGAAGCGCAGGGAGTCCGAAAGCGGCTGTTTTTCCTGTTCCTGTTTGTGCTTGGCCTATAACATCTGATCCGGCTAAGATTAAAGGGATAACTTCTTTTTGAATTGGGCTCGGATTCACAAATCCAGCTTTTTTTAAGGAGACAAGGAGCTCTTCTTTCAAGCCTAAAGCTTGAAATCCGTTTTCCTCTAGTTCCTCTAATAGGTAATCCATTTTTACGTCCTTTTGTGTAAGTAATGTTTGAGCTGTATTTTTGACTACATGCACTTCAAGGAAAGCCGTGTATTTAATAGTAACAAAACAAGCGATAAAGCAGGCGGTCAAAACAAATGAATTTAATCATTATCGCAAAAAGGATATCATGGTTAGGTAATTTACAGAAGAAGAATAAAAAATGATATTTCAAAAAGGAAAATAGATATATGGCTTTACTTATTAGTCTTCATGACATTTCAAAATCTTTTGGATCCCAAAACCTTTTTGAAGAACTCTCTTTATCCATTAATGAAGGAGATCGGATGGGGCTTGGAGGTCCAAATGGAGCTGGCAAATCCACTTTATTAAAAATTATTTACGGATTAGAAACGGCAGATAGCGGACATTTGGCCAAAAAGCAAGGGCTTAAAGTGTCTTATGCAGGACAGTTCCCTGAATTTCCAGAAAAGAACTTAGAAGAAATTTTAATGCTTGAAGTTCCTTATCTCTCGCCAGAAGAAGCTCAGTTAAAAGCTAATATTTTTTTAGACAAAGCAAAGTTTACCGATGTTACAGCCTATCCGTCTAGCCTTTCTGGAGGATGGAAAAAAAGGTTAGATATTGTGAGAGCTTGGATGAAAGATCCAGACCTAGTTCTTTTGGATGAGCCGACAAATCATTTGGATTTAGAAGGGATTGATTGGTTAGAAAATTTTTTAAAAAAAGAAAGAACTGCATGTTTGGTTGTAAGTCACGATCGCCGCTTTTTACAAAATATTTGTACTAGAGTAGCTGAAATCAATCATTGTTTTCCTGAAGGTGTTTTCGTGAGCGATGGAAACTGGTCTACATTTCTTGAAAGAAAAGAAGATTTTTTAAATGGACAGGAAGAAAGAGAGAGAAGTTTAGCAGGAACGGTAAAGGATGAGGTCGATTGGCTTAGACGATCTCCTAAAGCTAGGACTTCAAAGTCTAAATCAAGAATAGAAAAAGCGCATGGTTTGATAGCGGAGCTTAAGAATGTGCGTCAAAGAAATACAAGTCCAAAGGCTGAACTTCAGTTCAGTGCATCAGAAAGAGAAACAAGAAATCTTCTTCTAGCTACAAATCTTTCGAAGACCTTAGGCGGGAGATTGTTGTTTAGAGGGGTGGATATTAAGCTTTCCCCAGGGACGCGTCTTGGAATTGTAGGTAAGAATGGAACTGGAAAAACAACTCTTTTGAAAATTTTAGCAACAGAGATTCCTCAGGACTTAGGAACTGTGAAATACGCCCCAGAGCTAAGTTTGGTCTACTTTGATCAGCATAGAGAGACGTTAGATTTAAAAAGCACCCTAAGAGAAGCTCTAGCTCCTCATGGGGAGTTTGTGAAATTTCAAGGTCAGGACATCCATGTAAATGGATGGGCTAAAAAATTCTTATTCCCCCCAGAGAGGCTTAACTTGCCAGTCAGCTGTCTCTCCGGTGGTGAAAAGGCCCGTATTTTAATGGCCAGGCTCATGCTTAAACCTGCGGATATTCTTTTTTTAGATGAACCTACTAATGATCTGGATATTCCAACTCTTGAGGTAATAGAAGAAAGTCTTTTGAATTTTGCAGGAGCCGTAGTCCTTATTACTCATGATCGCTATCTTATGGCTAAAATCTGTACACAGATTCTAGCATTAGGAGAAGGGGAAGAGCCCAAAGTTTATGCGGATTATGCTCAATGGGAAAATGCTGAGAAGGCTGCGACAAAAGAACTTTCTAAAAAAGCAAGCACTGAGTTCCAAAAAACGAAAAAAAAACTTTCATATAAAGAGCAAAAGGAGCTTGAAGCTATGGAATCTGCTATTTCGGATTTGGAGCGTCAAGTGGCCGCTTGGAATGTGCAAATAGAGGATCCTAAGGTTCAATCAGATGCGAAAAAACAGTTGGATTTATACGATCAAATGGGAGTTTCTCAAAAAAAATTGGAAGATCTTTATGAACGATGGCAGTATCTTCTTGATGCTTCAAAATAGATTTTTTAATTATAAGATTGTTTTAATTACGTGTTAATAATTAGTTAGTTTTCAGAGCTTTCTAAATTGATTTGAATTTTTGCATTGGCCATAAAAACTGGGTATGCTAATCTTTTTGGATATTTATATAAAAAATTAAAGGTTTAAGATGAAAAAATATGCTTTAATCCTGAGCACTGGTTTCGCTATGTTCTCTATGTTCTTTGGATCAGGGAATTTGGTGTTCCCTCTTTTAGTAGGACAGCAAAGCGGGGGGCATTATCTTCTTTCTGCAGCAGGGATTTTTTTAACAGGGGTCTTGGTTCCTTTTTTAGGGGTTTTAGCCATGATGCTTTGTAAGGGGAATTTAGCAGAGTTTTTTCGTTCAATTGGCCGTGTAGGAACGTTTATTTTTTCTTTGATCGCTTTAATGCTAATGGGCCCTTTAGGGGTCCTTCCTAGATGTGTGCTTGTGGCTCATGGAGCATTTTTACAAGTGCTCCCTTCAGCTTCCATTGTTTGGGTTAGTTTGTCTTTATGCATAGTCATTTATTTTTTAACGGTAAATAAAAAGAAAATTATCCCGATACTGGGCAGTTTTTTAACTCCAGTGCTATTAATAGCTATTTTAGCAATTTTTATCTTGGCTTTAGTTAAAGGATCTCTACCGACAGTAACAGCTAGTAATTTTGCTTGGCCATCTTTTAAAACTGGTTTTTTTCAGGGCTATCAAACAATGGATCTGTTAGCTTCTTTTTTCTTCTCTACTTTTATAATTGAACATTTACAGAGTTCAACATCTAAAGAAATCACAGAAAAAGCTTCATTAAGTACTTTTCTAAAGGCTTCTTGTGTAGGTGCTGGCATTTTAGCTGTTGTATACTTTTTTTTAGTTCTTTTAGGAAGTATGTATGCTTCAGAGCTCACTTCTGTGGCTCCTCAAGAGGTTTTTGGTTATATCGCCTTAAAGACTTTAGGTCCTTTTGCGGCTCCTTGCATGTGTATTGCGATTGTTCTTGCCTGTTTAACAACAGCAGTTGTTTTAGCTTCTTTATTTGCTGATTTTTTGAGTAAAGAGCTTTCTCAGGGAAAGATAGGCAATAAGCTTTCTTTAGCTATTACATTGCTAGTGGCTTTTGCGATGTCTAATCTGAAATTTTCTGGTATTATGAATTTTTTAGGACCTGTAGTATCAGTCATCTATCCAGCCCTTATTATGCTTACAATTGTTAATATAGCACATAGAATGTGGGGTGTGAAAAATTCTCATTGGCCTACAACAGTAACTCTTCTAGCTAAGGTCTTTTCAGGGCTTTAAATTTTTTTTATGCCGATCAATTGATAGATGATGTTTAAAGAGGTTTAGCGGTCCACGCATAGAATCCATAATCTTCTTCATCATCTTCTTCTATAACTGGATCAACTGTGTTGAGTTCTAATCTTAGAGGGTTAGAAGTGCGACTATTTCTGACAGAAGACCTTGTTGTAAGACGTTCATCGGCATTTTCTAAAATATGAGATGTTAGAATCCATTTTCCTTGTTCGTCCTCAAGAGGACGCCCCTCATGTTCATTGCATACTCGATTTTCTTTGTCTATGTTATAGAAAAAAAGCAGGGAGCATTGCTTGGGGGATACAGAAATACCAGATTTTAAAAAATAGGTTTCACCCCCGTTTTCTACTGTATTGAGATACAAAATAATAGTAGCAACTCTTTGCCGTAGGTTATCTCTTTTTAGCATATTCGGTGTATAAGCATCAAAATGAGGCCTAAAATAATTATCACCAGTTCCTTTATAAAAAATAAGGCTTAAATCTTCTATGTTTTCTTCTGGAATATTGAACTTAGTTTTAAAGAGCGTTACAATTTTTTTCACTATTTCTTTATGCATTATAGAAGGATATATAAGTGACCCGACTTGGGCTTTTCTGCTGTTAGATGTTTGAGTTGCTCCATAGGAATTTATTGTTAAGGCAGCCTCTAAACTACTGTTTTGCGTGAGCGTTTCACAGTCTTCTGGAAGGAGAAATTGTGGATATAAAAAAACCTTAGGGGTTTCTTGTAGGATAAGAGCTCCTTCTCTAGTAGGAGAAAGTATTCTATTTGTTACTGTTTTAGGTCGTAGTGGAGGATCATAACTGTTTAGTGTGTCAGCTCTTTTATATAGGTATTCTTTTTCCTCATGAGAGCATTTGACTAAATGGGAATGAAAAATGTCCCTATCTAATTTAAGAGAGGACCATACTAAGCTAAAACAAGCTTTCTGAAATGAATTTTGTTCGTAATTAATTGGTAGAGAGTTACGCAGGGCGATGCCATGGACCAGATTGTTTTTCAAAAAAAAATAGGTCAATAGATCGGATGTGAATTCCTTAAAAGATTCGGGAGCCTCTTGAAAAAAATCCTGTATTATTTGTCTGCTTTGACTGTCTTTCTTTTCAATTTCAATGATGTAAATAATAATTTTGCTTAACATCGTCTTTTTTTCATTTTCTGTTAAATTACTCGCGTAAATATTAGATATTAATTTTTTTATATTAGCCTTTTCTTTTAGAAAGCCGGAAGCTGTAGTTGTTTTTTTTAATTTCTTCCTTCGACTGTCAAGGCTTTCTTTTTCTGCAACAGGCTCAATTATTCCCGTTTTTATTGAGTTAGGAAATGGGTTCATATATTTTTGAATAAATGAAAAAGGAATAGGATCTAGATCTTGAGAAGGACTTGGAATAGGATCTAGATCTTGAGAAGGACTTGGAATAATAATGGAGGTTTTATAGTTTGAAATGTAAGTTGCCAATATTATTAAAGCAGCGGACATTATTAGTGTGATTAATGCTGGTTTTTTTAATGAATAACTACTTGCGTTATTCTTCTGTGTGACTGGTTTAGTGTCAATTGAGGTAGTGTTCATTTGTTTTAGTCTTTGTTGAAAGATTAAAAAAAATTATAACACTGTATATTGTTTTAAATCAAGTCGATAATTGTATTTTCTAGGCTTAGTTCTTGATTTTGTGTAGTTAGTAATATGTGTAAATTGTTTTATTTTGATGACTTATGGATTTAATTACTTCCATAGAATAAAAAAAGAAAAATATATAAAAAGCTCATGATCCCTAGGAAGAGATGCGTCCGACGAGTGCGCAGCTTCCGCAGATGTGAGTTAAATGGTTAATTAACAATAGCTTAAGATTTTATTCGTTACAAAAAGAATGGGGTTGTATTTATTGTTTGAATAAAGAAGAGCGAGCATAGAAAAGAAGCATTAGGCTAGTAACCATAAGGAGACCGTTCTATTTTGACCCAACTAAAATCGTTTAACTCTTTTATGGCAATAGGGGGTCTTTCCTGTTTTTTTGTAATAACTCTGGTGATAATCCTCAGCCGGATAAAAGCTAGAGGCTGGATAGATCTTTGTCGCTATTTTTTTGTGACTTTCTAATATAGCTTTGATTTTATGAGCTATTTTGCGTTGATGTTCTGTAAGGTAAAAAATAGCAGAGGCATATTGAGATCCAATATCGGGGCCTTGTCCATTGATTTGAAAAGGATCGTGAATTTCAAAAAACGCTTTTAAAAGAGTTTCGTAGTCTGTTTTTTCTGGATCAAAGGTGACTAGGACGGCTTCAATGTGGCCTGTAAGACCTGAAGAGACCTCTTCATAGCTAGGAGATTCAACTTGACCTCCTATATATCCAGAAATAGCAGAGACAACTCCAAGAAGCTGCTTCATTAAATGCTCCACTCCCCAAAAGCAACCGCCTGCAAAAATAGCTTTTGGTAATTCATGAGTGTCTAAAGCGGAAATGAATTGCATCGAAGTAGAATTTACGCAATGTCTAGTATTTGTATTAGTAAAACGCTCCCCAGTAAAGACATGTCCTAAATGACCTTGACATCTTTGACAGAGGATTTCAGTTCTTTTTCCATCTGCATCTGGAATTCTTAAAACGCTATCTTTAATTTCTTCTTCAAAACTAGGCCAGTTACATCCAACGGCATTAGATAGCTTAGAAGAGGATAGGTAAAGAGGAGCGTCGCATTGTTTACAAACATACACTCCGAGTTGCTGAAATTTATGAAACAATCCACTAGCTGGATATTCCGTTTGTTTGGAAAGAATAATGGATTGTTCTTCGGGTGTAAGTGGGTGGTATCTTTTCATTTTTTTCCTAAATTTTAGGAAGATATTACAACATCGGAGATATAGAGGTAAACTGCTTTGAAAAAAAATGCTAAAAACTTCGCAACTAAGAAAGGAACCTGGTACAGTACCTGTAAAAAGTAAAGAGGTTTCTTCTTATGAAAGGTTTTTGTCCGCTTGCATCAGGATCTAAAGGCAACTCAATCTATTTAGGAACAGATAAGACAAAAATCTTAATTGATGCAGGGTTATCTGTTAAAGCATTGACCGCACGGTTAGCAGAAATTCAGGTGGATATTTCAGAGATAGAGGCGGTATTAATTACGCACGAGCATGGGGATCATATCAAGGGGCTCTCTGCATTATGTAGCAAGTTAGGCATTCCGGTATTTACTAATAAAGAAACAGCGCAAGCTATATTGCCTTCGTGCCGAGAAATTCCTAAATTTAAAATCTTCTCCACAGGAGA
Source organism: Chlamydia trachomatis (assembly GCA_945898205.1). Classification (GTDB taxonomy): domain Bacteria; phylum Chlamydiota; class Chlamydiia; order Chlamydiales; family Rhabdochlamydiaceae; genus CAIJXB01. The sequence continues at coordinate 709 of CAMDHO010000059.1, read as the reverse complement.
AACGTTTCAGTTTGGAGATATTGAAATTCATCCGTTCAGTATTCAACATGATGCTATGGATCCTGTAGCATTCACCTTCCAATTTGATGGTTTGAAAGTAGGGCTATGTGCTGATTTGGGTTTTGCATCTAGCTTGGTATTAAGTCGCTTGCAACTTTGTGATTATTTATACCTCGAAGCTAATCATCAACCCTCTTTGGTCTATTCTAGTCTTCGTCCTATGGTCTATAAGCAAAGAGTTCTTAGTCGACAAGGACATCTTTCTAATGAAGAGTCAGCGCTTGTTATTTCTTCTGTTTATCATGAAAAATTAAAGCACGTTTATTTAGCTCACCTTTCTTCGGAGTGTAATACTCCAGAGCTTGCATTGAAAATTGTAGGGGATTTGTTAGAGAGAAATGGAAAGCAGGTTCCCCTATCTATTGCAAAGCAAGATGTACCTAGTGTTCCGATGTTATTTTAAATTAGATGCTTTTTTCTTGTCATAAAAAAAGAATTTGAACTAGGCTCGCCAGTCCTTAAAGAAAACATTAAGATTCGGGCTTGCTTATGATAAAATTCTTCTTTTTTCTATTTTTCATTCTACCTTTTTGTTTATTTGCTGAGTGGGATCAACTTTTTTCATCAGATGAAGATCCTGTGATGTTTCATCATGTCAATGTGATGTCAGGACATTTGACACTGTCTATAGAAGATATAAAGATGGAAG
>CAMDHO010000058.1 GCA_945898205.1 Chlamydia trachomatis | reverse complement strand
AGTAGAAGCTTATGCAGCCACGCGTCCTTGGCATACAAAGTTTCAATTGAAGATCCGCTTTAAGAGTCATTTTTGCTATTTGGATGCTTTAGAGATAGGAGGAGATTTATCTCCGATAGGTCGATTGCGTTATTTTGACATAGACAGGTAGAGCTTGGCGTTCTACGCTTTCAGCAATGAAACGTATCAGCCATGCGCTTTCGCACACACCTAAAACTCTTTCAATTACAGTATGATTTACGTCATGTTGCCGTAGTAATTGAGACAATGCTTTACGACGAATAAAATGATGTGTATGATTTAAAGAGGCTTCTCTTAACGATTCAACTTCAGATGCATGAACTTTCGAATATTTAATCATAACGCAATCACATTTGTATATAATCGAAATCATAATACGTAAAAAACTAATTTAGTTAAAGTATTTTCTGCTATATTTATACTATTTTTTTCGCTTTAATTTAATTGTGAAATACAAATGCACCCGTTATTTTTCTGAATTTGGAATGAGTAAATTATTTGATTAATAACGGGCTGTTTTTAAGGACAATTGGAGATTGGAAAAATGCGATTTAACACTTCGTTCTACAATCAGCCGTGGCTATTCTGAAGGGTATACGGAATGCTTTGTGTTTTACGATTAGAAATGATGCCGCATTGGTTTAAATTCGATCGAAGATGATGCTATTAACAGTCATTTTTTTCTGAAAGTTAAAGGTTCGCGAATGCGACGCTTCAAGCCTTTTTAAACGCGTTGATGCGTTCATGCATGCAATCACAGGGCGGTCTATTCTAAACGGCTAGAGCTAGCCTTAAAGAAGCTTCTGTTAAGCGATTAAATTCATCGATAAATAAAGTCTAAAATGAGCACCGAATCTTATATCGATCGCAGTCCAAGCCCTGAACCGCTTCTTCTATCATGGCATCTTTGACAACATGATTAGCTACATGATTTATACGGTCCACTGCTTTACTTATTACTTCTTTTCTTGGAGAATATCCCAACCATTCATACAGAAAGTCCAGAGAGTTTCTATCACGGTATGCTCTAAAAGCGATCTCTAGTTGTTGAACGCGGATAGGACTCTCTATTTCTTTAGATAAAATCGTAGCTATTGCTTCTTGGGAACCTTCAGGACACTCATACTTTACTTTTTCAAGGCCACTTGCGCTATATGGAATAATTAAAGGGCTCTCGACTAGTCCTTCTTCATATGAAATACACCTATTTAAAACATCTTGCATTTGGCTTTTAGCTCTTTGAATATTGCCTTTCATCCCTTCACAAAATCCAGGAGTCAACACTTCACATCCAAATCTTTTTTCCTCTTCTTTAAAGTTAGGAGAACCTAGATCTGGGTATTTTAAATGAGCAACCCTATCGCTATGCCCGTAAAAAGTGCTCCAATCAATCTTTGTTTCAGCTTTTTGCTTTAGCTTTTTCATGTTATTAAACAATGCGATAGCCTTATTAGCTTCCTCTTTGCACATCGGATTTTTATCCGGATGAATTACCTTCGTAAACTGTCTCCAATCTAAACCTCTTGCTTTCACAATTTGTTCCATACCTTCTTGCTGCTCAGCCGGTTTTAGCGGCTCAAGATCATTGATCTTTTTAATCACATCGCAGTTAGTCTCTTCTTTAGGAAAGGAAAATCCAGCTAGCTCTGTAAAACGTTCAAAAACACCCCACACTCTGCAAACAGAAGATGTAGCATTAATGCTATGGACTAATACATTCCTGGCAATCATCCAATTGTGGTCGCCTTTTGATGCTTTAACATATTGAAAGCTCTTGCCTATTTCAGACAAAGCTCTGGAGGCCGCTTGACACCCATAATAGGTGCTATAAGCCGAAAAAAAACAGCAGACGATTGTAGAATTACGAGAACCAGATCCGTATAAAAGAGCCAATCTAATGCCAGCCCAACCTCCCGCTTGGAAATAAGAAAACACATCACTCGTAAAAAAAGAAGGCAAAGATATTAAGCTTGGATCTTCTTTTCTGGCTTTTCGATAAAAAGAGCCCCACGCCTTAATCGCCCCTGCGGATTCAATTCCAAAGGCCACAGCATTTGAAATTGCGCCAAGAGGAGCAAAAACTGCAGGCATATAACCCATTTTTGAAAGAATACTTGTTGCGGCTCCAACGACGTTTGAACCGCACAAAGAAATATCTCCCCAAGAAAGAGGTACAGGATCCATCTTTTTTTCTACAACTCTATTCACAATAAAACCTATATCTAATATCTAATCTAGAGAATTAGATTATTTTCAATGTAATAAAGCAACTTGAATTTTCAAAATTGTAGGCGCTAATTAGAAATGTCAGGTTTGTTAGAAATTAGTTAAAATGTCACTTTTCCGTTAAGTTAAAATTTGAGTGGCATTTTTAAACCTGCGCCATGCTGATTGATCAGCCATGAAAATAAAGATGAGGTGATTCCATGAAATGGATCTGGCAAAAAACAGGTTGGCCAAAGTTTACGTAGGATGCTGAAATACTGCTTCCTCTTCTTAGTAAGGCTCGCTTTCCCCCTATGTCAGCGTAGTTGTCGTAAATTAGTTTCTAGAATTTCTATAAAAATTCTAGTGGTTCCAGAATCTGCAACCTCAAGTTCTTTTTAAGCAGAAAATAAAAAAATAGTCGGTTTTTTGTGCAGGTCTGGAAGATTTTTCTTTAACCACTCTTTTACGGGAAAAGTCCAAACCAACTCATCTGGTGCTGTAAGGTTTACGCAAATAGAAAGGGTTGTTGAGGGCGAAAGATTTTTAATCAAAGCATTTAGGAGACTTTGGCTTCTATAAGGGGCTTCAATACATAGCTGAGTTTGTTGAAATTGTTGAGATTTTTTCTCTAACTCTTTGATTTGAGAGCAAATACGAACCGGATCTCTTTCTAAGTAACCATGAAAAGTAAAGTTCTGAGCAGATAATCCAGAAAGCATAAGAGCCAGAAAAAGAGAGGATGGGCCTGAGACAGCTTCTATGGACACCCCTTTTTTTCGCGCCAAGGCCACCAAATTAGCTCCTGGGTCAGCAAGGCAAGGAAGTCCCGCATCTGAAATAAGACCCCACGTTTCCCCGCTTAAAAGCGGCTCTAAAAGCTCTGCAAGTTCTTGCGGCGTTGTATGCTCGTTAAGCAGTCTAATAGGAACCTCTCGAAAGGTACGTCCCTCTGGAAATATAAATCTTTTAAGGTACCGCCTAGCCTCTTTTTCATTTTCCGCTATGAGGCCATGTAAAGAGACCACTTTATCTTGAACGATCGCTGGAAAAACCCGACGGATGTCTTCTTCCCCGTCATGTAACACATTAGGAAGCAAAATCAAAGATGCCATATTTATTTACCGAGTATTTATCTGTTTTAAATAAGTGAGTTTTATCTGAAGTAAATCAAAGAGGAAAAATGCAGAAATACTGCTATTTTTAGAAAGAAGTTCTATTTCATAAAGGGCTAATAAAGCTGCATCAAAGTAAGCCATTTTCCTAAGACGGAGAGCTAAGCTAATCTTTTGAAATTGTGCTGGCTTAAGCTGCGGAAGGTATTTTGAAATTTCTTCCGAATTCATTTTTTGCTGCAAGCACCATCCTAGTTGACGTCCCTGGTTTAAATAAAATCGGACCTGACCAAAAAATGACAAAAGAAAAGTCAGATCTATAGCAGATGATGGCATAGAAAGAGCCTCTCCCCAAACTAGTCCCTCAGAAAGTTGCCATCCCGTAGCACTTGCTGAAGCTGAAGAAATCGCATTTACATCCTTCTCTAGAATTTCTTTACGATCCCCTACATAAGTCATAATTTTTATAAGCTCAGACTCTAAGATTAAAGGCTCTAATCCGCAAAGAAAGATGAGCCTGTTAAAAGCTTCTGGATGAAGAACTTTACCCTCTTTTCTTACTAGTTGAATCATCTCTTGCTGAACTCTTTTTTCCTTATCCCAAGGTTTTTCTTCTGAAAAATCTAAAAGAACTAACTCTTTTTTAGCCTTTTGATAGAGGTCTAAAAAACCTTTTGAAGATTCTGCCCCCATAAGAAAAAAAGCTTTAGGAGAGGGATTTAAAATATACTCAAGGCTCTTTGCTAAAACTTGATCTGAAAGATTTTTAAGCCCATTCCAAATCACAATTTCATCATCTCCAAAAAGAGACGGTGTCATAAGAGACTCATAAACCTGTCCCCATTCAGACTGTTCCGCTTCAAAAAACAAAGCCTCAGCCCCAAGGTTATGAATCTTGAGTTCTTGACTGATGTTTTCTAGAATCCGCCTTCGTTCCTCTCTTTGAGGATGAATAACTAGATAAGATTTCGAGGGCTGCTTTAAGGAAAAGGAGTCTTGAATATGCTTTTGCAAAGAAGAAAATTGCTGAAATTTCAATCTACACCCCATTTAAAGTGATATTCTATATTTATATCGGAATTTAAGCTGTGGTGAACAGGACAATCTTTAGCTACTTTTTCCAGTTTCAAGCAACTATCTTCTGGTAATTTTACGGGATTAGTAAACTGAATCAATAGAGACCCGACCCTTCTAGGAAGCGTTTTAGTCATCTCCTTCGAAACTTCAACTTTAGCTCCGGAAAAGTCCACTCCCATTCTCTCAGCAGAATAAGCCATAACCGTTAATATACAAGAGCCTAAAGACATAGCTAAAAGATCTGGTGGTGCTAGGTTTGCAACATTTGTCATCAGCTCACAGCCACTTTCTTGATGAACACACCGCGTTGACAAGTTTCCTTCATAGAATACTTCAATATGTGACATAGCACCCTTCTTTTTTTAAATAGCTAGTGTAACGACACTCTTATTTTCTTACCAGCACAGATCCAAACCAGCCTCAACCTAATTTAATTGACATTTAATTTAAAAACATCAATTATTTAATTATATAACATTCTAAACTTAAACAAAAGGTGCTTTATGTTTTTCAAAAATAAATCAACAGAAAGCGGTTTAGCAGTTTTTCCTAAAATCCAAACAGCCGAAGGTTGGAAACGAATGATGATCCAAAAAGCGAAAGACTCAGCAAAAAAGAAATCCCAGTCTGACTCTTGATTAATTTAGACATTTTCCTTAGTTAGATTCTGTAGAGCTTTTGCTTAAACTTAAAGTTATAGACCGTACATAACTAGATCCAAACTACTCTTTAAGAGACGTCTACAGGCTTACAGCCGTGAAGCAACGCACTCTTAGCAACTACATCTTGAATGTTATCATAAAGTTGGGACGGGCCCCCAGACGATTTATCTGATTTATATATTTGAATTTTACCGGCGTCCGTTTCTTTGAATAGAATATTCTCCAATTTTCCATTAGCAGCTTTAAAAGATATCACCTGGAATTCTGGGAATGAACTCGGACGGATTAAATAGGTACTAGGTTTTAATGAATTTTGAGCTGCATTCCTATCTATATTTTTATAGCAAGATAGATGCTCAACTGGAATGTGAGCCGGGCCTCCGATTGCTAGCTTCACAGCTAAAGTCTGGACGTTGCCATATAGATGATCCTTCCCCATAGAAGACCCATCCTGATTATGCATTTGGATTTCACCTGAGCCTGTTTCCTTGAAGAGAGTATGCATTACGCTCCCTCTTTCTGTCTTAGAGGAAAACACCTGGAATCCTGATAATGAACTTGGACGGACTAAATAAGTATTTGGTTTTAATATCTTTTCGCTCTCTGGCCTACTAAGCGTTGTATGGACAATAGGGGGAGCCTCCATAGGAGCTTTCTTTTCTGTCGCATCCTTAAATGCTTCAAGGTGCTTTTCAGCTATAGCATTAAATTCTGTTACACTAACCTTTCCTTCTTCAGATTCTTCAGAAGAATTTTTTGAACAACTTTTTATAGCAACCTCAGCTACTGAAGAAACCCCTATTCTTAGCACCTCGTCACCTAAGGAAATAACGTCTGATGAACCAACTTCTACTGAAAGTGCTCCTGATTTTGGATGCGAGTTTACTGAAACAACGTCTGATCCGGCGATTTTTCGTGAAAAAAAATCTGTTATTTTTTTTTGAGCGTCTGGTTTTTTTACTGGTTCTTTTGCTTCTAATGTGAGGTCGGGTTGAATTGGATTAGTAGCACTGGGCAAAACACTCATAAACACCTCCAAATTAGATGAATAAATTCACAAAAAAACTAAAGAGCTTCTTTTAAAGCTCAATCCTTTATTAATAGGATTTTATTTATTAAATACTGTCAACTATGCAACTTAAAATTTAACTTAATTACAAAATCAACAAAGTAAAATACAAATTATTCTACATTTAAAACTTTATATAGAACTTTTGCTTAATCCACAAAGACACATGAACAAGACTTAGTAATATAGGAACCTCTACTAAAGGACCAATGACTGCTGCAAACGCTTGCCCTGAGTTAATTCCAAATACAGCGATAGAAACAGCTATTGCCAATTCGAAATTATTGGACGCTGCTGTAAAACTTAATGTTGCGGACTGTTCATAATTTGCCCCAGATTTATAAGACAGATAAAATGAAAAAAAGAACATAATAAGAAAATAAATCGCTAGAGGCATAGCAATAATTAGCACGTCGAAAGGCAGCTGCACAATATACTCACCTTTCAAAGAAAACATGACTAAAATTGTAAATAAAAGAGAACACAATGTGATTGGAGAAATTAATGGAATGAATAGTCCCTCATACCATTCTACACCCTTAAATTTAATTCCAATGATTCTTGTACAAATACCGGCTAAGAAGGGAATCCCTAAATAAATAAAAACGCTATAGGCTATTTCTCCTATAGAAACATCTAGTATACTTCCCTCTAAACCAAAAAATGTCGGTAATATTGTAATAAAAACATAGGCATACACAGGAAAGAAAAGAATTTGAAAAACAGAGTTAAATGCTACTAAGCCTGCACAATATTCCCTATCACCTTTAGCTAAATCATTCCACACAATAACCATAGCAATGCATCTAGCGAGTCCGATAAGAATAAGTCCTCCCATATAACCTGGGTAATTGGGAAGGAAAATGATCGCTAAAGCAAACATTAGCAGAGGCCCTATAAACCAATTCTGAACCAGCGATAAAAAAAGAACTCTATAATTACGAAAAACACTTCCAATTCTTTCATATTTAACTTTAGCAAGTGGTGGGTACATCATAAGAATAAGACCTATCGCTATAGGAATATTTGTTGTACCAAACTGAAATTTATTAATGATTACCTGAATCTGTGGATATATGTATCCACAGATAACTCCTACTAGCATGGAAACTAGTATCCAAAAGCTTAGATAACGGTCTAAAAACGAAAGTTTCTTAACAAACTCAGTCATAAGTTACTTTTAGTAAGGTCTGAATTGTGTCTTATTGACCATAGAGGAATTAAAATCAATGTTGCGGCAGCCATACATACTACTATTGTAATAAAAAAACCATGCCACCCATACCTATCTGTCATAAGCCCCATTGGGAATCCTGCCATTGCCGCGCCAATATAAGCAAAAAGCCCAACAAAGCCTGTTGCAGAACCCGCCGCTTTCTTACTCGAAAGCTCTGCAGCAGCAATACCTATGAGCATTTGGGGGCCAAAGATAAAAAATCCAATTATCGAGAGAAATAACGAATCTAAAAATGAAGAAACGCCAGGCAATCGCCAAAACGCTAAGATTGCCAACAAAGCACAAAAGCTAAATATCACATTAATAGGACCACGTTTGCCTTTAAATATTCGATCTGAAAAAAATCCTGCAGCAAGACTCCCAAGCATCCCACCTATCTCAAAAAAGAAAATGCAACTCCCTGCAACCATCATCGAATAGCCCTTTTTTTCTATTAAAAAAAGAAGAGTCCAATCGTTTACCGCTGTCCGCACAATATAAACAAAAAGATACGCAATACCTAAAACCCAGATATATTTATTTCTTAATAGATATTGAAAAAGAATCTGTTTGGTTGATAGCTCATGTTCATTTTTAATTTTTGCAGGATGGTCATTTTTAAATTTTTCAATAGGGGGAAGTCCTAGAGATTGAGGAGTATCTCGCAATCTATTCATAATGAATAAACCAGCTAAAATAGAAAGAACTCCTGGCAAGTACAGGGCATATCGCCATCCCCACAGCTGCGCACAAAAAACAGCTATAAGAGCAATTAAAGCTCCTCCTATATTATGGGATGTATTCCAAAACCCCCACCAAGTCCCTCTCTCTTTTTGAGAGTACCAGTGAGTCAATAGTCTTGCACACGGAGGCCATCCCCAACCTTGAAAAAAACCATTTAACCCCCAAAAAATTGCAAAAAATGTAATGGAAGAAGAACACCCAAATAAGACGTTAATGACTCCGGTCATTATTAAACCTATAGCCATAAAAAAACGAGGATTTGAATGGTCGGAAAGAATACCGCTAAAAAACTTACTTATCCCATAAGTAATCGAAAGAATACTGGCAAGGATTCCTAGGGAAGATTTGCTATAGCCCAGGTCAAGCATAAGCGCTGGCATAGCAAACACTAAACTTTTGCGAGTAAAATAGTAGAAAATATACCCTACATACATTCCTAAAAAAATCCTAAGACGCCAATATTTATAGTTTTTTGTTATTTCATCTTTATCTTCAATTTCTTTTTTATAAGGTGCGGCTTTCAACCTCTTCAAAATATTCATTCGAAAAACCCCTTTTTTGAGCTTCTTCTAAAACTGATAAACCAAAGATATTCCATACTAGATAGTTCTCCAACACTCAGAAGCTATCTCAAACGCCTCTTGCGTGTAAATTAGTAATACTTTAATGTTCGATTTTTTTGTGGAAAGTTCTCTATCTTCTAAGTCGCTTCCTGCATTTTTTACTCCATCTAAATCAACTCCCAAAAAAGAAAATGTATCACAGACTCTTTCTCTTATAAGAGAAGAATTTTCTCCAATCCCCGCTGTAAAAACAAGAACATCCAAACCTTTTAATGAAGCCACCATAGATCCAATAGAAGAGTTTAAACGATGAATATACATATCTAATGCCAATCCTGCTCGAACATTTCCCGCTAAACTTTTTTCGATAATATCACGCATATCGCTCGATATACCAGAAATCCCAAGTAACCCTGACTCTTGGTACATCTCTTTAGAAATCTCTTGCAAGCTTTTCTTTTGCTTTTCTAAAAGATATAAAATAATTCCTGGATCTATGCTCCCTGACCTACTATCCATCATAAGTCCTTCAAGTGGAGTAAATCCCATTGTGGTATCCATGCTTTTTCCATCCTTAATTGCACATAAAGAGGCCCCCGATCCCAAATGACAAATTACCATCTTTAAACTGCTTATATTCTTATTTAGAACTTTAGCGGCACGTTTACAACAATATTGAAAACTAATCCCATGAAAACCAAACTTTTGAATGCCTTCTTCATACCATTTATAACTACCAGGATAAATCTTTGTTGCCTTTGGCAAACTATGATGGAAAGACGTATCAAAAACAGCAAATTGAGGAACATCTTTAAAAAGTTTTTCTGTAATTTCAATGCATTCCAACTCAGCTAAATTATGCAAAGGCGCAATCTCTGAAAGAATCCGAATTTTTTCTTTTACCTCCGAATTGATAGGAGTGATCTTATTGAAATAGTTACCTCCATGAACTATGCGATGCCCTATTACATCTATTTCATCCAGAGGAAGCATTAAATCCTTTAATGCTTCCTCTGCTGTTTTAGAGCTACTAGATTTAGAGTATTTGACCCCTGACTCATTAGTTACTGTTAAACGGGGCTCAGTGAAACTTCTTTTCCACTCTACATGAGCCTGCCATAGCGGAATGACTGGATCATTAGGAGCTTGCTTAAAATCATATAAAACACACTTTAAGCTACTTGACCCTCTATTAAAAACCAGAATTTTCATATCTTGCCTAAGCCCCATTTCCAATTACGAATTTCAGGTATATCTTCTCCGTATTTCTTGATATATTCTTTATGATCAAATAGTTTATCTCGTAAATATTGTTTTACATAAGCCGCACTAGCTTCCAACTGTGCGAGGCGATCTATGAAATCTCCTACCAAATGAAACCGATCTAACTCATTCATTACCGTCATGTCAAATGGAGTCGTTCTAGTCCCTTCTTCTTTATATCCACGCACATGCATATAAGGATAATTTGTCCGACGATAGGTAAGTTTATGAATCACTGATGGATATCCATGAAAAGCAAAAATCACTTGTTTATTTTTTGGAAAAATGTCGTTATAATCTTTATCGCTTATCCCATGTGGGTGCTCACTCTGAGGCTGAAGAGTCATCAGGTCAACGACATTAAAAACTCTTACCTTAAGAGACGGAAAATACTCACGAAGCATTTGAACTGCTGCTAGAGTCTCCAGTGTAGGAATGTCTCCAGCACAAGCCATAACTACATCTGGTTCAAAACCCTCATCATTGCTGGCCCACTTCCAAATTCCAAGACCTTCTGTACAATGTTTCATAGCTGAGTCCATATCAAGCCATTGAAGCTCTGGCTGTTTTCCTGCGATGATTATATTTATATAATTGCGGCTTCTAAGACAATGATCTGTTACAGAAAGGAGCGTATTTGCATCTGGTGGTAAGTAAATACGAACAATATCAGCTTTTTTATTCATTGCATGGTCGATAAATCCAGGATCTTGATGACTAAATCCATTTTGATCTTGCCTCCACACATGAGAAGTCAGCAAATAATTTAATGAAGCAATGGGGAGCCTCCATTGAATGTTATGACAGACTTTTAACCATTTAGCGTGTTGGTTGAACATGGAATCTATGATATGGATAAATGCTTCATAGCAAGAAAATAAACCATGCCTTCCTGTTAATAAATACCCCTCAAGCCACCCTTCACATAATTGTTCACTTAAAACTTCCATAATACGCCCATCTGGCGAAATGTGGTCGTCTGTCTTAAAAATTTCAGCAGTAGATGTTCTTGATGTAATATCAAATAAAGAAGTAAGGCGATTTGAAGCTGTTTCATCTGGGCCAAAAATGCGAAAATTCTGGTCTTTCCAATTTAATTTCATGATGTCTCTAAGAAAAGCCCCCATCACTCTCGTCGCTTCCCCATGCATTCTACCGGGGGTCTTAACATCCACGGCATATTCTCGAAAATTTGGCATTTTTAAATCCCGAAGAAGCCTGCCTCCATTGGCATGTGGATTGGATCCCATTCTTTGATCCCCCACAGGAGACAATTCAGCCAATTCAGAAACCAACTTTCCTTCTTTATCAAAAAGTTCTTCAGGCTTATAACTTTTCATCCAAGTCTCAAGCATCTTTAAATGCTCTGGTTTTTCCTTTAACTCTGTAAGAGGGACTTGATGAGAACGCCAGCTTCCTTCTAGAGGAAGTCCATCCACCACCTTAGGCCCTGTCCACCCCTTAGGAGTACGAAAAATAATCATAGGCCAACGGGGTCTCTTACTAAACCCATTTGCTCTGGCTTCTTTTTGAATTTGCTTGATCTCAAAAATTATCCTATCCAAAGTTTCAGCTAAGAGTTGATGAACCTTGTCCGGATCATCTCCTTCAACAAAATAAGGTTTGTAGCCATATCCGCAAAAAAGGGCTATTGCCTTAATTTCGGCCAGTGGCTGGTTTAAGCCGCCTGTTTTCCCTGGTCTACTTTAGCGCGTCTTGCATGTTTTTTTCTGGGCCTCGGCAATTCTATCTTGTCTAATAACCACACGAATAGATCTCGCGGTTTTTGCTCAAA
>CAMDHO010000057.1 GCA_945898205.1 Chlamydia trachomatis | reverse complement strand
GGGAACATGTTTCATATTGCTGTCGATGGAGTGTGGCTTCATCATCATAAACATTTGCATTCCATCGATAAAGAAGGTAAGAACAGTTGCCCTTATTGCCTTCCTAGAGTTCGTAATAAAGGGACAGAGGAAGAAACCACATATTGGCTACATGCTTGCGTGAACTTTTGCATTCTCTGTCCTGGAGGGCTTCAACTACCACTTTATGTACACGTCTTAAAATCGGAGCAACTTCAGGGAAAAGAATCTACTAGTAATTCAGATCACAAACAAGAATGTGAGCTGCAGGCTGCTACAGAAGTACTGCCGCTTCTTAAGAAGAAGCTACCCCGACTTGCAGTTCGGATATTAACCGATTCTCTATATGCCAACACTCCATTTCTCTATCTATGCAAAAAGCTTGGGTGGGATCATCTTATTACTCGTCAAACAGGATCGTTAAAAAGAATAGAAAAACAATGTGATCAAAGAGAGCAGAATGAGATTCAAAAAAAATGGTACTCCAAGGAAAGAACTATCAAAACCCCTGGTGGGGGTAAAATAATACAGAGAATCCAATGGTTTAATTCTGTCTATGTAGATGAGGGACTTACTACCCATGTCATTCGCTTTGAGGAAACTCATTACGGGGATACAGGAAAGATTATGAAGTGTGCAGATGGCAAAGGCAAACGATTCAAGACTGAATGGCTCAGCTCAGTTAGGATTACAGATATCAACTGTTTTGAGTTGATGAAAGTTGCTAGAATGAGAGCTGATCAAGAGGATCTTCACAATACTCTTAAAAATCGAGGCTTTGCAGCAAAGCATGAATATGCCTACTCTAATCCCACAGCCTGGATAGTTTGGAAGCTTTTGATGTTTGTAGCCTTCTGGATTTTTGAACTTTTCAGTTTTACTCATGCGGCACAAGAAGGCAAAGGTCCCTTCCTGTCTTGGCATGACTTTGCTTGGGAACTCTTTGCTGAATTGACCCAAATCCCAATTGAAAGGCTTTTGTTAGCACCTTCCCTACAAAAAGAACACTTGCAGTTTCGTTGGGTCTTTTTCTAGATAAGCAGAAATAGAAATTAAAGGGGGTGATATTGAAAAAATAAAGTGAAAAACTTTGAAATCATGAATGCAGCAAGAGGGAGATTTTAGCGCACTCAGTTAAAGTTATTATTTGACATCAAGTCGAGTCAAAAATGACAAATTTCTTGAAAATGAATGCTATTTTCCTTTAGGAAATGGCGTCACCCTCAAGTGCTGATTAAATGCACAAGATCTCTCTAGTTGGAATTTTAACTATTTGCACATCGCTTATCGCTCAATCAAGCGATGAGTTTCAAAGAGGGGCATGCTTTGATGCAGGGCTACAACCAAATATTCGCATTTGGAGCGATGCTGAATACTTACTTTGGTGGTCTAGGAAGGCTCCTTTACCTGTTCCCCTAGTTACTACAGGAAGCTTAGATGATTTAGTTCCCGCTGCTCTCGATCAACCTAATACTCATACTCTTTTTGGAAACGGGTCTCTAGAAAATAAAATGCAATCTGGATTTCGTTTAGCTGCTCGTTACTGGCTTGGAAATAGAAATAATTACGCCATTGAAGGGACTGGATTTTACTTGCCAAAACTAACAAATTGTAATTTCTCAAAAAGCAGTGATTCAACTAGCGGCCTGCCGATTCTCGGAATTCCTTTTTTCAACGCTGCAAAGCTTCCACTTCCTGCAAGCTCCGGGGGATGGATCCTCATTGATAATGCCGGAGAAACCGCTCTTTTAGCTTCAAACGGAACTTCGAATTTTGGAAATATTTACATCTATTCATCTTCAAAGCTTTGGGATATTGAATTGAATGGAATATTTAATTTTTGGAGTAGAAAAAACTCTAGGTTAAGCGCCCTCATCGGAGCTCTTTATACAGATCTATCGGAAACCCTGAATCTTGATTATTTTACTCAACAAGTTGGATTTCCTAATGGCATATTCAGATCAACCTCCATAGCCGATCAATTTTCTACAAAAAACCAATTTTATGGCGGACAACTTGGAATCAGAGCCGAGTGGTCAAAAAAATGGTTTTTTGTTAATTTTCTTGGAAAAATTGCCATTGGAAATATGAATGAAAAAGTTCAGATTAATGGCTCATTTGTTGATTCCAATCCGATTGCTTACTTTCATTACGGGCACGGATCAAGTGGTATTTTTGCGCAGCCTACCAACATAGGCTCTCACGTAAAAAATCAACTGGCATTTATTCCACAAATTACAGCACGAATTGGAGTAAATCTTATTAAAGAGTTAAGACTCTCTACTGGATATGATTTTTTTCTTATGAGCAGCGTAGTTCGTCCTGGCAATGAAATTGATAGATCAATCAATGAGACTCAAGCAGGTCCGGGGCCAAGCGGCACTAAACCGACACTTACCGGAAAGCCTCTTCCAAAAAAACAAATGGACTCAACAGTTTATTGGGCTCAAGGACTTAACATAGGGCTTGAATTTCGATTTTAACTATTGCCTTGCCTATTTAAGAGTAAAATTTGCGATAGTTTAAAAAAAACATTCCACAGTCAAAAAGGTGAATCAAGGGAAAAACTATCTCCCCTTTGACTTCTATCCTAAGAAGCTCTACTTGATCGACATATTTTTGAGTAAGATAGTCCCTGCCATCATCCTCTTCAATATGACAAGAAATCGGCACAATCGAACATTCCTCATACACAAGAGAAAGAAGTTCTAAATGAACTATACTATTACGTCCTTTCAAAGGGAATATTGGAAGCTTCTTATTAAACACGACTAACCACCAATTTGCAAATTAAATAATATATATTATATCAAACAAGAACAATATAAATCAATACTATTCGATAAATAACTATGAAGTTACTTTAAAATAACAAGTTTTTATTATTCATAAATTATTTGTAATAAAAAAATAGTTATGTGGCGAATAGAAAAGGACTCGTATATCTATGATTATTAAAGAAATAGATGCTTTGAATGTCATGGATCAGCCTGACAAAAAACTAGTCGATGTTCCACTTTTTAAACTAGTTAAGCAGCTTCTGTAAAAACGCCTTTAAAGCCTCTATGAGACATGTATTTTTCGGCTTTTTCTAATAGTATCGTCATTTCTAATGATTTTTTGACGTTTTCAACTGATTCTTCCGGATTTAGAGACTTAAAAAAATAGATGATATGGCATTGAATATTATCTCTAGTCGATATTTCTCAGTTAGGATCCTCCCACTCCTATGCATAGGGAGGTTGTTTTCTAGGCTGGGCCTTTGAATAGTCAACGGCCCAGCTAGATCCCTCAACACCTCATTCCCCGACCAAATTACTCCAGGTTGCATAAAGGCTTTCAAGCTTAAAAAAACCTCTATCAACCAACATAGAACAACATCGATATATTGCCATGTCCGGTCTGAGGCAATAGGAACCGGCAGTCCTAATTGTCGCTGAACAATTTCCGGTCTAGAGAACTTCTTCCCATTAAAGAACTAGTCTATCAGCGGGATATCGATGGATTAATGTGAATCAGTTCAAGGGGCCCAGTCCCTTGAAAAGTGAATTTCTTCACGAATGAAACTATATTCGAATTTAAGGTCTTTATATAACATTTCAAAAAATAAAAAACCCAACCTAAAATATTCAGGCTAGGTTTTTTATTTAAAATTATTTAAAAAAAAGTGATTAACCTTTTTTCTTCTGTATATATGTAACAACATCGCCTACTGTCTTTAGTTTTTCAGATTCTTCTTCTGAAATCTCAAAACCAAAACGCTCTTCAAACGTCATTATTAGCTCTGTAAGATCTAACGAATCTGCATTTAAATCCTCTACAAACGTCTTTTCTAAAGCCACATCTGCAGGATCCACTCCAAGCTGCTCTACAACAATATCCATTACTTCTTTTTCTATCGACATATCTACTTCCTTCAAGTTCAAAAAATACATAAAAAAATTTAGATTAGATTACATAACCATTCCACCATCTACAGATAAAACTTGTCCTGTAATGTAATTAGAAAGAGGACTTGCAAAGAAAACCGTTGCATTAGCAATATCTTCAACTGCTCCCATTTTCCCCATAGGAATCTGCTTTAAAATCCCTTCTTTCTGTCCGTCTGTTAAAACATCTGTCATCTTTGTCTGAATAAAACCAGGAGCAATGCAATTCACACAAATACCCCGAGAAGCCAACTCTTGAGCTAAAGACTTTGTAAATCCAATCATCCCCGCTTTAGAAGCTGAATAATTGACTTGCCCCGCATTCCCTGTAAGACCCACAACAGACGAAATGTTAATAATTTTACCCGCTCTAGCCTTCAACATGACTCTAACTAAGCTCTGACAAGTGTTATACACAGATTTCAAGTTGGTTGCAAGTACTTGATCCCAATCTTCTTCAGACATCTTCATTAAAAGCCCATCTCTTGTAATTCCGGCGTTATTTACAAGGATATCTACACAACCCCATTCGGATAAAACAAGCTGGATAGCTGCATCTACTGCTGATTTATTCGCTACATCTACAATATGGAACCGAAACATCTGCCCAGAGACCTCTGTTAGTGCTTGCATTTCTGCTACAACTAAAGATGCTCTTTCTAAATTCGTTCCGAAAATCACAACGTGAGCGCCTTCTCTTGCCATTGCCAAGGCTATCGCTTTTCCAATTCCGGCCGTTCCACCTGTTATAAGAGCCTTTTTGCCTTTAAGCATTCCCGTGAACATGAATAGACTCCTCTTCTTGCAATTTGATAAACTCTTCTAACTCTACAACTTTCTCTATACTTATTGTCGGAAAGGATACTCCGATCTTCTTATTCATCCCCTGTAAAGTTTTACCAGGGCCTATTTCAATAAAATAATCCACCCCATCTCGAAGCATTGACTCTATGCCCCTTTGATAAAAAACAGGATTAGTCACTTGCTCTATCAAATAAAAACGTATTTTATCGAGATCCGAGACGAATTCTCCCGGAGTATTCATAACAAGGCTTACATCGCTATCTTTCAAAGCAGCTTTAATGATATACGGCTTTAAAGCGTCTTGCGCGGGCTGCATTAAACTACTGTGAAAAGCTCCTGAAACCTCCAAAGGAAGAATCCTCCTTGCTCCAGCTTTTTTTAAAGCTATTGAGGCTTTTTCAAGTCCTTCTATAGTTCCCGCTATAACAACCTGTCCTGGGCAGTTTAAGTTAGCTATCCAAACGGGTTCTTTTAACTCAAAAAGAACTTCCTCTATACGATCTGGATCCAAACCCAATATAACCTTTAAAGATCCAGAATTAGAAACACACGCTTCTTGCATAAATTCAGCTCTTTTTTCTACAAGGGAAAGGCCTTCTTCAAAAGAGAGTTTGCCCGCAACGACAAGAGCTGTGTACTCACCTAAACTTAGACCTGCACACACAGAAGGTGTAATATGAGGAAGCATTTCAGTAAACGCTTTATACATAGCAAAACTAACAATAAAAATTGCAAGTTGACTGTTTTTTGTCTGTGTAAGATCCTCTTTAGACCCTTCAAACATCAATTTAGAAAAGGGTCTTTTTAAAATCTCATCCGCTTTTTGAAAAACTTCTCTAGCTGAAGAATATTGCTCATAGAAATCTTTTCCCATCCCAATATATTGAGCGCCTTGCCCAGGAAATAAAAAAGCAATTTTATCTTTTTTAATCATTAGCATTCTCCATTGTTAAAATTGCAGAACCCCAAGTAAGACCGGAGCCAAACGCTGTTATCAGGATATTTTCTCCTTGCAAAATCGGCTTTTCTTTTAATAACTCGTCCAGAGCAATTCCTAAAGCAGAAGAGGATGTATTCCCATATTTATGGATAGTCAAAAACACTTTTTCCATAGGAATTTGAAATCGCTTAGCAATCGCTTCAATAATTCTAGTATTAGCTTGATGAGGAACTAGCCAGCTTACATCTTTTTCACTTAAACCTACACGATCAATGCACTCTTTACATGAAGATTCCATTCTTCGTACCGCATGCTTAAAAACTTCCTTCCCTTCCATCTTTAAATAGTGAAGGCCTTCACTAATAGTTTTTGCAGAAGCTGGCAACCGAGATCCTCCAGCTGGCAAGATCAAAAGATTTGATAGCTCGCCATCCGATCCTAAAGAAATATCTCGAATCCATAGATTCTTCTTTTTTCCTGACTCACTAGTTACTACACAAGCTGAAGCTCCATCACCAAAAAGAATACAAGTATTGCGATCCGTATAGTCAATGATCGAAGAGAGCTTTTCAGCTGCAACCATAAGTACATTTTTATAAAGCCCCGATTCTATAAAAGCTTTAGCTATCGCTAAACCATAAACATATCCGGTACAAGCCGCCTGCACATCAAAAGCAGCCGACTTAATAGCTCCTAACCGATGTTGAATCATACAAGCGCTACTTGGAAATGCATGATCTGGCGTTAAAGTCGCTACGAGAATCAAGTCAATTTGATCAGCTTCTATTTCAGCATTTTCTAAAGCTGCAAGAGCCGCTTTATAACCCATGTCCGATGTGAATTCATCTTCAGCAGCGATACGACGTTCTTTCATTCCAGTACGTGATGAAATCCACTCATCTGTAGTTTCAACCATCTTTTCAAGATCTTGATTTGTTAAAACTCTTTCTGGTAGATATGAACCCGTACCGATTATTCTAGCCTTCAATGGCATAAGCACCTGCCCCAAAATTAAAATACAAATCTTTAACTCTAGCAATTCTACTCTACCTACCCAAAAAAACAAAAGGAAAATTTCCCAAACTCTTAACATTACTAGTAGCTAAATAAAAGAATCAAAATCAATAAATACAACCGCTTAAATAAAAAAATCAATATTTCTAAAACCCCCAATGAAACTAAATGCTTTTAAAGCCTGATTGGGTAAATATTATAAAATAGCTAGTCTTATGACATAAACCTCTTTAAACCAAAGATTTTTGTGAATCCAAAAAAACCTAACATAAAGAACAATGAATTGACTAATTAACTTCAAAACAAAAACCATTATTTGATAACAAAAAAGACCACTATATAATGCACATAAAAAACATTTTGAATCGGAGAGTTAAATATGACACATCCAATAGATACTCAACCCTCGCTATCACATTCTCAATACTTCTTTAACTCTCACTGAGTCCATTCGATCTATTTCGCTCAATTTAGAAGGTATAGATCCTACCAATACACTATCTTTCAATTCTCTAATACATGGAAAACAAGAACTAATAAATCTAAAAAAAAGAACATATTAGATGAATTATTCATTTGACATTACAACAAAACTAATATAACAAGTAATTAAACAGGCAAAATTCAGAGTTGACCTTGATTACGTGGAATATTATTTTTTTTATTATGATAATGATCACATTATTGATAAGCTTTCAATGCGCCTCTTTACCTGCTAAAAAAATCACAAGGAACCTTTTCTTGATTTTTTTAGGATTTCTTCTTTCTTTTTTATTTTTTAACTATTCTTAGTCAAAAAAAGTCAAAAAAAGTCAAAAAAAAGTCCCACAAGAAATATCTTGCAGGACTAACATTCTAGTAAAAAAACTCTTTTAAGCTAAACGAGCTTCCCTATCCGGTCTTTGAAATAGCAAAATCATTACAGATGTAGAAACGGACAAAGCTGCCACAATTAGGAAAGCATTCTGAAAGCTTCCTGTAGATTGTAAAATCCATCCAGTGACCGTTGGGGCCACAATTCCAGATATTGCAAAGTAGCAACTCAGAACACCCTGAGCCATCCCAGCATAAGGACCAAATAGATCGGCATTTAACGTGTAGATTGGTGGATGCAATGCTGAAGCAAACCCCAGAGCTAACGAAAGCCATGCTAAGTCCCAAACTAACCCTTGAGAATATATTATAGGGATCAAACAAAGTCCTGACATAAGCAGTCCTGATCCTATAAGAGTGCTGCGAGCAATTCTTAAAGAACTCGTTTTTTTCCAAAGATAGTCCGAAAGCCACCCTCCTACTAACATGAAAATAGCCGCACAAATCCATGGGGGAACTAAGACAAGACCCGTCATTTGAATAGATAACTTATGCGTTTGTGTTAAATAAGCGGGAGACCACATTAAAACAAAAAATACGGTATATCCATAAGCAAAATAAATAATACAGCTAGTCGTAAATGTAGGGTTTAAAAAAATCGCTTTCCAAGGGGTTTTTTTGAATGAAAACTCTCCAGATTTAACAGACACTGCAGAAAAAAGAGCTTTAGGATGCTTTCGAAATAAAATAAGCCACAAAACAGCCCAAATAACGCCTGCAAAACCTAAAACAACAAACATTACTCTCCAATCCCATTGACTAATCAAAAACGTCACAAAAGGAGCTCCAATAATGGACGCCATAGGAATCCCAAAAAGACCTAATGCTGTAGCTCTAGCATGCCAACGAGAGGGAATCCAGTCCGTTACTGTACGGACAAGAGCTGGAAAATGCAATCCTTCTGCCACTCCAAGGAAAACTCTTAAAGCAAAAAAGGAAGCATATCCTTCTCCTGTGGCTAGCAACATTGTTGCCACTGACCAAAGAAAGGCGCTTAAGGCCCAAGTTCCCACGGTTCCAAATCGATCAACTAAAATGCCGCCAAGGAAAGTACTAACGGAGTAGCCTATCCCAAAAGCTGCCGCAATCGCCCCAAACTGCAATTTCGTGAGGCCGAATTCTCTTTCTAAAGGTTGAATTACAAAAGAAATAGCGCTTCTATCAACAAAATTAATGATCGTGATCACTGAGATCAAGACAATAATCCATTTTTGAAATTTTGAAAGCTTCGAGTCAGTCATATCTTTCAATGTTCTCCTATATGATTACAACGTTTTTTGAAAACCTAAATACATATCTGTTTTTTCTATAAAACCTATAAGGATAGTGTCATAAAGAAATTATACCAAGAAAAAAACATGGTATGCCGCATCTATTTTTTTATATTTAAATTTTTCATTAATGGCACGATGAGATACTCTATAGGGAATCAAGAAAATAACTTGCTTTTTAGAGGCTAAAAAAACTTAAGAAGAATGACAATGTATCCATTAAAAAAAATTTCCAAGATGCTTAATTTCACATCTTTATTCAAATTTAAAAAAGTTCATAGAAAAAAAATTCCGGTAAAAGTCGGAGAACATCACAATCTCGAAGAACTTTTTGATGAAGTCAAAGCTAAATATTTTTTAGAGCCTTTAACTCTTAAGATTGATTGGTTTGGGAGAGGTTCAACAAATTCTAACAGTCTAATTCGCTTGGGATATTATAATCCTAAATCAGCTCTTATTAAAATAAATCGAATTCTTGATTCTCCACATGCCCCTAGATATTTTATCTCTTTTATTATCTACCATGAAATATTACACCACATATCCCCCCCTTTAAATTCTATAGGATCAAAACGTAAAATTCATCACCCTGAATTTAAACAAAAAGAAAAGGAATTTCAAGAGTATGAGCTATCTCAATCCTTTTTAAAGGATCTTAAAAAAAAGCTCTTCATATCACGTACACACAAAAAAAGCTCTACAAGGACTCTCGGATGACACCTCCTCAAGCCACTTTAAATGGCACAGTAACTCACATTGTTTTTACAGTATCGGATACTGGATTTACTGTAGCACGATTATCTGCAGAAAACCCCCAAAAAGAAGAAGAAGAAGTTATCATTGTGGGAACAATGCCTTCTTTACAACCTGGAGAATACTTGTCTTGCTTAGGTAGTTGGAAAAAGCACGCGCAACACGGAAAACAATTTGAAGTGGCTTCTTTTGAATCCACAGAACCTTCGAGTCTTATTGGCATTCAAAAATATCTAGAATCTGGAATGATCCAGGGAATTGGGCCTGCCTATGCAGAGCGCATTATCAAAAAATTTGGACTTTCTACCTTAACGGTCATCGACGAAGAACCGGAGAGACTATCAGAAATAGCTGGACTTGGAGCTAAACGCATTACAAAAATCCTAGCCTGTTGGAAAGAACAAAAATCAATCCGTGATGTTATGGTTTTTTTACGGGGACATCAAGTCAGTTGTGCTTATGCTCATAAAATCTATAAATTATATAAAGAAAAAAGCATCGAAAAAGTTAAAGAGAACCCATACTTTCTAAGCAAGGAGATTTCAGGTATCGGGTTTAAAACAGCAGATAAAATTGCGGAAAGTTTAAATATAGCAAAAGATTCTCCTTTGCGTTTAGATGCAGGGATTGAGCATATTTTTAGAGAATTAGCTGGTAATGGACATACTTGCTACCCTCATCAAGAATTTCTTGTTCTTGCAACTTCGATCCTTTTTGTCCAAGAATCTCAAATCGAAGAAAGATTGCAATTCCTTATTAAAGAACGAGTCGTTTTTAAAGAAAACGACTTCCTTTGGGTCTATTTATTTTATTTTGGGGAAGTTACTATTGCAAGAGAAATTCAAAGACTCATAGAAACCCCCTCTCTTTTGCGAAGCGTTGACCTTCCTAAAGCTCTCGAGTGGGTACAAGAAAAACTCCAGATTACCTTAGCTAGAGAACAAGCTGAAGCTGTTGCAGAAGGTCTTAAACAAAAATCACTTATTATTACAGGTGGGCCAGGAACAGGAAAAAGCACCATTACAAAAGCCATTTTAAGAATTAGTGAAAAAATCACAAATAAAATCCTTTTAGCAGCGCCTACTGGAAGGGCCGCTAAACGGATGAGTGAAATCACCCACAAAAAAGCCTTCACTATTCACTGTCTATTAGAAATGGATTTTGCAACAAAAAAATTCAAGAAAAACAGAGAAAACCCTCTTTCTTGCGATCTTTTAATCATCGATGAAGCCAGCATGATCGATACCCTTTTAATGGCTGATCTCTTAAAAGCAGTGCCAACTACTTGTCGAGTCATTTTCATTGGAGATGTAGATCAACTTCCAAGCGTTGGCGCTGGTAATGTCTTAAGAGATTTTATTGAATCTGGAACTATTTCAACTTGCGTTTTAAAGCGTATCTTTAGACAAGCCGCACATTCAAAAATTATTGTTAATGCACACCGTGTTAATCAAGGAGTTTTTCCGGATATCGAACCGTCTCCTGGAAGCGACTTCCACTTTCTTGCTAAAGAAACCCCAGAAGAGGTTTTACAAGAGCTTTTAGATCAAGTTCAATTTAAACTACTCAAAGAAAAAAATATATCCCCTAAAAAAGCTCAAATTCTCTCTCCCATGAAAAAAGGAATTATAGGAACTGAAAATCTAAATGCTGTCTTACAAAAAGCCTTAAACCCCAGTCCAAAACCTTTAATACGACTAGGAAGGACTTTTCATTTGCTAGACAAAGTCATGCAAATGAAAAACAACTACCAAAAAGAGATCTATAATGGTGATATTGGCATTATTACTTCTATTGACTGGGAAGAAGAACAACTACTCGTTTCTTTTGATGAACAAGCTGTAGTTTATGAATTTCATGAATTAGATGAACTCGTCCTTGCCTATGCCGTTTCCATTCACAAATATCAAGGCAGTGAATGCGACTGCGTGCTCATTCCAGTCCACACAACTCACTTTAAAATGCTTAACAAAAACCTTCTTTATACAGGCATTACCCGTGGCAAAAAACAAGTGCTCTTAGTTGGAACAAAAAAAGCTCTTTTGATTGCAGTAAAAAATGCTCAAGCAGCCGGAAGATATACAGGGCTTAAAAATCGCCTCTTTGTATCCTGTAGAAAAGCTTACCCCCCCCACTAAATCGAAGTGGGTCGATTTTATTACAACCGCCGATTCAAGTCGGAAGTGCAACAAATAAATTAAAAAAAAGAGGTTCTTGGGAAGTTTTGGGGGCGATTTTTATGGTTTTCAGGAGATGGATTTAGGGGAACTCTCCTTGGCGATCCTCATCTGAAGCTTGTATACATGGTTTTCAACGGCTTTCCAATCAATGTTGTTGCCATATGATATTCCGTGTCAAAGGTCCACCAACTGCGGTGTTATCCGAGGTTGTCAATTTGCTGTTCCTTTGTTTTATAAGTTCTTCGAATTTTCTCGCAAAGAGGGACTTCATCAGACGTCTTCTCGCTCTCGCGCCAAAGAA
>CAMDHO010000056.1 GCA_945898205.1 Chlamydia trachomatis | reverse complement strand
CCTAATACGAACATATGAAGACTGTTTTCAAGATCTCTATGAGGAAGATCATGAAAGCTGCAAAGGCTAACTAGGAACTCTTGCAAAAGAAGACCTACATCATTAGCATTGCCTGTAATTACAGCTTCCATTAATTTCTTTAATTTACTGGAATCAAAAGTTCGATTAATAGAACTCACAACAAGCTCTTTATAAAGCCCTGCAATTTCTTCATTAGGAACCGTCAAAGTATAATAATTTCGTTTATCTAGAAAAACATGATCTACCGCTGTTAAATATCCAGCAAAAAGCAAAAAACTCCAAGGCTCTATATTTTTCTTATCTAAGTCGAGTAAAATAACATCCTGATTGATCTCTTTATTTTCCAAACAGCCGCCTTCGATTAAAAGTCGAAGCTCAGTCTGTGTTCTTTCATCTGCTTCACTAATCAGCCTTTCCAAAAGAGTCGTACTTCCTGTATTTACCCAGTATGCTTCTGGCTTGCAAAAATTTTTAATGTATCCTAAAACAGACCAAGGATTATATATCCTACAGGAAAAAGAATGCTTTGAACCGACAACATACCCATTATACCAAGACTTCAGTTCTTCCTTTTTATCTAAATAATTAAACTTCTCAAGTAATCCATCGGCTTCTAGTTCAGTAAATCCAAACTTATCCGAAAATTGAAAATCCAACATAGTATGGATACTTATGTTATTCAATCCGGACAAGATACCGTCTTTAGAAGTTCTTACAACCCCTGTCATAAAGCCTCTTTGCAAATGCTCATTCCCCTTTAAACTAGATGAAAAGATTGCTCGTATGACTTCTGTCATGAGGTCATACGAGCGATTTTCATAAGCACATGTAATCGGAGAGTCGTATTCATCAATTAAAATAATTGTTTGTTTTTTATGAATTCTTGCATAAACCTGAGTAATAAATTGTAGACTTCCAGAAAAGTTAATTAAAACCTGATTTTCATCTAGCACTGGAGTAAAATTCATAAGCTGATCATATCGATTTTTTTCTGAGCGGAGAAGCTGGTCAACTAAAGGAGTAAGAGTGCGATCTACTTCATTTTTAAGAACATCCTTAAGCTTTGCATACGCTTTTTCCCAGGTATTATACTTAACATCCTTAAATGATATATAAATAACAGGATAGGTTCCCTGCAGATTTCTAAAAGATTCCTCTTTCCAGATGTTAGATTTTTCAAAAAGATACGCATTTGAACTTTCAGTTTTTTCAAAAAAATATCTGAGCATAGAAAGAGCCATTGATTTTCCAAAGCGTCTTGGTCGAGTAATAAGGATAACTTTAGCCTTATCCTCCCAAAATTCTTTAATGAGTAGGGTCTTATCCACATACTCATAACCTTCATCAATTAGATCTTTATAATCATCTACTCCGATAGGAAGTGGTCTCTTTTTATATGTCATTCTACCAAATTCTCCATACTGCTCATTACAATTTACAAGGCTAAAAAGAAGAAATCTATTAAATTCTGAATAGAACTTGATTTTCAGATTAAATTTGAATTTTTAGGAACTTTTCAGTTGCTTTTGCTAGAACACCCCTAGTTTGCACCTGATTTTTTTGCATCAATTCAAAATATCTTTTTGAATATTCAAAGTCTGTAATTTGGCTTTTTTGATCTTCTAACTCATCAATAGATAGATTTATAGTCTGTTCATGAGCTTGCAGCTCAGATTCTAAAGAAGAAGAGTGCTGTAAAAGATACCTCCTCCATTCTGGGTCAGATGCAAGATACTGAATCCATTCTTGAGAAGACTTTAAACTTGCTCTCATTCTTAACGTCGCATTGTAAAGAAAAGAACTTCTTGTTTCCGCCCATGTATTAGTATAATACCCCTTAGAAAACGCAAGAGGCACTTGAAAGTCGTCTTTAAATCGTATTAAAAAACCCAGTTCCACTTCCAGTTCTTCTTTTTTTAAAGACTCTCTTTCTTCTGCATTAAGCTCTAAAGCTCTTTCTTCTACAGACTGCTTGGAGATTGCTTTTATAAGGGCTACTGGAAAATATTTTCTAAAGACCGGAAGAGCTTCCTTCAAAGGAAGATCTTTTGCTTTAAACAGCTCCATTCTTCTTACAATTTCATTAAAGTAATAAAGAGTCCTGTCTCCGCAATGAATGACTGAGTTTGAAACAAGCGGGGTTAAAACATCTTTAAAAAAAACCTCATCTTCTATAGCAAACCTTAAAATCTCTGAAACTTTTCCGGATAAAACAGGCCTCAAACTAAGATCTTTCCAAACAGGTAATCCTTTATAACCTTCTTGAATGGCTAACCTATTAAGCCAAGAAACAATATTAGGATCTTTAGAAACAAGGGTATCTATATCTAATTCGGCTATTCCAAGTCGTTCTAAAGCGAGTGGAAGAGATTCTAATAGAGCGGAATCTTTGGGGTTATCGGGAAGAAGACTCGGTTCAAAACCAGAGGCAGCTAGCGACATATTAGCAGATCTGACTTCCGGTAAGCTGCTAAAGACTCTATCTCTTCTTCTTAGAAAAGGCCCTAACAGCTCTCCCTCTCGCCTTGAAAAAATGCAATTTCTACCCCAACTATCAATCCATTCAATGTGTTCACAATGAATTAACTCTGTCCTTAGGTGATCTATCAGTCTTCTTAAATCCCCTCCCATATAAAGGAGTTTAACGGACTTTAAATTTTCGAGATTTTTTAAAGGAAGAAAATCAGAAATCCCATCCTCTCCCCCCATCTTATTATAAGACAAATCTAAGGTAGTTAAATATTTAAGTTGAGATAAAGACGTAATGTTTTGTATCTCATTGGAACTTAAATTCAGATCTTTTACAGAGATGAAATTCTTTAAATTATCTGGAAGACTTGTTAAATGTAAATTAGACAGATCCAATCTAGTGCTTTGTTTTTTGAAACACTCAACAAGTCTTTTACACGCCTCTACCTTGTCTCCATCTGTTTGCCAATCAGCCAATCCTAAATAAGTAAAAACATCTTGATCAGTAGTAAGCCATCTTAAATAGGTTCTATTCATAGCTGAGGCCATCCCAACCGAAGAGCTTGAAACTTTTAAAGCATTACGATTCACCTGTATTTTATCGATAATAGGGGTAAGCGCGGCAACATCACCACGTTCTCTGCCAATAACATTTAGTATTCCTACAGTTTCATCTAACCAAGCATTTAAAACGTCCTTATCTTCTTCAATAAAAATCTTCTCCATTAGTTTCTCAGAGAGTAGAAAGAAATTTTCAGAAGGAATTAGTTGATATTCTTCTAAAAGAACTTCAAAAGCTTTTGTCAAATTAGAAAAAGAAATAGGACCTGAATCTAAGATATTTTGAAATTCTTCAAAAAACCCTTCAGGATTAGTCTGTCTTAAAGACGAATAGCTCGATAAAGAAAAAAGTGAAGAAAAAAGATTTCCTCTTACATTCTTTTCGATTATATTTTTAAATATCACTATATTTTTTAACATCAAAGATCTTTTAGACAAATCGATTTCACTTCTTATTAATTCAATTTCTTCAACTTTCAATTTCAGTTTATTTAATAGATCGGAAGAATCAATAGAAACCATTTTTTTACTCACGCCAACTTCAAGGAAAATATTTCCTTCTCTAGATTCAGTTTCTCGAGCCCCCCAGCTGCTTTGAAGTTTACATAAGGGACGCTCTCCAGAATGCAAAGGAATTATCAGATGACCCTTCGATGAAAAAAAATTATTAGGAACAAACTGAATATCTAAACTCAAATTAAAACCCTCACATAAAAAATTAACACTTTAAATAAATCAATTAAAACAAATAAAACACAATAAAGTCGAAATTACTTTCACTTCCGTTAGTATAACAACAGAAAAGAATCTGCGAAAGGATAAAATATTTATAATTTCTAACATAATATTTTCATACATAATGTGGAAATATTTAAAGATATGTCGGTAAATTTTTTACTATTTTCATAGGAAAAATATCAGTAGCAATCATTAGTAGGTATCAGACTTTTTTTAATGAATCAAAGACTCTAAAAAAACTACAACGCAGACAGTTTAATTAAACAACCAATCTATCTAAACCTGTCTTTAGGGTTGCGAGTTTTTCTGCTGTCAACCCTTTAGCTTTTGCTTCCCAAGAACCTGCTGAATTATCACGAGTTAGATCATCTCTGAGCTGATCCATCGACATACAACAAGGTTGCCATAGTTGACTTTCAAACAAACCGGGGCATACAGCCTCAGCACTAGCCTGATTTAAGTTGCCATCAGCATCTATAAGCGCTTGTAACGTCTGCATAACCTGAGGTTTGGTCTCTATTACAGCAAGCCGTTTTGCTTCTTTTCTATACTCCTTCATTTCTAAAAGAAACTGCTTTGCATCATCTTCTGTAAAACCTTGACTGCCAAGCGCCCTAAAGTATCTAGCAACCGATTTTATATTTCCTTGTAAAACATCATCATCTGGCCCATTACAACAAGCCTGAACTTTTATTTTAATAGAATTTAAAGCAACTTGCCTTCGAGAAAGCACAATAGTCTGCACAAAACCTTCTATGACTTCCTTACTCATATCTGGATAAGCAGCAAGGGCTTTTGCATAAAATTCTGCTTTTATTACACCTTCTTCTTTATCTGTCCTAAACTTTATAATATCCTCCAAACACTCAACTCCGCCTGCAGCCCATTTAGCTTCTTGAGCCCCTTTTGGAGCACTTCGACTAGCACATTTATCATGAACCCAACTAGCCCATTTTTCTCCAAAAATAACAGACTTCAGATCTGGCTGGGCTGAGAGGATTCTATCTGTTGAATAGACAACTTGATCAACTGTCAATGTTCCTTGCAATCCAATCATTGCGTTCAAAAGCAAATTGCCTTCTTCCTCTGTTAGATTTATCCCTCTTTTTTGATATACGGGAATGATTTGTTCCTTAATAAACTCTTTTCGCAATAGATCCCCTTTTTTATCTGTCCTAAAACCTTTAATAGCGTTAAAATATCGAACTCCGCCTGCAACCCATGTCTCTTCTTCTGCCCCTTGCTTTTTAGCACTTCCACTATGACACCTAGCTTGAACCCAACTAACCCATTTTTTTCCAAAAAAAACAGAGTCTAGTTCGATAACCAGAGGAGCTACCTTTTTTAGAGTTTCTTCAGTAGCAGCTGCTCGAGAAGCTGTTAAAACAGAGCATTTAAACCTTTCGAATAAAATGTCATTATATGTTTCTGGTTTTTTTCCAAGAGATTCACTTAATAAGGTCAAACCCGCTTCCATAGAAATTTCATTAAAGGCATCTTCACCTAGTGGGCGAATAAGCTTTTGGCTTTCTCCTCTAGCCCAACCTATCCAACTAGCATGCTGAGGTAGGTCTCTCCACCCTTCAGCTCCACTCCTCATTTGACTTAGCTCTGCGGCTATAGAGCTCTCAGTTGCAGCAGCATTCCGAGTCTTTGATAACATGGATAAAATCAAACGATCTTCTTTTTCAGTTATTTCACGGGGGATGACAACATCACCCATCGTTTCTTGCAGTTTCTCTAAAACTATTTGACCTATTCCCATTGTGAGATTCTTTTTAACTTTATCTAGGAGATCCTCAGGAGGACTACTCAATTCTCTTAATTCTTCGGCAGCAGCTGCTAACTTTCTTGTGACATCTCCCACCTCCGGCTCAAGATATATAAGTATATGTGACGTTAACAGCTCCATGTAATCTTTCAGAAATTCTATTTTATCAATCCTTGTTCTTTCCTGATCCCAGACGGCATACTCTGCCTGTTTCTGCGCGATGCCTAGTTCTCGAAAACCCTTAATCCGTTCAGTTGTATAAGGAGTCTGTTCGTAGGCCTGAATTTCATCAATTTTAGCCTCTGTTACTTCTGTTAATCCGGCTGTCACCCTAGAGTCAACTAGTAGGGCAAGCTCTCTATACCGAACGACGCTAGACTCCTGCTCTCTATAAAGAACTTCAACACTAGCTGCAGCACCTACTAATTTAGCAATTGCATCGAGTTCAGCAATTGAGTTATAGCTCGCTAATCCATCTGGATTATTTTCAGGAACTGGCATCTTTAGTTTAATTAAATCAGTTTCAACTTTAAATATTTTCAAACATCTAAAATAAGATTGTGTTAGATTACTCACTTCTTCATCACTAATCATCTCTCCAGCAGATAGCCGTGTTTGAAGACCATCAAACTTCGCTTTTGACTCCACAACCATTTTTTTGGCTTTAAAATATATCTCATGAATTTCGTTTGCATTGTATTTACAACTTTCATCAGTTACTAGACCTTTTAAAACCTCTAATCCAATTGCTTCAGAAAACTGGGTCCAACTTTCATCAGTATGCTGAAGTTGTAATCTACTTATTTGTGAAAATGCATGAATAATAGAACGGTTAAATTCAGCGCGTAGCGAAGCTGCCTTACCAGGTGAAACTTCCCTATTCTCTAATGTTTTTATTCGTTGGCTAAGGACTCCTGCTTCTACTATCTCACGCCGGAACTTTGTCTTTTTAGTTGCAGCATCTTTCATCTTCTCAATTGAATTAAATTCACCGCCTAAAGCTAGTAGATCTTTGCCTAATTGTTCATATCGAAGCTCCTCTGAGTTTGCCACTTTTTTGTATGATCTCATTATAGATGGAAGCCACACAAAATCGCCCTCGGTTGCATGCTTTGCCGCTTCTTCTATTACAGAAGAAGAAAGATTAAGGGTTGTAATGGAGGCCAAATCTTGCGGTGCCAGTTTATAACCTGCTACTTGGATATACTTTTGTATCTGCCAATCTTGCAAATCCCTAGGGACTACATCACTAATTTGAAATTTTAACCTCAAAAAAGATCCAACTTCTTCAATCTCTTTTTGATTGGCAGCTCTTATCTCTGATAGACCTCGGATCATGTTTTGAGCCTGAACATCTGTGTACTCAAGACCTACAAGTTCCTGTTTTATACTATCTATATCTACGTCCCTATCTACGTCCCTAGCAAGTCTAGAACGAATTAAACCAAATGGAGTACGATCTCTACTTAACTCTGAATTAAATTCCTCCTTGAGCTTCGCGATCTTTTGAACATTGCTATTACCTAATAAAGTCATCCCACCTAACAATTCTATAACGTAAGAAGGCAGCTCAGCTTTCAATCCTGGTAGAGTCAATCCGTCAGGTATAGTTTGCTTAGTAAGCCAGATTTCCCATTGCATCCATTCAGGTGACCCCATATGATCATCTCGTGTTGCCCAAGAAAAAACATCAGCTGGCCCGTTTTGAACTATGCTTAATTCCTTCATTTTGGCTAGAAAAGAGGCCTCTTCTTTAGCTTGATTCTCTTTACTTATAAAGCCACAAAATCGATCTATTATTTCTTCATGTCTTCTGGTTAATTCTGATGCAATCCTATCATTTTTCAAAACAGTCAGTTTAGGCGTACTCTCCTGACCACTTAATCTTGTTTGTTCCTCAGTACACTTGGCCTCTAAATCGTCTATTAGGGCCTGATCGGGCATATTTTGCGGAAATTTCAATTTAAATGCCTCGATCTTTTTTAAGCCACCCTTAACTTTTACACCTCTTGTATATACAGTTTCTTCCTTTATCGTTTTTTGATCAGGATTTGAAAAGATCTTCAGTATATCAATAATATCATCTAATTCTCTTTGTGAAAAACTCGTTGTATCGAGGGGTTCAGAATTTATTTTACTTACTAAATTCGATGAAGAAACAGACGCTTCACTAACAGATTGTATTTTCTTTATAAGTAGTTCATTGCTAGCCATAGAAATAGCATCCCGCACAGACATAGAAATATCCTCTGCTGAAAAAACAGATTTTGTTCGTATGATTTGGTCAATAGAGGTCTCTAACAATGCTTTTAATAAGTTCTTATCAGCTTCCGTAAGCCTTATCTCCATGTTTTCTAATCTTTGAATAGCCAGAGCCTCTACCGCTGCCTTAAATACCACAGCTGGAGTCTCTAGAAGATCCTCTTGTCGTTGATTAGAGCTATACTTATATTTTCCAATATCATCTTCCACATTTTTCCTGTAACCTTGACCTGCCTCTTCCCAACTCTGATTTAACATTAGACCTGTCGACAACTTAGAAAATTCTTCCGTTTTTTCTGTATGAAATGCAGCAATAAGATCTTTAAGCCCTACGCTTACTTCGCATAGTGTTTTAATACGAGTTTCTAAAAAACCCAAAGAAAAGAAAGCTGAACACAACCCTACATAGTTTTTTGGGCTCTCATCCATAACTTTTAAAAGAACCTGAATGCAACTCTTATCTAATTCATCCAAACCTTTTTTAATTCGATCTAAACAAGCTTTACTTTTATCAACATCTGCCGGCCTCCAATTAGTTGTATTATTCAAACCATCTAATTCTTTATGAATGTCAATAGCTTCTTGAATAATCTTAGATAGATTTTTCTTATCTCCTTGTTCTAAAGAATCCACCTGACCTTTTAACGCAGTTAATCGACCCGTTAAAACCGTAACGCTACTAGTGTGGTAGGCATTTAAACTTCCATATCTAACTCTACCCCATACTCTATTAGTTTTACTCGCCCCTGGCCCAAAACCGCTACTACCTACCGCTATTGCACCGATAGCACTTCCGACCAAATCCGATAGAGTAACCTCTTTTTCATGCGTCGTTACACTTATCTGTCCATCCTCTTCAAATTTAACTAGTACATAAAGCGCTTTACTTTTTACTGTTTGTTTAACCCTACCTTGGACCGCTATCGATTCAAATATTTTTCTTATTTGCGTTTCCGTTTCACTCTTTCCAAAAGCCCTTAGAAAGACCCCTTCAATCTTTTTGCTATTATACGACGTCGAAAGGCTCGTAATCGCCGTAATCTCATCAGCTGTGAAGTCTCTATATAAATTCTGATTAAGCGCTTCAGCAGCTATCCTAACTGCTGTTTTATCCGCTGTTGAAGATCCCGCTGACAAATTGTTCAGTTTTTCAGTTAATGCAGATAAATTTGGAATAAAGTTATCATTATTTACTGGATTCGTACTCATGCTTAAAACCCTTAATTTAAAAAAACTTAAAACATAATGATCTAACTTGCTCGCATCAATAACACTATTAATATAATAAAAAAATATTTAATTCAACTTTAATCTCAAGTTAAACGACTAAAACAGCTTAATAAAACAGTTAGATAAAAAAATAAATAAGATGAAATAAGTAAAGATTTAATTACTAGTAAGATAGAGCGTACGTTAATTTGCAGCAAACAACAGTTTATATTTTAAAAAAGTTCAATACTAAACATTTTATTATTTATGCTAAAATGAAACTTTTGCATCTATTACGCAACTTCAAAAGCATTTGAATTACAAAGCTACCCTACTTTAATCCCTTCAAAAAAGCCAAAATAGCCTCTCTTGTATAAATCAAAGATTCTTCTGTGTGAGCAGAAGAAAGGAAGCACGCTTCCCAAGCTGAGGGAGACAAATAGATCCCTTTGGAAAAAAGGAAATTAAAGAACTGGCGGAATATATCCTGGTCTAGGTCTGAGAGGTCTTCTTTACAAGAAACTTCCCGAACACCAAAAAAGAAAGTAAAAAGAGAGCCTTGCCGTTTGAGACATAGGTTAAGGTTTCTGGTTTTTAAATAGTCTTCTACGGGAGACAGTAGAAGGTCTGCTTTTTGTTGAAGCTCTTGATAAAAAGAGGGTTTTTCCAGCTCTTTTAATGTGGCAAGACCTGCTTTCATCGCAAGAGGATTGCCGGACAGGGTGCCTGCTTGATATACATGACCCAAAGGGGCTAAGAGGTTCATAATGGAGGCTTTGCCCCCAAAAGCAGCCGCTGGAAGCCCTCCTCCTATGATCTTTCCAAGACAAGTAAGATCGGGAGTGACGCCATATAGCTCTTGAGCACCACCCAAGCCTACACGAAAACCCGTAATGACCTCATCAAAAATAAGAAGAGCTTTAGCTTTCTCAGTTTCTTCTCTTAAGGCTAGTAAGAATTCCTTGCCAGCTGGAACAAGTCCCATATTCGCAGCAACAGGCTCTACAATAACACATCCAATGTCGGAGAAGGATTGAAACGCATTTCTTAAGGCTTTGGTGTCATTATAAGGCAAAGAAATCGTATGCGCAATCGACTCTTTGGTAACCCCTAGTGAAGAAGAATCGGGAAGAAAACTTACACCAGACCCTGCTTTAACAAGAAGGGCATCCGAGTGGCCGTGATAACAACCATTAAATTTAATGATCTTGGGTTTTTGAGAATAGGCCCTTGCAAGGCGTATTGCTGACATCGTAGCTTCTGTCCCCGATGAAACAAAACGGATCTTTTCAATAGATGGCATGTGAGAAATAATAAGAGATGCTAGTTCTAGTTCAAAAGGAGTTGCAGTTCCAAAGGTCGAGCCCGAGGCCATTTGCAGGCAAACAGCTTCTACAACTTTTGGATGAGCATGACCAAGAGGTAAAGCCCCCCAACTCATGCAATAATCGATCCATATATTGCCATCGACATCTTGAATAGAGTCGCTAAAACCTTTTTCTATTACAAGAGGATGCCTCTTAAGTTCTAGGAAAGCGCGAATAGGAGAGTTCACTCCTCCTGGAATCAAACGGCAACTTTCTTCAAAAACACGTCTACTTTTTTCATCTAGCATAATACATCCTTGTCAACTTAAACACAGAAGATGATAATCCTCTTTAAGCATAAATACAAGCTAGAGCTATGAGATTTTTTGTTTTTTTAATTTTCTCCTTTTCTGTTCTTCTTATAACTAGAGGCTTTTCAAGCGTCCCTTATAAGGTAGAATATTTTGGAGTGGACAATCCCGTTGCTTTGAAGACGATTAAGGCTACAACGAATTTAAGCACTCTAAAAAAAACGCTTCCTGAATCCATTAGCGCGTTGCGCTATCGTGCAGAATCCGATATCGAGGATATTGTGAAAATCCTTCATGCTCATGGATACTATGAGGCTTCTGTACAAATTAAAATCCAAGAAAGTCTCCCCAACGCCTTTGTCTTAGTCTACGTCCATTTAGGCCCTGCTTACACCGTTTCTTCTTTTACTTTTTCCATGTCAGCAGAATTCCAAGACATTTCTTACCCGGGACTTTCTTCTGCTATACTTGGCGTCCGCATAGGAAGCCCTATTTTAGCTGAAGAGGTCATTAATGCCGAACTATTGATTCTTCACAAACTATCCCTATGCGGTCATCCCCTCGCTTTTATTGACAGTCAATCCATTGTTGCAGATGGAGACACCAAAACTGTTTCTATTCATTTAGTGATCAATCCGGGAACTCCTGTAAAATTTGGTGGTTTTGAACTAAAGGGCCATGATCACGTAAGACGTCTTTACGTAGAACAAAAACTCGAATGGAAAAAAGGAGATGCTTACTCCAGTGCAAAGGTTGAAGAAACGCAAAAATCTTTGATGGACTCCGGCCTATTTAGCTCTGTGGCTATTTCTCATGCAGAAATCCCCTCTCCGGATGGAGAGATTTCTATGGATATTGAAACAGCTGAAAGTAAACATCGCAGCATCTATGGAGGGGTTAGCTACCAAACCTATTACGGTCCCGGTCTTACAGCAGGATGGGAACACAGAAACATCAAAGGGATGGGTCAAAGATTAAGCTTAAGGGGTGATATAACAAAAAGGAGTCATTCAGGAGTTGCTACATATCTAGTCCCTAACTTCTATAAAATAGGACAAGACTATGTATGGGAAGCCCATGCTACCTACCTTAATATCTTCCCCTACTCAGCTCAAAGCTATAGCCTCACCAACCGATTTGAAAAGCGACTAGATAAAAAATCTCGAGTGGCTTTTGGGTTACAAGGAGAAAAGCTCTTTGTTCACTCCAGCGTTTTAAATGGTGACTATTGGCTCGTAGAAGTCCCTATCTTCTTTGCACATAACGGATCCAATAATCTCTTAAACCCGACAACGGGTTTTAACATAGAATATAAAGCAACTCCAAGCATCTCCGTTGCTTGGAGAAAAAAGGGCTATATTGTCAATAAATTTGCGTTAGGACACTATCTCCCTCTTATAGATTCTCATTACATTGTCTTAGCCCAACAGATTTCAGGAGGATTTTTCTTTAGCGGTGATGTAGATACCATACCCGTCCCTAAACGTTTTTTTGGAGGATCTGAAGAAGAACTAAGAGGTTATACCTATTATTCTGTTAGTCCTCTCAACAAGAAAAACGATTCTATCGGAGGGATTTCAGCGCTTTACTATACATTAGAAACTAGAGTTCGTTTTACAAAAAACATTGGAGTTGTTCCTTTTTTTGATATGGGCAATGTATCGGATAATAAGTTCTTAACTGTAAGAGGGAAATGGCTTAAATCTGCAGGGATTGGCGTTCGCTATTATTCTTATGTAGGCCCCTTTCGTCTAGACATTGGATTCCCCTTAAATCCTAGAAAGGGAATAGACAAAAGGTATAGAGTTCTAGTTAGCATAGGTCAAACTTTCTAAATTATATAATTGTTCATAAACACATAGTCTTCATCGGAATACAGCAAGAAAATGATTGCAAAGGGGCTTTGCCTCTTGCTATACTAAGATTTACAGGAGTTGTCATGCTTGGTAAATTTTTAGATCCTAAAAACGATGTAGCCTTTAGAAAAATCTTTGGCAGCGAAAAGAATAAAGATATTTTGATTCACTTTCTAAACGACGTCCTTGTTTTTAACGGAAAAAATCCTATCTGTAACGTGACTTTTTTAAAAACAATCCAAGACCCTGAAATCGCATCTAAAAAAACGAGTATCGTAGATATCCTATGTAC
>CAMDHO010000055.1 GCA_945898205.1 Chlamydia trachomatis | reverse complement strand
CCACATCTACGATAGGATCTTGATTTTTAAAACATAACATGTCATTAATGAAATGGATAAGAATTCCTTTATTCTTTTCCGTTCCAAATATCTTCTTGAATGCAATATCATTTTTCGGATCAAGAAATTTAGAGACCATGTTTTATCCTCTTATTTAAAATCTATTTTCCCAGCATAACAGCTTCTTGTCAATGGGATTATCTATTTGAATTAAGAATGAAATAGACCTCTCTCAACTTAAACCATCCTCATATAGCACAATTCTCATTATTACTTTTTCTAAATAAAAATAAATTATTTTATTCAATATAAAAGCTCTATTGACACATAAATTCTTTATCTGAAATTTCCAAGGCAGAAAGCAAGAGTCTTCCACCAGAAAAATCATGAGGTTTTACGAGCACGTCTTGGTGAATGAGTCGATACGTGTCCACTCCTAATGGATATAAAGGGATTTTTGCCCTATCCAATAAAGAACATAAATGAAAAAGACCCACTCCGCTTTCATAACTACTGCTTAAGACTAGTTGAGCTTTTATTTGCTTTGATAAATCAACTATTTTTTGTATAGACTTCAGACCACCTGTCAACATAGGCTTTACAATTAGAGCTTTAATTTGAGGAAAACCGGCTGGCTGAAAACCTTCTCTTAGCGTTTCATCCAAAGCTATTGGATAAGGAAAAAAAGACAGATCCTTTATATCATCCACCGGTTCTTCAATATATTCAAAAGCATCTAATGGATATCTACTAAAAAAGGAGAGAGACTTTTTTAAATTCCAAGCTCGATTGACATCGATTTTTAAACTAACCTTTCCAAGAAGTTGCTCGATAACTTGATGCGCTTCCTCAAAAGAAAGCTGCGCAACTTTAAGCTTTATATGTTGATACCCCTCTTGTAATAAAAAATAAATTTGACTTTCAATCTCCTTAAAGCTTCCTGCAAGGAACGCGCAAACAGGATACGAAGTCCCTTTTTTTACAGTATGGGTAAGGCTGTAAAAAAGAGAATCTAAACCAAAAGCAACAGACGGATATAACCCTCCTTTTTTTGTAATATCAAAAAAAGGATCAAGAATCTCTTTCCTTAGAGAATTTAACTGATCTTTAGCTTCATCTAAAGTTTCTATACTAAATCCAGCAAGAGGAGAAACTTCAGCCCAAGCAACATCTCCATTCGAGTTTTTTGCATAGAGCAAAAGCCCCTTTTTCTCTTGAATAGGGGCCCGAATCTTAAGAGCAATTGGGTAAACTTGAAAATCTAAAATCAATAGAGTCCCCATCCTATGCAAAAAAGAAAATAATACAGCAATAGCACTTGCCCTGTTTTAGCAAGTATCTTATTGAGATCCTTAGGATCAGAATAAGTAAAAAGAGCTCTAACCATAGGAAATGCGGGGATCAGAAAAAAAAGAGAAAATAGACAAAATGGATGCTCTCTTAAAAACAAAAAAGGGACTAACGACCCAACAGCCAAACAAATTATATATTCAATTTGCCCAAAAAGTTTTCCAAAACGAACCACAAGTGTTTTTTTGTTTGCTAGAAGGTCTTCCGCTCTATCTCTGATATTATTAACTACCAAGGGAGTTACAGACAAAGCTCCCGCTCCTATCCCCAATAAAACAGGAACCCAAGAAAATTGACCTCTTTGTAAGAAATAAGAACCAGCCACTGCAATAGGGCCAAAAAATAAAAAAACAAATAGATCCCCGAGGCCTAGATAAGCCAAAGGAAAGGGGCCTGCCGTGTATAACGCTGCTGATAAAAGAGACAAAGCAACTAAAAACGCTATAACAAGACCTCCATGCCAGACTAGGCAGCACCCTAAAAGAGCTGTAATTCCAAAGCTAATATAAAGAGCCTTTTTCATGGTCGGCAAAGAAACAAGGCCAGCTTGCGTAACTCTTAATGGACCTTTTCTTTCCTTAGTGTCGCTTCCTTTGATAAAATCAAAATAGTCATTCGCAAAATTAGCACATATTTGAATGCCTAGCGCCGTGAATAAGGTCATACAAAATAAAAATAAGTTAAAAAATCCTTCGCTAAAAGCTAATACAGCCCCCAAAAGAGTTGGGCCAATAGAAATAGGCAACGTTTTAGGTCTAGCCGCTGCAAGCCAAATTTGCACAACATTCATAAAATCACCCCTTTAAATTAAGCATTTAAGATGAAAGGAACTATACAAAATAAGAAGATTTTTTTTCTTATAATATTGTTAAACGGGTAAAAATTCTGAGACAAATGCTTTTCTTTTATCCTTAAGAACCTTATCCTAAGATCTATCATTTTACAAGGTTGGCTTATATGATTTTAGACTCTTTAAAACCTATTGTTGCTCTAGCTAAACGGCGCGGCTTTATTTATCAAGGATCTGAGATCTATGGGGGATTTGCTAACACCTATTCTTTTGGTCCCTATGGAGTTGAACTCAAAAAAAACATTAAAGACCTTTGGTGGAAAACTTTTGTTCAAAGCCGCCGCAATATGGTAGGTCTTGATGGCCCCATTCTCCTTCATCCCAAAGCATGGAAAGCCTCCGGGCACTTAGATGGATTTAATGATGCTCTTATCGACTGTAAAGCTTGTAAAGGAAGATTTCGTTGCGATCATCTTATTGAAGAAGCTACTTCTATTGATGCCGACGGCCTTTCGGTAACGGCAATGACAGCCCTTATCCTAGAACATCAAATTAAATGCCCTAAGTGTGGAGCCAAAGACTTTACTGAAGCAAGACATTTCAATTTAATGTTCTCCACTCAAATGAGTAAAACTTCCGATGGTGACCTCGCCTACCTAAGACCGGAAACAGCTCAAGCTATTTTCCTAGATTTTAAAAACATCATAGACACGATGAGAGTAAAACTCCCCTTTGGTGTGGCACAAATTGGAAAAGCGTTCCGTAATGAAATCACCCCAGGAAATTTCATTTTTCGAGTTGTTGAATTTGAACAAATGGAAATTGAATATTTCATCCGCGAATCAGAATGGGAAATGACCTTTGAAACGTGGCTTAAAGACATGCGCCATTGGTGCTCTTTAATCGGCCTTAACCCAGCTCATATTCACGAAAAAGAACATGCTAAAGATAAATTATCTCACTACTCGAAAAGAACAGTAGATCTAGTTTATGACTTCCCCTTTGGAACAAGTGAACTTTATGGCCTCGCTTATCGAACTGACTTTGACCTTAAGCAACACGCTGAGTATTCTGGAGAAAAACTTGAATATCACGACCTTGAACTGAAAGAAAAGTTTATCCCTCATGTAATAGAGCCTACGTTTGGAGTAGAAAGAACCCTTTTAGCACTCCTTTGTGACGCCTATGAGGAAGAGACTTTAGAAAATGGAGAAACAAGAACTGTTTTACACTTTCATCCAAGAATTGCTCCTGTAAAAGTTGCCGTATTCCCTCTTATGAAAAAGGAACCTCTTGGAAGTAAAGCTCAAGAAGTCTTTGAATTGATTAACCAAAACTGGGCTTCTGAATATGATGATTCTGGAGCCATTGGCAAAAGATATCGTCGTCAAGATGAGCTAGGGACTCCTTACTGCGTTACTATCGATTTTGATACAATAGAGCAAGACACTGTGACTTTAAGAGACAGAGACTCTATGGTTCAAGAAAGAATACCTATTTCCCATCTAATAGACGTGCTTAGAAAAAAACTTTCATAAAAAAATAAACCATTCGTAGGTTTAGCTCTTAACGGTAAAAAAAGGACTTCGAATTAATGATTAGCTTAAAATAGAGTCCTTACCGCAACGACTTTAGGACCCAGTAAAGTCGCCTCTTCTACAGTAAGCTCAAATTGATCAATTCTAACGCTCTCTCCAACTCTTGGAACATGGCCAAGAGCAAGCTCCATAGCTTGAGATAGCGTTTTAGCATGCTTATATTGAAACTCTATCTCATACTGCTTTCTAAATTCTTCTAAAAGCATATCTCCAGGAAAGTCTCTATCTAAAGCTACCTGATGCACTTTAGGAAATACTTCTCCAAGAGAAGCCGATAGATTACCTGTCTCAAAAATATCATCTATGATCTCATCTAGTGTCAGCACTCCTATCGCAGCTCCTGAATCATCCAGAATAACAGCAACACTTTGATTGTTCTTACGAAACTGTTTTAAAATTTGTAAAACAGAGGTTGATTCCGTAATAAACCAAGGGAACCTTGCATATTCCCGAACTTTCTTTTCACTTGTCATACGAAGTAAATCTCTTGGATAAACAATCGATACAATATTAGCTTCTGTCTTGTGAAAAAGAGGAATAAAAGGCGAGTATTCTTTTGATACGAGTTGCTTAACATCTCCAAGAGTTGCTTGAGTCGAAAGCACTTTCACATCTTTAAGCGGAATCATGAGCTCTTTAGCTGTCTTACTTTTTAAAGCAAAGATACTAGAGACGACCGAGTCGAATTCTTCTTTTTCCTGGCTTAAAAAAGTCTCTTCTCTTGCTTCAATCACATGCTGCAACTCTTCTCTACTTAAGTAGACATCACCAGAACTAGAAACTCCACAAAGGCGATTAACTGCTTTACAAAGCATGTCAATGACCCAGATAAAGGGCCTAAGTAAAATAGCACAAAAATAAAGGATAGGCAACCCTATCATGACGGCATGTTCAGCATAACGTCGCCCAGCAAACATAGGAGCAATTTCCGCAAAAACTAACACCAAAAAAGCTTGAGTCAGGGGAGCCCAAAAAGGACTAAAACCAATAGCTTCATAAAAATTTCGAGAACACTCTGAACCTATAAGCAAGGCAGCATTTACCATAACAAGCGTCGTTCCAAAAAGAAGAGCGGGATGATTAAGTAAATAATGAAGCCAGAGGGCTATCTTCGACTTTTGGCTAATATAGTATTGAAGACGGACTTTATTAAATGACACCGCAGCCATTTCCAACATAGCAAAAAATGACTGAGTTAAAATACATAAAACTGTTAGTAAAAGAAACCATTTCCAAGCATCCAAAATTACAAGTCCTATTCCTTTTTTTTCAATTTAGAAAAAGAAGCTGTTAATTGCCTAATATATACCCTGCGAACTCGAGTCTGATCAGCAGCTAGCACATGAAATAAAAAGCCTTGAGCTTGATATTTTGTTCCAGGCTTTGGAATATCTCCCAGCCTTTCTGTTAACCAACCTCCAATAGTCACCATATTATTTTCACTGTCTAAAGTCACATCAAAAATCTCTTCGAATTCTGACAGTTCAAATTTCCCACTTGTAATGATTACTCCATCTTCTGCTTTGGTATAAGAAGCCTTTTGATCTCTCCTGTCAACAATTTCTCCTATCACTTCTTCAACAAGGTCTTCAATTGAAATGATTCCAGAAATAGAACCATATTCATCTACAACAACAGCTAACGTTTCATTTTTTTCATAACACTGTCTCAATAAAACTGCTGCCTTCATTGTTTCTGGAACAAAATAAGGTTTTCTAGCAAAAGAAGCTAAGTCTTTCGTTTCCTTAATAGAGCTTTTATGAAGAAAAAAAAGTCGACTTGAAACAATACCTATCATTTTATCAAGCCCCCCATTACATAGAGGAATACGAGTGCATTCTTGATCAACAAAAAGATGTATAATTCGAGAAAGAGGTTCGGATAATTCAAATAAAATCACATCTTCCCTAGGGCGCATTAACTCCTTTACCGTAGATTCTTGCAACCAAAGATAGCCCCGAATAAGCCCAACTTCTTCCGGATGAAGAATCCCTTGGTCTTTAGACGCTTTTAAAGCGTGTTGCAATTCATCAATAGAAATGTCTTTTTCTTTACGCAAAAACAAAAAGAAAACAGGAAGAACAAACCCTGTAACGACCGAAAGCAATTTCCGAACAGGAAAAAGAACTTTTTGCACCCAAAATAACAAACGGGCAATTTTACAAGATAT
Source organism: Chlamydia trachomatis (assembly GCA_945898205.1). Lineage (GTDB taxonomy): Bacteria > Chlamydiota > Chlamydiia > Chlamydiales > Rhabdochlamydiaceae > CAIJXB01. The sequence continues at coordinate 7,226 of CAMDHO010000055.1, read as the reverse complement.
TTTGACATTATTAGCTAAAGCTAAAGATTTTGGGATCATTTCTCCTAACACGAGATTGGCCGCTAATGGCACCCCAATATTGAGTAGCCAGCTGTCTTTTTCATGGAAAATAGCAGAAATCACACTTTGAATAGCTAAACTTGCAACAATAGTGATAATAATCAAAGTCACTAAAAGTTCTCTTGGATTAGAAAGCAAGAAAGCTACTAGCCTCTTTTTAGGGTCCAAATCTTTTTTAAAGGCTTTTACTTGCATAGAAGAAAGAGAGAAAAAAGAGGTTTCTGCCCCTGAAAAAAGAGCTAAGCTAGCTAGAAAAAAAACTAAAAGAAAAACTAAGAACGCAGTTGTCACAAAAGATTCACTCATCTTTTTTAAAATATACTTTCATCTGACCTTCTGATACTACCCCTAAGTTTTTTTTAAGGACCATTTCAATCCAATCTAAATCATTTTGACTTTGAATTTGCAAAGCTAAATCTTCATATTCGACCGCTGTAAATACTTTCAACGACTCCAGATCACGAATCTTTCCTTTAAGTTCCGAGCAAACCATAGATTTCTTATGCATGGCCTGTGAATAGAAAATAAAACAAGCAATCCAAAAAAGCAGCAACCATCCATAGCGCTGGAAAAACTCCAATAATCGATTTTTCTCAACAGCTACTCTTGCTTGCGACATACATCAATCCGACTTGATAAGACACCCTAAGTCCGATTGTATGCAAACCTCGATTTTTCCTCTATCAAAGAAAGAATAAATTCTTAAGCGCTTGCTAGTGTGCCACTTATTCTAACAGGCCCTTCAAAACATATCATTCTCACCTTTCAGAATACAGCCACTGCTCCTTGAAACACCAATATATTCATATCCTCCCGCAGAAACAAACACATAATCTAGATTCTTCATAGCTTGCGTCATCGTTACTACATTATCAGGAAAAACCTCAACAATCATAACTGGCTTATTTCGTAAAATCGTCTCTCTAGCACCATCAATTTTCATAACAGACTACGGTTGATATTGCCACCTTTGCCAAGGCACTAAAGGAAAAACCGCCTTCTGAGCGCTTTTCATTCCTGAATGATCATCGCTAATGATCTACCTCAGCCCAGTTATATTGCAAGACTGGAGGATGTATAAAAAATTCTCTCCAATGCACTTCAACTTCAGACAGGCTCGCCGATGCGCCCAGAATCCCCCTCTTGCTTTCAGGATTGATCCCACAGGTCAAGAGCACTGCCATATCAGTGACGGATCCGCTATGTCGCACCTTCAGATAAATCGCATGCATGAGAAGATAGCAAATCTCTCCTATAGGACGATTTCTAAACGGCTCAAATTGTTCATCCAGTTCCGTAGTTGCTCTTGATACCTGAGTCGAGCTAACCTCGAGTCCACATAGCTTTTCGGTAATATCCGTCACATTCCGAGTCGATACTCCACTTAAATACATCTCTGCATTAAAAATCTCGATTGCTGTAATTTGTCTCTTTTCATCCAGGCTCCATATGTGTTTTCTTATAATAATTTTACTGTTTCAATAGCAGCATGGGGATTTTTTATTTTTCAAAATAGGGAGCCTCATCGTTTTTTCCAAAATCGATGATTACGCATCCAGAGGGAAACATGTCCTTTTCCATTGTTTTCGAATCATAAGGAGGCGCAAACCATGGTCGAGGCATAATAACAATCTTGTTGGGATATGTAGAGAGCCAAGAAGCCCACCATCCAAAGGAAGAGTTGGAAGAGATAAAGGATTTACACTGCACAAGTGTGTAAAACTCCTCAATATAATCTTCCCCTTGTAAGTAGATGACATTTTTAGCTAATCCTTGAGTGCACTGTTGCGCAAGAACTGGATTATTCGAAGATATGAGGAAAATGGTTTCCTCAGGAAAGAGGTTCATTGCTTTTTCATAATAATTACGCCCGATAGTAGGATGAAACTCTCCAGAGGGTCTTTCCATCCGATAGTCTCTGATTTGAACTCCGACAACTTGAGCATCTGAAGCTAAGAAGGGATACTTTGTCAAAATTTTTTCAGTTAATCCGGGAGGAGCCGCAAAAAGTTCCAAGAGCTCATTTCTTCTATGCTTAAAATATTTTTCTGATTGAAAATAGCCGTAAAGTTGAATTGCATTAGATTTGGGAATTTCTAAATAATTTTGATTGGGTTCTCTCCAACTTAAAAGAGGAAAATACGGAAGATCATAGGTGTTTATTTTAGCAAGGAAGAGATGTTTTGCATTATAGGGAATATTGCAATGCTTTTTGTAAATTAAATCTGGAATTGTGAGAGAAAGATTATGATCCAGGGCATAAGTATAGGCTGTTGCAATTTGAAAGAGTTGATTACCTAATTGACCGTCTAGAGCTATAGATACATACCCTTTTTCTTCTTTAATTTCTTCAGAAGAATGCCCCAATTTAATGTTCGCAAAAAAGAAAGCGATTATAAGAAGTTTCTTGAGCATAAAAAAGCCTTTTTTAGTTGAATGATTTCAGTTTTTAATCAAACTGATTTGTTTCGTTTATTTCTTTTACTTTAAATTAAGCTAATTATTTGGACTATTTATCAGAATTTGAATAAGGAAGTTTCTCAGAGAAATAATCTGTATAATCATGATTTATTTACGTTTCAAGCCCCCTCTAGAGAGGGCTTTTTTGACTGAGTTTGATTAATTTCCGGTTTTTATGTCTCCATCCGGCAACCGTTGGTATGGTGGCATTTCGCGAATGTATGACGCTAAGTCATCTTGTAGTCGCTGATTTACCTTATCATCATTTATGGGATTCAATCTGTTATAGACATAAAGAACATCTGTAATAAAAAAGTGACGTTCTCCAGCCATTTCAATCATAGGGAACATCATAGCCCAGTCCCAAGTCATCGTGAAAAATTCCCCATTACACAAGAGATCTTCGATTTTAATTTTTTTGAATAATCCGGCATAAAAAGTACGAAGATGAGATTGAACATGCCTAAAACGTCTAAATGCATTGTTTTTTATAACCTCTTCCGGAATAGCTATCAAATCTGCAACGTATCCAGCTGGGAAGTAAAGGAAGGACCCATATGTTAACCAAATGGGTTTAGTGCCGGAGTATACTTCATTTAATTTCTTTAATACTTGATCGTTTGCTAACCAGTCATCTCCATCCAAGGTTAGAACAATCTCATGATCTTTACAGCTGTGTATTGCATTATAGAGATTTGCAAGAGCTCCCTTTCGATGAGTATTATTGATGACTCTAAAGTCTATAGGCCCTTGAGACTCTAAGAGTGTTTGATACATCTTATTCAAAGTTTGGTCATCCGATTTATCATTTACATAGATAATTCGATAATTTGAATAATCCTGAGCTATAACTGATTTCAGGTTTTTTTCAACCCATTGTTCATTGTTATAAGATGGAATAATTATAACCATCGGTTTTTCAATGATCTGAGAGTTCTCTACAGCTTCATGATTTACAATACTAAAATTCGCATAAACAAAATTAGAACATGAAACAACTAAAACAAAATAGGCGCAAATAAAGCGCCGAGTTAAACAAAGTGTAAAATTCATAATCATCCTCAATATCTCACATTAAAAACAGAAATTACAGACAAAAACTAAAATATAACTTACTTACATTTAAGGAATTCCCATATAACACAGGATCAACATTTTTTGCTAAAGACTTTCTGGATTTGACGCTCTATTTTTTGAAAATTTGAGAGAATGCCCAGGTGATGAGAAGAGAATTCATGATCTAGACTTTGCAAAATTTTTCAAATTAGGAGGAGGTTGGATGCTCTGAAAATATGAACATCCTGATTCCGAAATTAAAGCTCAGATGAGTTGGAATAACTTAGAATAAGACAGAAAAAAAGGTTCATCGGAAGAATTGCGAATAGAATTTCCTGGAATTCTATAGAGAACCCCTAGAAAAACTGTGATTTATTAAGGTCTTTGCTATTTTTTTTGAGCTGAGGAATAATTAGACAGATGAGCTTGCACACACCAATGAATAAGAAAGTCGCCTCCCCCTCTGAGATCAGGATGTCTGAACTTGGGCTAAACTGTTCTTTCATAGCATGCGTTATGAAGAGAGGGCTATTTACCTCGAGCAAGTTTTCTAAGCTGCTTTTTTCCGATTCATCCAAACTGTGAACATTACGCAATAAAAGAAATCTATCACCTTTCTTTATACTTCAAAAGCAGTGGGACTCCAAAGGAAGAACCATCAAATCATCCGGCGGAGGTAAAATAGTACAGAACATTCGATGGTTCAATTCTATCTACATAGATGAGGATCTTATTGTTCATGTGATCCGCTTCGAAGAAATTCAGTATGCCACAGATAGAAAAGTTATAAAGTGCGCAGATGGTAAAGACAAATGATTCAAAACGAAATGGCTCAGCTTAACTAGGATCACAGAGATCAACTGCTTTGATTTGATGGGGGTGGCAAGAATAATAGCTGATCAAGAGGACCTTCATAATACTCTTAAAAACCGAGGCTTTGCTGCAAAGCATGAGTATGCTTATGTCGACTCCACCGCTTGGATAATCTAGAAGCTTTTGATGTTTGTAGCCTTTTGGATTTTCGAGCTCTTCAGCTTTACCCGTGGAGCGCAAAAAGGAAAAGGACCATTCCTATCTTGGTACGACTTTGCCGGGGAGCCCTTTGCAAAATTGAGCCAGATCCCAATCGAAAGACTGCTCCTTGCTCATTCTTTGTAAAAAGAGCACGTGCAGTTTCGTCTGAAGTTCGCCTAAATAAGAATAAATAGTCAGAAGGAGGTGATATTGAAAGCTTAAATATTTTTTTTGAATTCTGAGAATTTCAAGAGGGAGCCCTTTATCGCGCTCGATGTAAAATATTATTTCACATCGAGCTGAAACGAAAATGACAAAACTTGGATCTTAGCGTTTGTTTCTCCTTAGAAAATTGACTCACCCACAAGTGCTGATTTAACGGATCAGTGTCGGCAAAGTGTATGTTTTCTTAAACTTGCTCTCCTTTAATAGATGGAGGATACATGACCAGATTTCTTTAAACCGATAACGTATTCTTTACAGATCACTTACGCTTTACTTATTTGAGTTTAACAACCTTCTTAGTTTGATGCATCTATTGGAGTGGATTTGGTGGGCTCCAAGTATCGCTAGGGAGACTGTCCACCTCATCAAACAGATGAGTTACCACAGGCTTGCGTGAAATATAGTATCTAACGTCGTCGAGGAAAGGTAAGACATCATCATATGGTGTTAAAATCGGCAATTTACTTAAGGTCTCATAAATTTTCTTAATCCCTCTCTTGGAAAGGATCATTGAATAGGTGCCCCCGCGAGCTCGAATTTTTGCGAAGTCATCATTAAGTACCTCTACGTTATCGCAATAAGCACGTCCTTTATTCTCAAGGTGGATTGGTGGAATAATAGGATGAGAGCCTATGCGGAACCTGCCGGTGGAATCTCTGTTGTTTGAATCTGTGTAGAAAATGTCCCATTCCGGATCAATTTCATTTACTTTATTGAGCATTTCGCAAACAACCTCCGGTTTTACATGAAAGATGAGGTCATCTTCCATGATCCAGATCGAATTAAAGTTTTTTTCGTAGGCATTTTTTATTATGGATAAATGACTAAGATAACAGCCAATTCCGCCCCAGCTCACCCAACGATTTGGTGCGTTTTTATAGGTGTTCCCAAATTTGGTCACTTCCCTGACCTGTTCATCTGGTTCGAGTTTCCATCCATTGATTGCATAAAAGTGATTTACAATTAGACCATCTTCTGAAAAGAGTTGTTCCATTCTGGCTAATTTCAGAGGTCTTTCCCTTAAATTGATGAGATAAATATAATCAATTTCCTTGAGTCCTGAAGGTTTGCTGGGCTCTGTAATCGGTCTTAAGAAGGGATTGAGGTCACATGTGGAATTTGGAATAAAGAATGAGCTCAAATAAGGCCAAATTACATCTAATAGATTCAAAGCTTCAAAAGAACCGTTTTGTAGATCTGACGTATAGAAAAACTTGCATTTGTCCGGAAATTGATTGACCAGGTCTTCATCGCAAGTTAAAATAAGATCATATTCTTGATTATGTAAAGTGACATAATCATAAAGACTGGGGGATTCATCTCTTGATTTGATCAAACAAGCTACTATCTTTTCATAGCCTTCCTCTTCATAGCTCTTCTTCCTCATTTTTTGAACATTTTTTATGTATTGATCGGAGAGAACAACTACATGAGAATTCGCTTCTCGAATAGACCATACAAAATTCTCTCTTTCATAGAGGCAATCTTGCAATCCTATATCTTCATCCCAAATATCAACAGTAGGCTTTCCAAAAACCAAACTTCCTAAACAAATAAAAAAAAGAAATGCTCTCATCATTTGAACTCATATATTCGGTGTTTAACAACGGGTTTACTGCGCTTTCTCAAATAATCAACCCGTTTTGAAAGGATTGACCTAAACCCCTTAGGGCAAGAAAGCTATAGATGATAGTCTATCTTAGAACTAAAATAAATCAAGGTATATTGTTATTTGTGTTCTTCCTGTCTAGCAAATGGTAGCAGGATCACTAAGTAAAAGAAGCTTTGAAAACAAAAAATTAATAGAGAAAATTAAAATCGCCTATGAAAAGGGAAGAAAAACTTATGTTAGTCCTAGGATTCATAAAGAACTTCAAAAAGCTGGGGAACGTTGCTCTAGAAAAAGAGTAGCAAGACTTATGCGCATAGAAAAACTCCAAGCTAAAATGAGAAAAAAATGGAAGGTGTCAACTAAAAGTAATCCAAAAGCAGTGCCCGCACCAAACCATCTTAATCAAATTTTTATAACGGAGAAAGAAAATCAAGTGTGGGTTTCAGATATCACCTATATTAAGACTAGAGAAGGATGGCTGTATGTAGCAATCACATTGGATCTCTTTTCTAGAAAAATAGTAGGGATGAATATGGAGGAAAGTCTAGAAACAAGTTTAGTAGCAAAAGCTTTAAAACAGGCTATTTGTGCTGAATTAGGGAGTAGAGGAGTCGATCACTCGAGCTCCCCCCTCGTGAGAACCACATCGTGGTCGCGGTAGAAATGATCGTTTCCAACCACCCCCCGCACAGATCCGTACGTGCAATATTATTGCATACGGCTCTTCCTTCAGGTCTTGACACCCATTCGTTCCTTCGGATATTTATGGTATATTTGCGGTTTTGGTAGCCATTGGTTG
>CAMDHO010000054.1 GCA_945898205.1 Chlamydia trachomatis | reverse complement strand
TTAACTTATGTCTTGGAAAAACAAGCTATTTACATATTGAATGAATTGGATGTGGAAAGATCTTTCTAAAACTTCTCATAGAGCAAGATGAATAATCTTTTTTTTAATCCTTGTTTCTCCAGGGAAAGCGAAGTCACCCACAAGTGCTGTTAACAAGGAAGTCGTTGTTGAATTTTGTTTTTTTTAACATTTAATTTTGTTATGTTTGTTCGAAATTTTTATGTTCCATTTTTATAAATTCGATTTTATTTAAATTAAATATGTTAAAATGAGGGGGAGTTGAAAAAGATACTGTTTTTACTAGTTGCATTAATGTTTTTTGTTGGACCTGGAATTAAGCAAGGCTCTTTTCTCAACGCGCAGCTCTCTACAGAAGAAGTAGTATTACAGATAACTCATCCCAAGAGAATCGTTTTTTTTGGGGAAAGTTGTGTTGGGAAAACGACTCTAATGCAAGAGCTATACGCATTGAGTGACATGTTTTATATGCCGATCTTCACTGTGACTAGATCTCCACTCTTAGATGATGACTCCCGACTTTTCGAGTATGTTTCAAAAGAAGAATATCAAAAAAATAGATAATGCTTTTTTACTATTAATAGAAGCAAACAAAATGTGTGGTTTTTCTCAAAGACAAGATCCGAAAGAGCTAAAAGAACTAAGGAGAGAGTTAAACCATCGATTAAGCGAAGAGTTTTTTAGTCAAAAGGGGTTTAGAGAAAAGATGGAGCTTATCTTCTAGAATATATTTGGGGATTTGTCAAAGTCTCGCTTTTCTTTATTTGAAGTTTTGATGGCAAAGACGAAAGAAATTTAAAAAAATGGTATGGGGTTTTAATGAAACGGAAATATTTTGTAAGACTAATGGTTATAGTTTCTAGCTTGCTTTTTTTGAATACATTCAATGTGTTTCATAAAAAGCAGTCAGAGTCAAAAACTTTAGATGCTTTTATATGCATCAGCAGTGAAGATGAAAAATATAATGTCAAAGGTGGTATTGGAACGTATCTAGGCATTCTTGTTAAAGAAGTAAAGAAATTATATCCAAAGGCCGAAGTTTTCTGGATCACTAAATCTCCAACAGATTGTGAGTTTTCTGAAAAAGATGAGCTCGGGATCGAAAGGCATTATTTAAGTGATATAAATCCCTATAAAAACAGGCCTTTCATTGAACATGTAGAGAGGGACTCGAATGAAGACGTCTCTTTGCTTAATCAACAGGTATTTCATAATAAAGTGAATTCTAAATTAGGTGATATTTTAAAAAAATTGAAAGGAAAAAATGTAGTGATTGAGTGTGGAGAGTGGGAGGGTATTGCACATCAATTATATAGAACTATAAATGAACAAAATATTCTAAAAGCAACGAGAATCCACACGCCACTTGCGGTGACTATGATTTCTAATAAATTACCTCTTTCTGAAGTAAATAAATTACAACTCCTTCACGAATTTGAAGTTCTTGATCATGCAGATTGCATTTCCTCTTCTTCCGCATATATGAAAGATCAGGTAATACAGTATGTATTAGGAAAAGATCTTGTAAATGCAGACAGTATAGCTGTGATCCCACATCCAGTAGATACTAAGAACTTTCATTCTGGGATGTATAAGCGAAGCGATTCCATAGACAAAGTTAATGCTATTTTAGGGGAAAAGTTTATTCAAGAGGACTCTTTTAATATCTACATTATAGGAAGTGTGGAGACGAGAAAAGGGGCGGAATTGGTAGTCAATGCTATTGCTGAAGTGGCTGAAAAAATACCGCAAGCAAGGTTCTGTTTTTTTGGGCACCACGGTGGAAATAAAAGCAAAAATTTAACAGCTAACACAAAGTTATCTCCTGATGTGCTATATGAAGCAGTCCCTCTTAAATATAGGAATCAAGTTGCTTTTGCAGGATATGTAGACCATTCTGAATTGCCTCTGATTATAGAGTCTGGCGATGTCTTTCCTATTATGTATTTGGGGGATAATTTCCCAGGTTCTGTTGCTGAAATTGCTCTTATGGAGAAGCCAATTTTAGCTCTCAAAAGGGGAGGGGTTACTGAAATGTTGAGCGATGAGTCTAATAAGATGATTGCTTATAACCTTGGTTCTTCTCTTGAAACAGCTTCTTCTGCTTTAGCAGCTGGATTATTGGATCTATATGCTAATGTTTCTGGAAGAGATGAAATAGGCCAAAACTTGAGCGCGCTTATTAGAAAAAAATATGCTCCTGAAAAAGCAACAAGTGATCTTATGGATTTTTATCTGGATGCTCTTTCTAAAAAGAGTAAGACATGAAAACGGCTTTTATTTTTTCTTTTATGGTCTGTACTTGTCACCTTTTTAGTTGTGAACAGATATCGCTTGATCAAAAGGCTCTTAGTAAGGAGATAGGAACGCGTCTTGGAAATGGGCCTTTTACTATTAAAGCCTCCGTTCACGGGGGCGATAATAAAGTGTTTTTGGTAGAAAGCGAGGGTGACGTGATAGCTGTTGTCAAGGGATATACCAAGCGGACTATAAATGAAGTAAATCGAATATATGAGTATTCTCAACTATTAGAGACTCAGATGCCAGTACCGCATACCATAGACAAATTCCTCTTTCAGGATCATACTCCTTTTGTGCTACAGCAATTTTTGCCAGGGCAGCATGTGGAAAAATTAAATGACAAACAGCTGCAAGAGGCAGCTGTTTGTATGGGAAAGATTCACGGAGTCAAATCAGATCAATGGATTTTAAATGCGCAAGAATTTGATTATGCCAAGTTGATAGATCAATGTTGTTCTTTTCCGGAATTTAACTGGATCTTAGAACTTTATAAATCAATAGATGTGCAGTATCTTAATGATATCCCCATGTCGTTGATACATGGGGATATTTCAGGTTCTAACCTGTTGTTTTTAGGTGATTTTCTATCAGGAGTTATAGATTTAGATCATATAAGATATTCTTATCGATTAACAGACATTGCAAGAGCTCAAGTGTTTTTTTCGTTTGATCAAGATGGGTGTTTAGAGGAGCAAAGGATACGTAGTTTTATCAATTTTTATCAAAATAGCAATAAGTGCTCTCAAAAGGAATTCGAAAATTTCTACTCTCATTTAAAGTTGCTCTTGATCAAGATGGTTCTGGAAACATACTACTATGTCGAAGTAAAAAAAGAGGTTTCTCCAGAAATTTTCAAACAGTCAGTATTTAATCAATCATGGCAACTCTTGCTCAAAAAATTACATGCTATTGAGGGGAAGTCTTGTTTGATTTTATAGATGTAATTGCTTGGAAGGCGAATGGGCTCAATACATTTTCTGTAAGTGAGCTCAAAGCTAGCCATAGAGCGCCTAAAGAATCTTCGTAATCCATTGTGTCGATTAATCCAGATTCATTATAAAAGGAGATAAGATAAATCATACCTACATGATAGGTTTTTTATTGAAGAGAATTAGGAAATAATTCACAAGTGATAGTGCTGTAATTATCAAATAGACTCATAGACTCTGTTTTTACTCCGGTTTCCTCTAATATTTCTCTTATTAAAGTCTCTGTAGGAGTTTCTCTATATTCAGGTTTGCCGCCGGGTAGATCGAATTTCCCCTTATAAGAGCCTCGATTTTTTTTGATCAGTAAAATAGAGTCTTGTTTAAGAATGATAGCGTAGATACCTCGTTCTTTAGGGTAAGGAGGAAACGCCGCTCCTTTATTGTTAATATACTTTTTTATAAGCACGGGCTATTAAATGACCTTCCGATTCCGATTTATTGATGTAACTTAAAAGCAGTTCCAGTCCAAGAGCAACATCCCCATTCGGAAGAAAAAATCTCACTCGTTCTTCTATATATTCCATGGAGCATACTAACAATGGAACCTAGAGTCTACTAGCCAAGTGATATCCGTGCTCCAAACTTGATTTGGAGCCGATGGAACAACTCCTTTCAATAAATAAGGATATTTTTTATGCTTTTTATTCGCCTTACTTAGGTTGGGCTTTTGATAGTTTGCATCTATTCCCATTTTTTTCATTAATCTAGAGAATTTTGGTGAGAGTAAGCAGATCTCATTGCTGAGATCTGCTTACTCTCCCCAAATAAATTTGTAAATTCCTTGATTTCAAAAAAATACAAACCTCTATAAGATTAAGATTAAAAAGGATGCTATTTTGAAGGTTTATATAGATCACAAGTTGATACAAAAGATAGTAGAAAGTGGGGGTAGCATAGGTCATTTAATAGAGGATTCTTCAGAAATAATTTTAAGTTGGCCTTCTTTTTTAGAGTGTTTAGGATTGAGGTCTCTACTTAAAAATTTCCCTGAATTTAATGGCCAAAATGAGTTTTTTTCATTAGTCAAGAGCATTGTATCTTCAACTAGTGATAGGGATCTGCTCATCCATCTATATGATCAAATTTTTATAGAATGTCTTACTCAAGTAAAAGAAGTTTTAGAGATAGATCCAAACTTTTTAATAAGTCAAATTCAAAAAAGAAAAGAGGACTTTCCTTTTTCTCAATCTTTTGATCAGTATGAAAAGTTGTTTACTGAAAAACCATATGAGACTATCCACGACTTAATATTTTATCTAGCATGGGACCGCATGTGTGTATGTTTAGCTTCATTATTTGATGAAGGGAATTCAGATTTTCGACTTTTTAAAGAATGTTTGGTGGAGTCTTTTCATCATATTACGCTGCAAGGAAAGACAACCCCTGGGTTGTTTAGACTTGTGGAGTCTCTATATGCTTATTACTTAAGAGATGAAAATATTCAAATGCATACAGATACAGAATGGTTGATTCTTTCTAAGGGTTCTAAAGTTTTACAGCCTAGAGAAGAACTTATCAGCATTCCTTATATTGATTGCTTTATAACATCTTGCCAAGAAAGTGGAAAAATAAGAGGAAGAGTATTGACGTTGGATTCTGTTGATGCAGTCAAATCGGGTCTTTCTTTAGCTCAGTGTATTATTCAAAAATTAAAAATAGAAAATAAAGATTGGCAGCATTTTCTGGCTCCAATAGAAATTATTTGTTTGAAAAAATCTGAAAACAGCTTTGAAGTGGATTCTATTATTTCTAGTTTCTTTTGAAGCGAATCGATGAGCCTGAACATCTTCTTAATAATTAAAAAGATGTTCCATTTAAAGCGTCTATATTTTTTAAGCATTCGGTAAGAACTTCAATTTGAGAGGGGTCAAGACCTACTGTCAACCTCACTGTAGAACTGTCTTTGTCACATAGTTTTGTAAGGTTTGTGTGATAGAGACCTATGCTAATACGGTAAAAAAGAGGGAAGCCTTTTTCTAGACATTTTACTGTAAGGTATCCAGCTACTAAGGCTTCTGTTTTGAGTCTATGAAAAGGACCTTTGATAGTTATATCAATGAAGGCTGCATTGGCTTCTCTTTCTACAGGAATAACTCGATAATTGATGTTGCTATCTCTTAAAATCCTATCAGGAAGACTATCTAAAAGAGCTCTTGTATTGTCAAATATCTGTTTGCGATATTGATCTAATTGGGGAGCTGCATTTTGATAGGCAAGGCAAAACCAGTTAAGACTTAATAAATCTGTTTGTAAAACAGGGTCTGTTAAAATAAAGTCAAAAAATATCCATTTTGGATCTTTATTATGAATCATATAAAAAGGAGCTCCACAATAGTTATCCATTCCAAAAAGATCAAATTTAAGGCCGCTGTGATAGCATATGACATTAAGAGATCCATTCTCAATGTCTTCTTGGAATTGATGAAGTAATCGACTGACTTGAGGGGAATCAATGAAATCAAAAGTACAATCGAGCGCTAGAGTTAAGGGTTTTCCTTCTCTTGCACGTAAAGTTTTTCTCAATGTTTCGGAGACTTTTTCGACTTTATATTCTTTTTTTTGAGGATCAAGAGCTTTCCAAACAGGATTGAACTGAGACAAGAAGACATCAATCTCTTTTAAATCATCTTCACGAGCTTCTTGGACACTTAATGCGTTAGAGATCAGGTTTGAAGCGTTGATGCATTCATAGTAGGTGTTTTCTCCATATAAAATATGAGGAGATCTGCCTAGTGTTTTTTCTGCAGCTCGAAAGACCCCGGATATACTTGTCATGGCAGAAGAGTGCAGGCTATGAGATGTTAAAGGTTTAAGATTAGAAGGGGTGGAATTTAAAAGTCTTTGGTAGATAGGAGAGAAATCTTTTAAGCTAAAGGGACAAAAGATTTCAAGGAGAGCTGAAAGGTGAGAGTAGATTTCTTCTATATGAGAAACGGTATCAAAAAAAGAGCTAGAATCCTTTTCTTGGCTTAAGAGTTCCAGTTGTTCATGTATTTTACGAAAAGAAAGCTCTGCAATGCTGAGTAGCGTTTTAGAGTATGTAATTTTTTCCCAGGTGTCTTCTGACAAAGCAGTTAATAAGCCTTTGAGTGAGGCAAGTGCCCCTGTTAACATAAGAGACTTTTGAGTGTGTTTGGATTTCCAGTTTTGGTCGCAAGAGATTAGGTAATGAAGGAATGATTCTTTACATAGGGTAGAGGGGGACGTAAAAGATCTTTCTTTTGCGTTATTAGATATATTAAGTAAAAGAGGCGATCTGTCGAGTTCGACTCGATTAGCAGAAAGTCCAAAAGTTGAGACCCATCCCAAAAGAAATTGATGTTGTAACTCTACTTCTTTTGCTGAAAAGAAGTAAAGAGGAAGAATGCGCAATCCACCAACTGTTTTTTGTGCTACTCTTTCAATGCAGAGAATTTGATGAAGGTCAATTTTATTCTCTTTGCAAGCTTGTAAAAAAGATCTCTGATAGAGATCCCAGGTTCGAAGCCATTTTTTTGAATCCATTAGTTCGTCTAAAAAAAGAGAAGAGAAATCAATAACGACTTTTGAATTGGTCTTTTTTAAGATTAAAGCTAAGTTTTGAACAGTTGTTTTAACCCCTTCATTTAGAGGGACTTTAAAGTAGGAAGGTAAGTATCCATTTAGATCAAAAGGGCGAGTTAAAATTAAAGGAAAGCTTTCCGGGTGAGGAAGGACCTTTTTCCAACTTGTTATTCTTTTTTCGTAAGACTTAGAAAAGTTAATCGCAGGACTTCTTGCATAAGAGCCTGTTGTTTCAGGGTGGATTTGTATAGAGATTCCAAAGGATGGGTAAACCCAATCGACAAAAGAAGGAAAGAATCCGGTAGCTTTAGCTAGAAATCGATTTTCTAGAAAAAGAAGAAGTTCTTGTTCTTCATTAGAGGAAGTTTGGATTTTAGAAAGATCTAATTGATTAAGTTTCCATGAGGTTTGAGAATAAGGAATGTTTTTAGAAAAGAGATGGCTTAGTTTAAAAGGTGATTCTTTAGCCATTTGAGTAAAAAAATGTTGGGATACAGAGTTGCAAATAGTTTTTAAAAGAAGACATTCCTTAGCAAATGATGGAATTGTTTGTCCAGCTTGAGCTAGAAAAGAGATCGATTTAAAACTAGTTCCGAGTCCTAGGTATAGAGATTTTTCTGGGATTTTATTAAGGAAGTCAGTGAAGACTTCCTTGCTTCTAGTTGGGAAATCGTTGGGAGAAGTTGGTAAGGTGTCTAGATCGGAAGCGTCTAAAGGACTAGTAAAAAAGAACAAAAGCAGTAATAATATCATATATAAGTAATTGGCAAAATTTCTTTAACACATTTAAATGTCCTTATTTGTTTTTTATCAAATTTTTTTATTATTTGAAAGTTTAATTAAAAAATAGGGGTCCTCTAGGATGAAATAAATTTTTTTGCTTAGAAATACTCTTTCTACTAGAGTGTTCTTTAAAATACGGAGTATATGTATGTCTATTATAACCTACGCTTTTCTTTCGACTTTAATGGCTTCTGTTGTCTTATGTTCTAGTGAATCTATGCAGACAAAATCAGAGCTCGCTTTTAGCTGCCCTTTACATGCTTTTGCAGCAACAGGTTATGCTTGGAGTATGGAGGCTGGAATTCGTAATATTCAATATGGTTTTTGGGACCCTGCTGATCAGGGATATGACTCGACATTAGGGAATGCTTCTTTTTTTACCCTTGGATTTGGATATCGTTTTTGGAAAATGCTGGATGTTGATTTTAACTATAATTTCTATAATACATTTCATTATGAAAAAAGACAGACTAGTCCTTTTGGGCAAAGTGGGGAGATCCGCATGAGATTCTTTGATTTAGATAATCAAAGTGGAATGCTCAATTTTTCTCTTTATCCATATGCTATAGGGATATGGAGGACTCGTATGGAGATAGTTCCTTTTATAGGAGCTGGAATCGGAGTGAGTGCTAACAATGTTTCTAATTTTTATACAGTAGGAAATGATGTTCCTGGAATCGGGTCTGTGACTTCAACGGGATTGCCGCGTTCAACGATTGCTTTTGCGTGGCAGGGAATGGGTGGTTTTCGTATTCATCCAAAAACATCTATGCTGAGTATAGATGTTGCATATCGCTATTACAACGGAGGGAAGTTTTTATGTCCCTCTACAATAACATCCTTTGCGGATAATGGAAAGTTGTTCACAGGTAAACCTTGGAAAGGAACTTTGCAGACAAACCAGCTGTATTTTGCCTTTAATATATCTCTTTAAACGTAATTGGAAAAAGATCTGTATGGGTTTTTTTATATAAAATTTTTTATGTTTGCATTAGCATGGACTGAAATTGTTTTTTTATAAAAACGATTGTGATTTTGATGATTTCTTTAGGAGGTAAATGTGTTGAAAAACGGACTTAAAATTACTTTATTCATGGGAATGTTTTGCATTCCTTTATGTGCTCAAACAGCGGAATCTGTAAATAAATCTCAAGGACAAGTAGAACCCACCTACCTCTCAGGAGAGAAAATTAAAGTAGGGGAGCTTCCAGGAGCATATAACCAGAGTGCTAGCTATGTATGCAATGATGGATGGGATGTTGATGTCACTGCAGATTATGTTTATTGGAAATGGCAGCAAGATTCTTTGCAACTTGGAACAGTGGTCGCAGGAGGCTCTTTACTAAACGTGATCTCTTTGGACGGGGATAGTTATGCGGTCTTCCAAAATCCGGGTTATAAATCGGGTTTCCAAGTTGGCGTAGGATTTAATATGCCTGGGATGGATGATTGGCATCTCTATTCTGAGTATACTTGCTATCGCAATACAGATAATAACATCCTTACAACATCGGTAGCGCATCCTTTTGTTTTTTCAGGGACGCGTTCCCCTGAATCAGAGCTGCAATTTCTGAGTTATTCTGGAACTATTACTTCGGAAGCGAAGTTAGGCTTTCAGTCTTTGGACTTTTTAGTAGAACGTTCTTTCTACTCAGGAAAAAAGTTGACTGCTGATATAGGCGTTGGGCTTAGATCCCAATGGATCAGTCAAAAGCTGTCATCAAGCAGTCCTTTTCTAGTGGATGAGACCTTTGGTAATCTGACTATATCAAATCTTTCTTTTGTCTATCATATGAAAAGCTGGGGATTAGGACCCAAACTCATGTTGAATACAAATTGGCTCCTCGGCTATGGCATTAAAGCCTTAGCAAATTTTGGAACAAGTATCCTGTATACGCAGTATAATTCCAGAAATAGCCACGATCAGAATATTCCGATTGTAGGCGTTCTTTCTTCACGTGAAAAAGGCTTGGATAATTATGGGACATTAAGAGCTGTAACAGAGGCTTTTTTAGGTCTTGGGTGGGGTTCTTATTTCTGTAACGATAGGTTCTATACGGATTTGTCTGTTGGTTATGATTTCAATGTGTTCTGGGATTATAACATGATGTTTGCAGCAAGCAGTCAAACTATTGGAAGCATGTATCTGCATGGAATGAATATCCAACTTCGGTTTGATTTTTAGAAAGTTTTGAGTGTCAATGTGTTAGAAAAGAGGGGATTGTTCTCCTCTTTTCTGTAATTATTAAAACCACCCAAACCATTTTTTTTCTTTTGAGGTTTCTCTATAGGTTTTAAACAAGAAGGATTATTTTCTACAAATGCCTTAGCTTCTGCATATGGTTCTCTTTGGCTTGGACCCACTTCAATTAGTAGTTTTTATTCCATTTAAAAGAAAATTTGCCTTCTTCTTGGTTTTGAGTTTCGGCTTGGAATATAAATCCATTTTTCAAGTCTACCTCTACAGTTACATCGCTGCTGGTTGCACTTTGAGATAAAGAAAGTGTAATTCCATGGCTTAGATACCACCCGATCTGTACGGAGATTTCATCAGTGCCATCTTTTCCTACGATATTAAGTCTATCTACACCAATTTTTTTACGGATAGATTCTAAAACACCAGGACCACCTTTTCCTGAAAGAGATACGATTGTTTGCGCTAGTTGCAAAGCTTGGAGTGCTGAAATTTCAGAGATGTCTTTGTCAAAGAGTATAAGAGAAAGGATCGAGCTCGTTGGCAAAGCAGGAATTGCTTGGAATGTAAGTTGAGGAGAAGTCAGAGGACCTTGCATTTGCGCTAAAATAGTTGCAGAAGTTAAGGGGAGTTCTCCATTGATTTTTAGATAAGCGCCAGGAGAGGGTTTATCAAAAAAAGAAATCTCTCCCTGTCTTAAGGTAAAGGGTTTTCCGGAAAAAACAAAGGTTCCTTTTTTAAGAGTTAAAGATCCTTTAGCAGCTGGACTAGCTACAGTTCCTGAGAGATGAACATTTCCATTCCAGATAGAGTCAAGGCCCCGGCCTTGCACCGTCACAGAGTCTTTTGCTTCAAGTTGGATGTCGATGTTTAATGGGTATGGAGTAGAAGTTTGAAGTGTAGATGTTTGTAAATAGATAGGTTTGTTTATGTAGGTAATGGGAAGTGATGGGATTTCGTAAGGAAGTTCATCAAAGATTTTAAACAAGGCTTTATCTACAGTAAGGTTCCCTGAAGCTATAGCAGATGTTTTATCTCCGATAATCTCTAGAACACCTGTAGAAGAAGCTTCAATAAAATCAGAGTGAACTACATGCATTTCGTTTAATTCGGTCTTTAACTTAAAAGGAAACCCTTTTTCAGGGGATAGGAATAGGGTTCCTTCAGAGGTCAAAGTACCAGTTTTCTCATCGCAAGATTTTAAGGAAGATAGATAAAGTGTATGGCTTGAAGCTTCAATAAGAGCTTCGATCTTCTTAAGTTTGGTTCCTGTAAAATAATTTTCGTAGGATCCTAGTTCACATTTTAGAGAACCAAGAAGAGCGGGATGTGTTAAGGATCCAGAAAGAAAAAGATGGCTGGTAATCCATCCCGAAGCTTTATGGCTAGCCGTATTGACGAAGTCAAAGATGTCTTCGATGGCGCCTTGCATGGTTAGTTCACTTGTAATAGGGCGAGTCTTGTTAAGTTTCCAAGAAAAAGGGGAGTAGGAGTAGTCTAAGGGGATTGTTCCGGTACAATCTAGAAACTGTTGTTTTGTAGCATAAAGATGGCTATAAAATTGAGCCCCTAAAGGATTGAAGTGGATCTGCAAAGAGCCTTTAGCCTTATTTTGAGAAAAGTCGGCTTTTTCTAACGTAGCAAAAAAATATCCTTGTACATGGTCTTGAGGTCCAGAGATGGAGCTTTGAAAGGACGCAGTCCCTTGAAAAGCCATTTTAGGATATAAGACCCCAAGAATACCTAGAGGAATGTGATTCGCTTCTCCTTTAAGAATCATTTCTTTTTCATCTAAACGAAATTGAGTTGAGAGATTGCCGGAGCCTATTTTCCAAGCGCAGGCTGTTAAAAGGAATTCAAGGTCATTTTTTTCTATAGAAAAAGGCTGCTCTAAGGAAAAGGATTCGCTGAGAAAAGATCCCTGACAAGAGTTGAGTTCTAGTTTCCAAAAAGGTCCTTCTTTTTTCCAAAAACCAGAACTTTGAAGTTGGATTTCTTGTTTCCAATCCCCATTTATATTTAAAGAAAAAGTTTGAATCTCTTTATCTGTGCGCTCAGAGTGAAGAGAAACATTGGAAAGAATCATGTCTCTAAAAAAGATGTTTTTTGCGTCACAAGAAAAAGTTCCGATAGGTTTTTTAAGGAGATTCTCTAACTTTACTTCCATATTAACTGTATTGATAAGGCTATTTTGATAGCGGATATTTTTAAAAAGACAAGAGAGGTTTAAATTGAGGTCTTCTTTATTTCCAGATACAGAAAATGAGCCTCCAAGCTTGCCATCAAGTTCCGACTCATGAAATAAAAATCTAAAGGGTCTGAGTTCTTCTGCCAGGATAAAAAAAGATCCATCATAAGAATGGCTCAAGAATGAGTAGTTTGCTGTTCCGCCAATTTTGGCATCAGCAAGGTAAAGTGAAAGATCTAGAAAATTTAAAGTTTCTAGCATCTTGCCATTTTCTTTTAAGAGAAAGGTGCAAGATTCTTTTAAAGGGAATAGAGGGTGTTCGCATTTAGCGTTAGAGGCCCCGGTCCACTCATTGTTTTTTTTTGAGGCAGTAATGTGAAAGTCGACAGGCTCAAAAGTTTTGTTTTTCACCGTAAGTAAAGGACTATGGATAGAGGCAAGGAAAGAGGTTTCGTCCAAATAGATAGTTGCCTTTACTTCCCCTTGAAAAGGGAGAAGGCAGCTGAGCTCAGACAATTCATTTACAGCAAAAGAAATATCTGCAAAAAGAGGTTTGAACTCGTGAGAAAAGGTCAAAGCACTTGTAAGTGTAATGTTTTGATCGTGAAGTTGTAGCGTTTTAAGAGAAAGGAAAAAAGAGCTTTTAGGATTTAAAGAGAGTTCTCCTGCAGCTTTTATGAAAATAGGACGAGTAAAACACGAAATATTTGGAAGGTTTAAAGAGTCTATATGGCCTTGTAATTCAAAGGAGATAGGGTTCTTATGCTTTCTATTTATTTTATAGCTTAACTCTAAAGGGGGGAGGCTAGGAACGCTGAAAAATAGAGAAAGATTTTTTGTGTCTGTTATTTTAATTTCGGCAATAGCTTCTAAGTTTTTATTTTTTAAAGAAGAGAGCGCTACGATTTCTAAACGATTAGACGTTTCAAGTTCTTCTAAAAGAAGGTCAAGATTGATTTCTTGGCCTCGATGATCGATTTTAGCACGGCCTGACAATGAAAAGGTAAGAGTTTGGTGTGTTGCTAAGTTTTCTATGGATAGTTTTTCACAAGACATGCTTTTTATATATAGATCGAAAGGGATCGCAAAAGAAGTGTTTTGTATGTTTTTTAGCATTTGGATAGAAATGTTGGGGGATTCAAGGGAGGGGTGAAAAGCTATTTGGATTTCACTGGCTGCAAAAGATTTAATAGTTAGGTTTTTTCTAAGTAAGGAAAGGGGATCTATTTTTAATAACAATTGCCTTATTTGGACTTGAGTTCCTTTATTCAAAGAAAAAGAGGTTTCTTCTATAGCCCACTTAAATGGAGCTATTGCTTTGATTTCTTTTAGATTTACGTCTATTCCTTGATGCTGGGCCTCTATGACAACTCTTTTGACCAAAAACTCTTGAAACCAATCTGTTTGCACTAGGCCAAAGGATAAAATAGCTAACAGGAGTAAGCTTCCAAATGAAATGGATAGGATGATCAAAAGTCGGTTTTTCATCTAAATTAGCAGTAAAAAAAGCTGCTACTCCTATGGATTGGTTAAATATATAGGTATAGTCCATTTAGGGTTATTCTGCATTATTGAAAAGGGGATTTTTTACGTGTTATGTAAAATTGACAGACTCGTCAAGCCAGATCATCTTTGGATAATTTTGTGATTTTGCAAACGAGATCTATATCCATTCCTTGATTTAAGAGTTCTTTTGCAATTTCTATTTTACCTTCGGCAAAAGTTTCAGCGTTGTGTATGGAAAATCGGTTGTATTCGGCGTCTTCTGCTTCATAGTTTTTACGTACTTCGGTGGGAAGATTCTTTATTTTTGCTCGGTCGAAGGCTAATAATACTTCTGGGGCTTTTAACTGCTTGCAAAAATGTCATCATTTATGATGCTATCTATTTATATGAATAGATTAATTAAAGTCGGCGAGGCCGCTAAGATCCTTGGTGTGACAGTTCAAACGCTCCGCAGATGGGAGCGATCAGGCCAGCTTTTGCCTGATAAAAAAACAGAAGGGGGCACTCGTTATTACGACCTGGATCGTCTAGTTGGGGTGTCGTCGAAAGAATCGACACTCACATATGCTTATGCGAGAGTTTCAAGCCATGATCAAAAGGAAGATCTAGAAAGACAGAAAGAGGTTCTTTCTATCTACTGTGCTGCTCGGGGATGGAACTAGGAAGTCATTTCCGATTTAGGGTCTGGAATGAATTATAAAAAAAAGGGACTAAAAAATCTTTTAGATGCTATCTTAGGAAAGAAAATTAAAAGACTTATTGTCACTCATAAAGATCGGCTTCTAAGATTTGGGGCAGAGCTTGTTTTTACTCTCTGTGA
>CAMDHO010000053.1 GCA_945898205.1 Chlamydia trachomatis | reverse complement strand
TCTTTTAGAGTGGCTCCATCAAAAGAAAATAGCAATAGACCTTAGCCATGCTTCTGACTATTTAGCTAACGACATCCTAGATTTTCTAGAAAAAAAATCCTTAAATATTCCTGTGGTAGCAAGCCATTCTAATATGAGATCGATCACCCTCTTAGAAAGAAACCTTCCAGACAATCTAATAAAAGAAATCATCCGTCGAAAAGGACTTATAGGGTTTAATTTCTTCGCTCCTTTTATAGGATCCGATGTAAGGAAGATAGCAGATCACATTTCCCATCTTTTTTCCTTAGGTGGAGAAAAGACCCTTTGCTTTGGTGGTGACTTTTTCCACTTACCAAGCTTTTCCTATCTTAAAGAGAAATACAAAACAGATGTTGGTTTTTTTCCTGAGTTTCCTAATGCTTCTTGCTATCCTAAAGCTCTGTCATTTCTAAAACAAGAACTCAACCTATCAGAATCAACCCTTCAATCTCTAGCTTTTGAAAACTTTCAAAAGTATACACAAAGAACTTTTATTCTTTAAAAAAAATCTCAGGAAGGTTCGCTTCCTGAGATTCAGAATAAAGATCATGTAGACCTTTATCCACTAATTAAACTAATAGGACCCCTGAGCCTGCTGAGGCGAATAAACAACAGGAGCTCGGTTACTATAAAGATAGTTTAGTACTGCTGCTTTCTCTACTGGGCCAAGATTGCTAAGATCGAATGAACCTTGAGCTCCGAGCCCAAAATTAACATCAGCTGGACCGAATTGAGTCATTGCTGCGGCTCTGGCCGGATCGCTAAGAAATCCACCTTGGGCTCCATTATTATAAAGATAGTATGCTGCTGCTTTCTGTTGTCCGCTAAGGTCGAGTGGACCTTGACCTCCGATCCCAAAATTAACATCAGCTGGACCGAATTGAGTCATTACTGCGGCTCTGGCCGGAGCGCTAAGACCAAACCCACCCGCCGTTTGGCCACCAAAACCACTATCTCCTCCAAACAAAAATTTATTAGCAGCAACGTTAGGACCCATATTAAAGTCTCCAATACCTGGCTGAAGTCCAATTCCTGGGGCTCCATATCCATATCCAGGGGTCATTTGTGTTCTATTATCCTGACCTGCATTTGCTCCAAACAAAAATTTATTAGCAGCAACGTTAGGACCCATATTAAAGTCTCCAATACCTGGCTGAAGTCCAATTCCTGGGGCTCCCACATCTCCTCTACCTTGGAAAGCATCCACTCCTCCAACTTGGCCTGGACTGAATTGAGTCATTGCTGGGGCTCCCACATCTCCTCCAGCTCGGAAGTCTGGTCTAGCTTGGGAAGTTTGTTGCATTGGGATCGGCCTGCTGGTTTGCATCATTCCTGGACCTATATTAGGACGACCATCACCGCCGCCCTGTCTGCCTTGTTGAGCATAAACACTTAAGCTAAGAACTGTACCTACCGCACATAAAGAATAAATTATTTTTGAAATCTTCATAGACACCTCTTTAAATTGTTAAAACAGACACATAAATATAATTTAATATTAATTATAATTATAATCAATACTGCAAACTAATATTAAAGTGATTTAAAAGGCGTAATCAACTAACCAACAACTAAATAAATTTGAATAAATATATATTAAAAAAAACAATTAGACAATTAACAACAGCTAACGTTAAAATGGCAAAAAAAATCTAAATTAAGTACTGACTAAATAAGTGAAAAGACTAAATAACCCTAGGAGAAACTAATCTCTCCTAGGGTTATTTAGAGACTATGAATCTGTTCTAGACAGATCGCTTGAAACAGCTGTTATTTGTCCAAATGGAGAATATTGAATATTAGATTGCACTGCTGGGGGATAGCCTATACCTAAGTTTATACTATTCATAAAAAATAATCTAAAAGCACGTTTGGGAAGAGCATTAAAAATAATAAAACGCGCTTCAAGACAAGGAAGAACTTTTCCTCTAAACTTGGTTAAACACGGCTTATTTCCTGGCATATATCTCACTGGTTGCTCTGGATTAAGAAAATCCACATAAATCGGATTCCCTCCAAGGATCGCCTCACGACGGGCTAATAGTTCAATTCGACTGAACTTAGTGCCAATTTGCCCCCTCTTTGCATTTAAAAAAGTCACCCCTGGAAAAGTTGATATAATAGACTGAGGACTGCCTTTATTTAAAATAGAGTTCAAAGAAATTAAACTCACATCAGCGGCAACAATATCTCCCCCTAAGAAGATTTTTGCAGCTTCCACAGTTAGATTTCCAGACAACAAAATATTTCCATTAAAATTTGTAATTCCAGAATAGGCTTTTACATCCAGCTGATTAGCAAATATATTACCTACAGTTAATAATTGGTTAAGATTCATGGTTACATCTAGCAGCCGGCTCTCTCTAGTTCCCAAATCACCTAAAGTTATCAACCCGTTTAATCCTGTTTTTATAGATAAAGAAGCTAGATCAGGGACTTCGGATGAAACATCCCCCAAAAAGACACTGCCACTTAACGCTGGATTTAAAGGAGAACTGGTTTGGATTAATGTATTTAAATTTCCTAAAACAATTTGAGGAACAATAAGAACTATTCCACCCTGCGTAGTAATGCTATTTATAGACACTGGAGCGCCTGCACTTAAAATAGAGAAATTTTTAAGAGGAGTCGTCGATCCCACTCTACCTATTGAAACACTACCCGTTCCCGCTTTTATAGTAAGGCTATTAGCTCCGGAATTTATTCCATCTATTAGTTTCGTAGTAATGGATGCCCCGCCACCTAGAGCACTACTGAAAACGGTATTATCTTCTTTTAAAACAAGAGCAGCATTTATCTGAATAGGAGCACTCTCTGTAATAATATTTTGAATCAATGCAAATCCTGCATTCACAGTTACAGCCCCTATTGGATTTAGATCCCCAATATCCGCAACTTCGAAAACCGAGCTTCCCGCATTTACTGTTAAGCTGTATCCTGAACCCGAACTAGAATTATTTACTGAATTTTTTAATAAAATATTCGCCCCTTGTTGGTTTAAGACCCCCTTTGTCGTGTCAAATGTCATAGAATTACCTAAAGAAATAGCTAAATTTCCAACTAAAATAGAGCCTCTTTCTGTTGTAATATCACCATTTAACAAGTTAAGAACTCCAACCTCCCCATCAGGAGCTTTAAAAATAAGCCCAGATCCCGATACTTTCATGTGAATAGGAACCTGTTGATTAATTACATTGGCGCAAAGCACTACTGACGTCGGTGAAGATGTAAATGAACCCACCCCGACTTGTCCCGTAGCACAATTTAAAGGATTCAGTCCTGATCCTAATGTAATATCAAGTCGTGTAGGATCTAGCAACCATTGCCCCATACTTCCAGCATTAGCTGACGTGTTTACATAGCCATTTAAACAAGATAAATCTTCTATACTGGAGGTTTCAACACTACCTCCATTACCTGATTCGAATCCACCTTGAGCAAAAATATTCCCTTCAAATTTAGTTTTTTCTACGGACCAAAGAACAACATTTCCGCCGTCTCCAGAGTCTACCGCATTAGATATAATATTAGACGTCTCATCCATTGCAACTTTCATTGCATAAGGCATAGATCCGCTTCCTTGATATTCGCCTCCGATTAAAACATCTCCGCCTCCAGTCCAACCTGAAGCATCAATGCGAGATCCCAGTAAATTAATTTCTGCTCCTGATAAAGAAACTTCGCCCCCTTTACCAAATTGACTAGATAGATTTATATTTCCATCAATAAAGAGCGCACTTGCTTCTAAAGACACTTTTTTAGCAAGAATTGAGCTTGCAGAAACGAGGAAAATTTCTCCATTTTCTTTGACGAAGACTTCCCCTTTCTCGAGCCCCTTGTGATTAATAATTTCATGAATAGCTCTCTTAGCTGTCGGAAGCCTCATAGACACTTCTCCACCCTCTGCTTGAATAAGGCCTAAGTGCTGTATAACAGCTCCTTTAAGATCCCCTTCTACGCTAAATTGAAGAAGGCCATCTCCATGAAAGTCTAGTGTTACATGTTCACCGGACGCTAAAATAACTTTTCCAGCTCTTGCTTCAATAGTTCCTAGATTGCGAATGATCGGAGCCATCAGGACTATTGAACCTTCTGGCGACGCTGATAACAGGCCATCATTTCGAATTTCTGCTAAATAATCTTTATTTTTCAAAAGGAATGAATATTGACCTTTGATAAAATCATCGTTAGCGATTTCTAATGCAGAAGCAATTAAGCTTCCAACTCTTACAGAAGCATGAGGACCAAAATATATTCCATTAGGGTTAACTAGAACAATCTTACCATTGCTCTCTAGTTGTCCTAAAATTTTAGAGGCCTTTTCGCCCTTCCCTAACTGCACTCGATTTAGAACAGAGGAAGAAGAAGAAGGCTGAACAAACTGAACCCTTTCCCCCTTCTGTATATCAAAGCTCTTATAATCAATAATGGCTCTATCTGACGCTTTAATAACCATCATATGCGATTGATGATTCTGGATTGTTACATCGCCGGCAATTACAGAAGGATCTTTAGGCAAAGCCAAAATCAACTCCGGCAAAAGAGTAAAGCAAACAAAACTCGAAAATAAAAGAGAACATTTTTTCATTTTATAAACTCTTTGGTTATCAAAAGTAGAAACAGGTCTTTTTTGGTTTATCTAATTTTTCACTGAATTTAGCAAGCTATATCTATAAAAAATTCATATTGAGTCGAACATATAAAATACTACTAAACTGTTTATATTGGTTCATAACAGGAAAACCTGCATCAAAACTAAGACTAAAGTTGTGAGGTCCATAAAAACGCAATCCAGCCCCTACAGAAGTTAAATAAGCAGCCGGGATCTCACCTTCCACATCTTGAATTGTATACACACCACCATGATCTACGAAAGCAAGCAGCTGCATAATTTCTCCCCATGTTTTTTTCATAGGTTTAAACATTCGCTTTTTTAGAAAAGGAGGGGGGATATAAAATTCAAAATTTGCGCAATATCCTACATCTCCAACGGCTAAAGCCGAAGTATAGCCGCGAACAGTCCCCATACCTCCTAAAAAATACTGTACAGAAAGAGGTATTTTATTAAATGTCGCCTGAGCCCCTGTAGTAATTATAAACATACAATCCGTTAGAAGTGGTTGGACCCTTTGACCATTTAAAATCAATATATAATAACGCCCTCCCCCACCTATCCTACTACACAGTGGATCTACAACACTCGACCCTCCTAGAATATCAGGAATACCTATATTTAACGTTGGAGTTATAACATTCTGACCTTTCAAAGAGTCCGTATAATCAATTGTTCCTCCCAAAGTCACAATACGTAGTCGATCATAAGAAGTAGTAGCTCCAGCTTCTAAGTTTTTATACTGAGAAAAGTTAAATCCAGCATTAACGCCTGCTTGAAACTTTCTCGTTCTAGCAAGAGGTTGATTATATGTAATTGAAGCGATCTCCGTCCAACTCGACATATTATAGGATTTCCACTCTCCCTGAGTATTTGACTGGGAAAAAGCATAAGACAAATTAAGATTAGATCCGGAACCTGTAAGAGGAATAGTATAGGTAGGGTTGAAATAGTAAAAAACAAAAGGAGCTCCACAAGAGGTCATCATTGAAAGCGTATCGCCGCTTGTCGCTAGGTTCCCTATAGTAAACACTGAAGACAACTGATTAAACGAAGTAAGACTAGAACCCCAGTTATTATAGCCTGCAGACAATTGAAGGGGTCTACTATCTTCTACCGTTAGAGTAAGGTCAGCAGATCCGACCTCTTGCCCAGCCTTCAAGACACCTTGAACCGTAATATTTGAGTTTTCTTTGACAAGCAACATAGCTTTGATAAGTTGATGAATATTTAAAGGTTGCCCTCTTAGATGATCGAAATAACGCTGAATATATTTCGTTTTATAGGAAGTATTTCCTTTTATTTCTATATTACCAAGAAACCCTTCCTGTATCGAAATAGTTAACGTGTCACTATCAAACCGTTGAACTGGGGGGTATACCCAAGCCGCAATATAACCAGCTGCCGCATAAAGCTTTTGAATTTCAGAGCAAAGATTCGTTAAAGACTCCCCATTAAGCTCTTGATTCATATACTGAGCTGTTATCTTAGAAATTTCTTTGTTAAATAAAGGGAAATTTTTATGAACAACAATGTTACCTACATAAACAGAAATCCCTGCCGGGATATTAAAGATTTCTGAAGGAATATCCACGTCTAATAAAGGTATTGAATCTCCTGGAGTTATATCTTGTATATTATAATCTCTTAAAATCTGCCTATATACAATACCAGCAGATCCGGATGCTGGGCCTCCACCTCCATCTCTGGCGAATAAGGGACTTATAGCTAAAAAAGTAGTCAAAAAACCTAAACACGTTAACATCGACCGATACATCTTAACTCCTTAATTTCTTACCCTAAGAAGACTACCTTTTTTTATTTAAATTAATCAACCTAGAAAAGTTTTCTGTAAAAAAAAATTTAGTAACCGGCCCCTGAAACGAGATTCGTACATTTTTTGGAATTTCTTGAAAGGCTCTAAAAAAACCCTCGACAGTTGAAGGGCTTGTAAAAACGATCTCTTTTATCTCATTTAATAAGGGTTTAGGAGTTGGAGCTTGGTATACTATATCATAAAGATCTAACGTTTCATGCGAAATATTGTTTTCTATTAAGTATTGATTTAAAAACGGCCTAGCTAAAGAAGATCTCGGATATAAGACGTATGCCCCTTTTTCAAATCTCCCCTGAAAAGACTCAATAAGACCTTCTTGACTAGCTTCTAAAGCCTGCCAAGCAGGAACCACCCCTCTTCTAGATAAAGAATCACTTGTAATGGCTCCAATAGAAATACATTTGCCTTGTAAACTTGAAGCGGGCTCTAAAGAAAGTTGCAGACAAAGATCCCATAAAATTTCTACGCTATTTTTGCTTGTTAAAATACAGTGTGAAAAAGAGTCCAAATTTCTTAAACAAAACAAGACTCTCTTTTCATCTATACTTTTAGGAATGAGTCGAATGACAGGATAATGTATTAGATTCTCTTTGCAAGAATAGTTAGATGGAGAAGTTCCTAGATACAAAATCTTCTTCATTTTTCACTCTCTATGCAAACAAGAAAACAGTTGCTTCATTTCAAAATCTCCAGCTTTTGCAACAATGGCAAGCCTTCCTTGCATAGGAGCCGACTCACCCGGCAAGGGGACAATATTTCTAATAAGTTTTAAACGAATGAGCGCTGCATTTGCTATAATCACTCCATCAAAGACCCCTAAGTCTAATAAAGCCAATCTTTTTTCAATTGTCCCTCGAATATCTACACATATAACATCATCCCGAAGAGCCTTAATATTTTTTTCTCTTCTTAAAGATGATGTTCCGATTCTTGCAGCAAACGGAATTGTTGTTAAATCCTCCCCATCCCTAAAAACAATCATATCAGAAGAATCCAACCCCTCAGTAACGGCTATAACGCTCAATAAATCAGAAAGTGGATCTGGAAGATCTTTCGCCGAATGAATAGCTATTTGACAAATATCATCTAAAATAGCTTCATCAATCTCTCTCGTAAAAAAGTCTGTTTTTTCCATGGAAGATAAAGATGTTTGCTGATCTTTATCCCCCTTTGTCTGAAACCATTTTATAGAAAAAGAGATCTCAGGATGGTGGATTTGAAACAATGAAACAACTTCATCTACTTGAACTCTTGAAAGGCTTGAGTCTCGAGCCCCTACTATGATTTCTTTAGCGGATAAGAGCATGGATAGCCTCTGCTATTGTAGAAACACTGATCACTGATATTTTTTGCTTTAATTCGGATGAAAGGCCTGCAAAATTCCGTTGCGGCAAAATACATCTTTTAAAACCAAGATGAGCGGCTTCTTTAACCCTATTTTCCGCTTTTGCCACACTTCTAACTTCTCCACCTAGGCCTACTTCTCCAAAGATCACCGTGTCTGAATCGATAACACAATTAGTAAAAGATGAAAGAATCGCCATTAAAAGTCCTAAATCAATCGCTGGCTCATAGATTTTAATCCCACCAGCAATAGAAACAAACACGTCACAATGGTGAAGTTGGTAGCCTGCTTTTTTTTCTAAAACAGCCAGTAGTAAAGAAAGGCGGTTAAAATCCACTCCTGTTGATTTTCGAGCCGCTGTAGGAAAGGGCGAGGGGGCTACTAAAGCTTGAGCTTCGATTAAAACAGCTCTAGAACCTTCTAATGTAGGGATAATTACAGACCCTGTCGACTCTCTTTGCCTTTCCTGCAAAAAAAAATGCGAAGGATTTTCCACTTCAGTAAGACCTGAAAGTCCCATTTGAAATAACACAATATCTTCAGTCGGACCAAATCGATTTTTTACGCCACGAAGAATCCTATATCCTTGATGTCTATCCCCTTCAAAATCTAGCACAACATCAACCAAATGCTCTAAAACTCTTGGCCCTGCAATCTCTCCGGATTTTGTAACATGCCCGACTAAAAACGTGGCAATGTTTAAACGTTTAGAAAGATGCATAAACTCCATAGCAAGCTCTCTAACTTGAGAAACACTTCCGGGAGCGGAAGAGATCTCTTGCTTATAAAGAATCTGAATCGAGTCCACGATCAATATCGAAGGTTTTAATGTCTCTATCTGAGCCTTGATACTAGAAAACTGTGTATCACTTAAAATAAAAAGATTTTCACTTTTAACCCCGAGTCTTTTAGCTCTAAGCGCCGTTTGCTCGACAGACTCTTCACCTGAAACATATAGTACCGTTTTACCTTGAGAAGCCAGCGATTCAGCAATTTGTAAAAGAAGAGTAGACTTGCCGATACCCGGATCTCCCGCAACCAGAGCTAAAGAACCTGGAACTACTCCACCTCCGAGCAATCGATCAAATTCTTTCATCCCAGTCAGAAATCTACATAAAGGCAAATTTTGAACTTCAGAAACTCTTAATGGCCTTATCTTCTCTGAACTTTCTACAGAAAAGCGTCCCACAGTTTCTTCTATAGGAATTTCTTCTTCAAAAGTATTCCATTTTTGACAAGCGGAGCAACTCCCTGTCCATTTTACTTGCATATGCCCGCATTCTTTACAGGCCCAAAGAGTTTTTGTCTTACCCATTAGTTTCCTTAAGATTTTTTTAGCTTTAAAGATGTCTCTAAAGATTGAAGAGCTTCTTTAGCAGCTTCTTGCTCAGCTTCCTTTTTAGAAGATCCTATCCCTCTACCCACCTTCACATCTTCTAGATAGACGATTATTTCAAATTCTTTATGGTGGTCGGGGCCATGAGCATTAAGAACTTGATAGACTGGGGTTTTTTGATATTTTTTTTGAGAGTAGTCTTGTAATTCCGCTTTCCAATTTCTTACAGGTTCTTTTACACGAGCCTCTATTTCTTGAGTAAAATAAAACCAAAAAAACTTCTTTACAGAGTCAAGTCCTCCATCTAGAAATATAGAAGCTAAAAGCGCTTCAAAAAAATCTGCTTGAATGGATTCCTTATTTCTTCCCTCATTCATTTGCTCCCCTTTACCAAGTAAAATAAACTCTGATAGAGAAAGCTTTTGTAGGAGATGGGCACACATAGTTGCCTCAATAAGATAGGCTCTAATGTGTGATAAGTGCCCCTCTGACAGCAATGGAAATTGAGAATACAGATAGTCTGAAATTAAAATATTTAAAACAGAATCGCCTAAAAACTCTAATCGTTCGTTATGCTCTAAAACTTTTTGTCGATGTTCATTATAAAAAGACCTATGAACAAATGCTAAAATCAATAAGTCTTTATTTTTAAAGACATAAGAAATCTTTTGTTCTATTAAATCGATTTTTTCCAAAAGGTGGTGATATGAATGCATAGCTTTCTACTTTTTTAAAAAAACAGAACTTGACTATAGTCGATTCCCTTCAAAAAAAACATTTTTTATTTTTTTAAAAATCGGTAGATCAAGTAGATCAAGAACTTTTGCATAGATATCACATTGCAAAAATTTCATTCAAAATGATATTAAGAAAAGCTATACAACAGCATAAAGCATAGAAAAATCTAGCTAGGCTAGCCGAAGTGACACGTCCTACCTGCCCCACTTTTTCCATTCTATAACAAACCCCTTTCCAGCTCTATATCAGCCACCCCAATTCCAACTTGATCAAATCCGCGGCATATTCCGTCCTTCATGTGGGGGAGGATGTCAATGCAGAGACACAAAAAACCGTAATAAAAGAGCTGAATCCTCAAGACTCGAAAGATAACCCTATGCCGAGAGATCGTTGGCTTTTAATAGGGAAAGACATTGAGCCGTTCGTTGGTTTAGCCGGTGTTGAATATAGCGGGTCTAAAAGAGGTTCTTGAAAAGAACCTCTTTTCTTTGAATAGGCATCCACTAAGGACTTTCCTTGACATCCTGAATTATATCCACTGGATAGTTTGCCACATCTCTCCACTCTTTTAGTCCTGCAGGATATTCAATTAGATTCGCATATCCCCAATCAACCAACTTAAGAGCTAATCTAGGCGATAGTGGGCAACCAAACGAGTAGCAATAAAAGACAACTAAACTATCTTTATCAGGAATAATCAAATTCACGTCTTCCTCTGAATTTTCATAAGAAATAACTATCGCTCTAGGAATGTTATTTCCATCATGCCACTTGTCGCCTCTTGCATCTAGTAAAACAAGAGAAGTCTTAGTGGGGAGCCGACAAAAAGTTCGATAGAAAAACGAGATGAATAAGAAACTTTTTGGACTAAAACTCTTCTTTTGTTAACTGTTTTCTTGGGGTGCAGGGGCTTGCCCCGACACCATTTTTTCTTTTTTTCTTATACCAACACCAACTGAGGTAAAAGAGCTTGTCTCTTTTGCCGGTGCGCCCAGTATGGGCAATAACTTGTTGGTGAAACTCCAACCATAACCCTGAAAGGAGGGAATATGTAGACGAAAGCAAGGGTGTCCGAAGAAACCTAGAAGAGACTCCACAACAGTGGATATAAGGTGTCGAGAAGGCCAATGAGGAATCTGAAGAAAGCTCTAGTCAAATTTGCCGCCCAAACGAAAGTAAACCTTCGTAAGGCTTGAGTATGGGGGTGAGATAGCCGAGATTATCAAAACCCAATTTCCTTTCCGTAACCAACTCAAGTATTGAAGGTGGGCAGGCGAAGAAAGTGATTGTTCTTACCTGGGGAGGACCCGTTAGATGCCGAGGACGCTGTAACTAGGACAAAGATCCTCTAAGCAATATAGAGATATATTATTATGGACTAAGGGGTTTCAGATCCTGACATACTAGGCATAAAACAGCAGGCCGATGAGGATATGCTGACATATTTGAGGGTAAAACTTGCTGAAAGCGACAACAATGTTGTTAAAGGTGAAGGAAAGGACATGTTAACGCGTAGAAATTTATATATTAGGAACTGTTGTCATGAGATCTGAAGGCAAAGCTTAAGAGGAGTCTCCACGTAAGGATTCCACGAATCAAGAGCGATCGATGAAATGATAATGCAAAATTGTAGGTAAAATATGAAAGGAATACAGCTCAAATTTGATTTTGAAGACTTAAATCAAAAGAAGTCTCTTTGAAAAGATTGTGGATATAAACAATCTCAGAATAGCCTTTGGTCGAGTAGGAAGGAACAAAGGTGCTCCCGGGATAGATGGCATAACCATTGAAGTTTATGAACTAAATCTAGAAGAAGAACTAAAGAAGCTCAATCACTCGGTTTTCACCTTACGGCCTATAGTCTCTCTGTCTACGCTTAATCCATCTCGTTACCTCCATGTATTCAAGACTCGATATAAGATGGACCTGGTGGGTCCTTTCTTAGCTGAACTTTCATCAGCTAGTTAATATGCACCTCGTGGCGCACTAGAGGCTACTTTTTCAAGGAGTAGTTACGGATTTCGACCTGGAAAGAACCAACAACAG
This sequence comes from Chlamydia trachomatis, assembly GCA_945898205.1. Classification (GTDB taxonomy): domain Bacteria; phylum Chlamydiota; class Chlamydiia; order Chlamydiales; family Rhabdochlamydiaceae; genus CAIJXB01. Next base: position 2,533 of record CAMDHO010000053.1, on the reverse strand, counting down.
GCCGTTCAGGAAGCTAAACGTATTGTAGAATCAGGAAAAGAATATGTGGTGGATATTGATCTCTCGAAGTTTTTCGATAGGATCCACCAGGATAGACTGATCTTTCGACTGAAAGAACAGATTAAAGATAGAAGTGTCTTAAGACTTATTGGAATGATTCTAAGAAGTGGAGTAATGATCGATGGGATCAAAACTCCAACAGAGGAAGGATCAGTCGAAGGGAGCCCTCTGAGCCCATTATTGAGCAATGTAGTTCTCGACGAGCTCGACAAGGAGCTAGAACAAAGGGGCTTGGAATTTTGCCGTTTTGCAGACGACTGTAATATATTTACCAAAACTGAAAGATCTGCTGAAAGGATAATGACATCGATAAAGAAATTTATCGAGAAGAAACTAAAGCTTAAAGTTAATGAAGAGAAAAAGCAAAACAGCCAAATCAGATCATGTCAAATTCTTAGGGATGACGATAGTAAAAGGAACCGTAGCAATCTCGAAAGTAGCCCTAAACAAGGCTATGGAGAAAGTTAAGGAACTGATAGCAAGAGGAACAAATCTATCAATTGAACAAGCTATCGAAAAGATAAACAGCTGCTACAGAGGATGGGCATCCTATTTTAAGATGACCCAATACCCTGCACAACTGGCTTCAATCGAAGCTCACATTAGGAGAAGATTAAGGTCACGAATTGTATCTCAGCAAAAGAAGAAGAGAAATCTGGTTGCTAAACTTGTGAAACGAGGAGTAACGAAGAGACAAGCAAAAGGTAGTGTCTATACTAATCGTAAAACTTGGGGTTTATCTCATACCAAAGCGATAGAGAAAGCATTTCCTAATAAATGGTTTTCCGACACACTAAAACAAGTAATTGTGTCAAATAAGAAGCTGGAACATTGGTTTGGGATAAAAGTTTGGGTGAAGAGCCGTATACGTGATCCGTACGTACGGTTCTGTGAGAGGTCGGAGCCTTACGGCTCCACCTACTCGATATGACGGTAGCTTTTAATTTTTCAAAGCTTTTGCTTAAAGAAACTGTATTGTCTAAGCAGCTAATCGAATGAATTTTATTCACACTTTTTCACATTACTAGCATAGAGGATGCTCTTGAGATAGTCTTGATTAGTAGGAAGGTGACAATTATAATTAATTTTAATGTAATTACAATTTTTAATAGCAATTAAACCACTTTTCCACTAAAATGAAACTTAATCTTTTAATCTAAGATAGGGTATTATGTCTATAGAGACTAGCAGTTGGACTTTAGCGCAAAACGATATTAAATGGCCTTTTTCAATTACAACCGAAAATAAAATAATCGACAAATTAATAGTAACAATATTCAATAATTTAGACAGAATACATGAAATTAAATCTAAAATAACAGTATTTAATTGCTTAAAAAAATTAAATCAGGAGCTAAAAACAGTAGACGTAACAAAGTTAGCAATAAGAACTTTAAATATACCAGACTCTGAAAGATTCATCGAAGAATTCAAAGAAAGTCTTGACAAAGTAAAAAACAAAGATTGTCTGATAGAATTAGAATATGAATATGAATTAGATAACGTGCTACTTTTCAATGACTTCTCCCCTCTTATCCATTTATTAGGTATAGCTAAAGAATCAGCAAAACCTATGTATATTATCGATGAGAGCACTGATGATTATTACTTAAATGAATCAGACTCTGTAATCCGGCTAAAAATTCTCGGGGTTGCACTAGCAACCCCCATCACACACACTATAACCCCATTAACTATCGCAGGATCTAAACTTTGCAACGGGAAAATTCCCTCTTTAGAAGACCTAGGTAGGATTCTTTTTTCCCCCATTACAGTGTCAGTAATAGAAATTTCCGCTTTAATGGGTGTTTTTTCACCGCTCGAAGCTAGAAAAAGTATTGCCACTATTGAAAAACAAGCCTCGGTATTTTTAGCTCCGTGCTTCCAACCCAGTCCAACCCATCATGGATTAGGAGGAGATATACACACACAAGACGCCTGGTAACTAGCAAAAAAACCTCGAAACCATTTTTTCTAAACATTTATTTATTTTACTTAAATACAATGCAATTTAATCTGATTGTAGGCGCTAATTAGAAATGTCAGGTAGTCCTGCAAAGTAGAAATGTCAGATCACCCCTTTTTCTTCTTTTTTGTTAATTCCCTTTTCTTACCCTTCTTTATTTTATCACAGCTTCTATTTTGTGTGTTTTTTACTTTAAGTATGGGGAGAGGGGTAAGGGAGAGGGGCGGAGGCCCTTTCCCTCTTTTTTTTATTTATATAGCGAAGCCTACCCGTTCCAGAGAAGGAGAGAGGACTCTTGTCCTCTCTCCTAACGTAAAACTAGGAAAACATTTCCCTAGAAATTAAGCGTTGGCTTTTTTTTCTGTCCTTTACTCCATGGACTATTAGAAAGCTTTCTCTTACTTTTATGTCTCTTTAAGAATTTATCGATTTCTTTAGAATTAGTCTCTACCCCTGTACAAGTTATTTCTGAAAGCTTTTTAAGCTGCAGTTTCTTGTTTTTATACT
>CAMDHO010000052.1 GCA_945898205.1 Chlamydia trachomatis | reverse complement strand
GAGATCCTACCGTAAAAGAAAGGCAGAGCCTCAATATAGCGCTTGGAGTTGTGCGGCTTTCAAAGACTTATTCATTTGCAAGAGTGAATGCTGCATGTGCTAGGGGATTGTTTTATAAAAACTTTCTCTTCAAAGGGATCGAAGATATTCTGAAAAGAAATTTAGATAGTGTGTCTCTGCCTATTGAATAAAAACCAAAACCATTACCTCAAAAACATGTCAATGTTCGTGGTTCTGATTATTACCGATAAAAAACATACGCACCAAGGAATTTATTTTGATGATACATCCAGTTATTGAAAATTTAAAAAGATTGAGACTTAACGGCGTCGTAGAAGCGCTTGAATGTCAATTAAAAAACCCGGAGAGTAAAAACCTCCTCTTTGAAGAGAGACTAGCTCTTTTGATTGATAATGAAATAGGGATTAGAGAACGCAAGCGACTGCAAGCTAGGCTAAAAAAAGCCAAGCTTAAACATCAGGCATATATGCCTGATGTTACATATGTAAAGTCTTATCTTGCCAGAAACGCGATTAGAGAACCTTATAGAATAAAATTTCTTCTCTAGGTTCCTCGGTATTATTCAAAAAATATTTTTTGTGCAAATACAAAAACAATCTGCTTACCCAATCCCTGTCCTGCGAGCTATTGATCCCCAATAAAATTAATCTGGCAGAATCTGGCAGAATCTGGCAGTAAGAGCCAAGATTAAAAAGGATCTTCATGCCAGATATTGCAAAATTGCTATCTATGCCAGAAGGCAAAACTTTAGAATTTAAAAGAGACCTCTCTTCTTTACAGCCTATTTTAAAAACACTCGTTGCCTTTGCTAATACAGCTGGAGGAGTACTCATTATTGGCCGAGACGATGCAGGGAATATTCTAGGAGTTCAAGATGTCTTTAAAGCAGAAGAAAAGATTGCCAACACTATAGCTGACAGCATCTACCCTCCTTTAATGCCTGAAATTGAAACGATTTCTGTAGAAGGAAAGTCCCTTCTTATTGTCTGTGTTCCTCACTGGTGGGGGCCTTTTTACCTAAAAGCCAAAGGAGAAACTGAAGGCGTGTTTATAAGACTAGGCTCAACAAATCGGGTTGCTGGACATGAACTCTTAGAAGAACTAAAGAGATACAGATCCAAAACATCTTTCGATCAACTTCCCTGTCTCAATGCGGACATTTCAGATTTAGACATGGATAAAATCAAACGCATCTTTGCCAAAATGTCCAAAGAAATCGATGAAAATAAACTCATTAGTTTGGGCATTTTAGTGCCTCACCCACAAAACTCTAAAAAAATGGTTTGTTCTAATGGCGGAGTCATCTTATTTGGAAAAGATTCTCTACGTGAAAGATATTTCCCGAATTCTCAAGTAAGATGTGCTAGGTTTCTTGGAACAGATAAACTAGAATTTGTAGATCAATACGACGTTGAAGGAAGCGTTTTAGATGCCATGGAAGAGGTTCCTAAATTTATCAGGCGCAATACTCGATTGTCCGCAAAAATTGAAAAAATTCAAAGAGAAGACATTCCTGAATATTCACTCTTAATCATTCGAGAAATTTTAACAAATGCCCTCGTTCACTCTGACTATTCCAGCTCTGGAATGAGTACCCGAGTTGCTATTTTTTCCAACCGCATGGAAATAGAAAGTCCAGGATTGCTCCCTTTCGGCCACACTCTAGACGATTTTATTTCTGGCATAAGTCGAATAAGAAACAAAGTCATTGCAAGGGTCTTTCGAGAACTTCGCATAATGGAAGAATGGGGAACAGGATATAAGCGCATTGCTAAAGTATGCGAAGAAGGAAGGTATCCTCTCCCTCTCTGGGAAGAACTGGGAGAAGTCTTAAGAGTAACTCTTTATCCCTACTCTATTCATGACACATCCATTAAAACAGATATAGATGCAGCCCTATCTCCTCGTCAACAAGATATCCTAGCACTTTTCCAAAAGAAAAGCCAACTGACAGCCAAAGAAATCCACGCTAAATTACCACACGACATTTCTGAAAGACTATTACGATCCGACCTGCTAGAACTAAAAAAAAGAGGACTGATAACAACCGTGGGAAAAGGTCCAAATACCTGTTGGATTCAAACAAAAGAAACTTTATCAATTTAAGCTCTTACCGATAAGAGATCCTAATTCCTCAACGAGATAAAGAGGAAATCTGTACGTATTTTGGAGTTCTAGATCAGCCGGAATCTATTCAGCGTTCGATAATTAATTGCTTTAGAAAAACGAGTACTACCTTGGATTTGACAGGCCTCAGAGGATCCGTACTTCCTAAAAATATTCATAGACTTACAGACCTAACGACCCTTGACTTATTCTGCACGCAGGTTACAGACATTTCAGCACTACTAAACTTAACGAGCCTAACGATCGTTGGCTTAGATGCTTCGCGGGCTATTCTTTTAGATTTACTCAAACACACTTCTAATAGTTGTTTTTATCAAACTTTGAACATCGAAGGTTTGATTCAAAAGTGTCCTTCAGTTTTAAATTGGCTAAAGCGATTAACTAATCAAGATAGCATTATTAGAATGCCATACTGGTCTAATGCGAATAGTCGTCCTGCATTTTCCGAAGCTGTATTAAAAGTATTGCAGTATACTGTGAACAACCCTTCATTTGGAGAGTTGTTTAAAGAATCTGTAGAAAATGCAACAACGGACTGTCACGATCGCACACTCTATTTTTTTAATGAACTTATAGAAAAAGTGGAGCTTGATGAGACTCAAACATTTTCTAAGGAAAAGGCTCTTCCTGTTTTCAGGAAATATTTTACTAAAAATATTGTAAAAGATTTGGCTCATAAAAGTGCCATTAAAAGAGGTTTTTTTAAGAGAAGAAATTGAGGTTCATTTAAATTTATTTTTGCAACTAAAAGATGGTTTGAGTATTCATCTGCCTTTCCCTGAAGCTCGATATACGGAAGGAAGTTATTACACAGCTTCAACAGAAGAAATAGATGCGGCTAGGATAGAAGCCTCTCAATTAGAGGCTGATCCGGCAGAATTTACAGCTTACTTATGCTCAAATCCTTTTTGGCAAAATAGAATGTTACAAGAGCATCCAGAACTACAGGATGCTTTTAAAGCTGCAAAAGAAGAAAAATATAACCAATTAAGTGAGATGATTGAATGGGATTCCATTAAGTTAATGGAAGACGAAAAAGTTCGCTTTACTAGGTTTTTTACTCCATATGTTTAATAATCAATATATAAGCTTCCTGTTTCGTTGTCATAAGATTTAGGAAGAGGAATGAGGCTGTTAATTTTCTGATTACGAATTAAGTCAAGCAAGGAAAAAGAATTTAGAGTTGTAGGATGTCCTTCTAGGCTATCTCCAACTAAGAGGTAATAACGTTGCAGTGTAGGGTGAGAAGACTTGGAGAGATAGTCTGTAAGGTCAATAGCAAATGTTGCTGATTTTGAATCATCAGAAGAACTGCCATCAAATTCAAAAGCCCCTCCTTCGTTAGCAAAAGCAGGAATGGTAATAAGAGATCTTGGGATTTTTTCTTGAATGCTGGAAATCCCTGTTTGGATGTTGATTTGATTGCGTTGCGCTTGACTAATAGAAAATTCAGCAATCAATTTAGGGGTGTAATTATGTGCTTTAGGAAACATGGAAATGAGGCCAGAATTTAGGTAAGAACCTGCTGCGACTCGATTTTCACTAGGAGCCTGAGAGACTTGAGAGTTCTGAAGAAAGGCATCATAAGAAATCCAAATAAACCCGTGATTGCCCCACTGAGTAGCCCAAGAATTGGCGATGAGAAAGGCTCCTCTTTCACCTGGGTCGACAATTCCATTTTGATTGACATCGATCCAAATGTCATCATCATATCCAATAACAGTCATAAAATGACCTCCTTTGTAACCATTCATCCAATAGGCTGCATATTCTCCTGTATGTGGGGCATTTGGATGTTGAGGGTCAGGCTTAACTTTTGTAAAAACCCAAGAATCGATAAAAGAAGCTAATGTCAAAACATGGCCATTATTTAAAGCTTGTTTAATAGCTGTCAGATTTTGAGGTTCCGTTCCTCCAAGTCCGGGAATAAGAGTGCAAGGAGCCATGCGATTGGAAATGGCAGAGATCCAGTGTTCTGAATTTAAATCCCAAGAAGTATAGTTAGTATCATAGGGGAAATCTTGAATAGTAGGGGCGCCGTTCATCCAAAGAACATTATATGCAAGGATTGGAGAAGCCCCCCACATCAGTTCCTTTATTTACTAAATTGTAAGTCCATTTAGGAGACAAGATATGAGCGTTACTAGTTTTATTATTCCAGCCATGCATGAGCCCAAGTTCATGAGAGGCTTGATAATAAGTAGATCCCCAGGCAACACAAGATCCTAAAGTGCCTTGGTCTCCAATAGGGGGAAAAGAGGGTAGTTTACTGTTGTCTACAGAAGAGGGAAGATGAGCCGCTTCAAAAAGCATTTGAAGAGCTTGAGTTGAGGAAGCTTGAAGTGTTTTAAACTCTTTTTTTTCTGTGCTGATTTTTTGAGAGGGGAGGTCGTTTTTTTCAAGATGCTCTTGGATTCTATCAAAACCTAAATTATTGGGTGTTACCTCAATTACTTTATGCATGCTATTTTCTAAATGATCTATTTCATGTTCCTCAAGATATGCTAGGCCGTATTTAACATAACTTAAAGGATCAGCGCTCAAAAACGAAAGGTTTAAAAGAGTCGCGGCTATATAGGTTATAAAGCGCATTCTAGCCCCCTAATATTTAGAAAAATTAATAAATGCACTTTTTTTAGTTGTTTTGTCAAGAAAAAATCTAATTTTTGATATAGTGGTTTTTTTTAACGGAGTGAATAAATGATGTTCCTTGCTTTTTTGCTATTAGGGGCCGCTTTAGGCTGGTTTATATCAAAATACTTTTCAACCGGTGTTACTGCAGCGTTGCAGTTAGAACAAAGAGATCTTTTAAAAGACAATGGAAGGCTGCAAGCTATTTCAGAGCATAGAGAAAAAGATCTATTAGAGCTCCAGCAGAAATTTCAAAGGGAATTTGAAAATGTTTCTTCAAAGATGCTCAAAGAAAATGCTAAAGAATTTTCAGAAAGCTCTCAGATGAAAATAGAAGAAATTTTGTCTCCACTCAAACAGAAAATGGATATTTTCCAGGCGAATTTATTAGAGGTATCCAAAATGGGAACTGCTGAACGCCTTAGTTTAAAATGTAAAATTGATATGATGGCAGATTGCAGTAAGGTTTTAGCTGAAGAGACGCATCGGTTGACTAGAACCTTAAAGGGAGATGTTAAAAAGCAAGGAACTTGGGGCGAGCTTATCCTTCAAAAAGTATTGGAATCATCAGGTTTAAGAGAGAATATAGAATATACTCTTCAAGGAACTGGGTTGGGTCTTGTTAATGAATCAGGGCGCCGTATGCAGCCGGATGTAATTATTAACCTTCCCGATGCAAAAAGAGTTATTATTGACTCTAAGATGTCCTATCTACACTATGATGAGTATTTAAATAGAACTCTCGAAGAAGAAAAGTTAGAAAGTTTAAAAAAATTGACCCTTTCTTTAAAAGAGCATGTTAAAGAGCTCAGTGAAAAAAATTACTCTTCTGCTAAAAATTTAGAAAATCCTGATTTTGTTCTTCTATTCGTGCCGATCGAAGCGATTTTTTCTTTAGTTATAGAAAAAGAGCCTACTCTTTTTGAAGAAGCCTGGAAGAAATCAATTATTATAGTCAGCCCAACCAATATTCTAGCAATTTTGCGCACTATTGAATCGATTTGGAAGACAGAAAGGCAAAACAAAAATACGCAAAAAATAGCAGAAGATGCGGCATCTTTATATGATAAATTTGTGGATTTTTTAAAAGATTTGGAAGCTACTCAAAAACACATGCAAAACGCTGGAGATTTTTTTGATAAGGCTCTGCTAAAACTTTCCTCTGGAAGAGGTAATTTGATTAAGAAGACAGAAGATTTACGGAAATTAGGATTGAAAACAAAGAAACAAATTCCCTCTTCCTATTTGGATGAAGAAGAACTAGTAGAAACTCAAGATTTGATTTAAATTTTCTAAAACAGTCTTAGGAGATATGCTTGCTAAGCATATGGATTTTTGCTTTTGAACAAAACATGTTTTTTTACATCTTACGTGGCAATGAGTAGCAGAGCGGATCCAAAGTTGATTTTCTCCGATGGTCCCAGTAAGTGTAGGGTCAGTAGGTCCGTAAAGAGTGATACAGGGGGTTGCTAAAGCAGCTGCTATATGACTAAGTCCTGTATCTACTGAAACTACGGCTTTAGCATGAGAGATAAGATATCCAATTTCATTTAAAGAAAGGCGAGGTAAGACTTGAACATTAGGAGAAATAGCCAATCTTTCAGCTCTTTCTTTTTCTTTTAGATTACCCCAAGGGAGTAAAATTAACTGACCCAATTGAGAGCATTCCTTAATGAGCTCTTTCCAGTGGTTCTCTGGCCATAGTTTTGATTCATAGCTAGCGATAGGTACGAATATTAGGTATTGAGAGGGGATTGAGCAGGTCGGCTTTTTTAGTTTACTAGTATTTATTTGATAGGTAGGGGGTGTTTGGGGAAGTGGATAATTTAATGCCTGTGAAAAAAGAATGCGAAGTTTTTGAATCGCGTGAAGGTCCTTTGACGCCTGACATTTTTTTTTATACAAAAAATGAGAGCCCCATTCAAGAGTAGAAGAACCGTCAAAGCCGGCTCTTCTACCTTTAGCCAGTAAGGAAATGAGGGCCGATTTAATGTTCCCTTGTGCATCGATAATGCAATCATATTTTTTTTCTTTTAATTGATTGTAAAAAGAAAAAAACTCTAGCCTTGTAGCTTTAGCAGTAATGTTTTTACGCCAAACTCTATGATTTGTTAGGAACAGTTCTTTAACAAAAGGATTCCAAAGAGGGATCTCTTGGAAATTTTGATCTACAATCCAATCAAATTGAATTTCTGGAATAGCTTCTGTTGCATCAAAAAGAGAAGGAAGTAATAAGATTAGATCTCCTAAAGAGGAAAGCTTTGTAATCAAAACGCGCTTCAAGCTTCTTCCAATTGGTTTTCTATAGTTGCTGTTTTTTGAATGTATCCTTGCTTAAGTTCTGCATAGTAGACAATCCAAAGTCCAATCGAGACAATTCCTGTTGAAAGGAAAATTACCCAAGAAATAGGTTCTCCTAAAAAAAGCCATCCTGTTAGTGAAGCAAAGATAGGGCTTAAAAGACCCATAAATGAGAGGAATGTTGCTGTATAGCGTCTTAGCATCAAACCGAATAAATTATAGCAAATGATGTTAGAAATAACAGTTAGGATTAAAATAATTTTAACGACATCAAAAACGTGTCCGTTTGCAATAGGGATAGGACTCCACGAATCTATAAAAAAAGAATGGACCAAGGCAATAATCCCCCCAAACATCATGCTAGTTCCATTAGCCATAAAAGGAGAGATTTCTGAGCTTTTAAGGATTAAACGAAGAATAATCCATCCATAGACTCCGCAAAGAGCAGCTCCCATAAGAGCAATAGTTGGCCAGGAAAGGAATCCATAGACAGAAAAAAGATCCTCAGATCCCGTTTGGATCAGTAGAACTGGAATAAATCCAAGAAAGCCAATAGCAAGCCCAATCCATTTTTTTCCATTCATCTTTTCTTTAAAGTGAATATAGGAAAAAAGAGCGGTAAAAAAGGGTGACAAACTATAAATAAAACTTGTTTTTGCCGCTGATAAATACTGCAGGCCCCAAAATTCTAAAATATTTGTAAGATAGACACTAAAAAAACCAAGAAAAAGAAGTGAAATCCACTGTTTTTTTTCTAGTTTAAAGCTAGATCTTTTAGTTATAGTTAAATAGCCCAGAAGGATAGTCCCTGCTAGGACCATTCGAAATCCTGTTAAAAAAACGGGTGGGCTAAACGCTAGTGCTAACTTCCCTATAGAGAAGGTACTAGACCACATAGCATAAAGAGCAACAACTAAGGATATAAACATGTAAAGCTAGCCTTTTAAAAGGTCTAAAGATGCCTTACATGATAACAACTTAGTCAAGATTCGGTCAATGGAACAATTTCCTATGAGATCCGTTCAAAAAATAAATTGCATCCAGTTTCGTTACTAGTTAGAAAAGAGGAGTTCGTTTTTTTTACTCTTTTGAAGAGGTGATAATGCCTGTCCTACTGACCTAAATTTAGCCGCTTTTTCATTTATGCGCAACTTTGGTAGATAGCTGTGATTGTTAAGCTGGAGTTTTGCATGTAAACTAACGGCAGGAACCTTCTTGCTAAAACAATGATAAATACGAAGCCCTAAAAAGTTGATCCCAGCAAAAAAACCTGATTTTATATTATGAAATTTTGAGCTAGAGTCTTTTAAAAATCTTTTGGGTAAGCAGTCAACAAGTATGGGGTTTTGTTGGAGACCTGCCCCAAAAGAAATCCCGAGAATGTCTCTAGAGTATTTAGATCTTTGATGCCAAGTAGGGGCCCAATTTAAGAAAAAAAGTTCTTTGAATCTTAAATCGCTAGTCAAAAGGTTTAAGTCACTCGGAATAGGTATCTTTAAACTTTTAAATTGTCCTAAGGTTGCCAAGATTGCAGCCCCAATCCCGGTTCTGTCCGTACTGCTTTTACAATGCAAAACAATAGGGAGGCTTTCATTAACGCCATTTATTTCAGATAAAATGATATTCATATGAAGAAAAAGGTGAATAGAAGAAAGATGTATACTCCCGCTAAAGTAATTATTTAGAATTTCAACATGCTGTTGCACTTTTTTTAGTTTCTCTGGTGTTTTTTTAATTAGAGAATGTATTTCATCCCAACCTTCTCTCATAATTATGGGGGATAGGGAGCCTTCAGCGGCAATCCCTTTGAAAGTTTCAAAAGCATTAAAGCACTGAGAAAGCAGTATGGGTTTGCATTGGAGTTTAAAAACTTTACCAGACTCATCTTTTATGAAAACTGGATTGTTTTTTAGCTTTTTAAGGGTTTCGACTTCTTTTTTAATAAATAGTTTTTCATTGTTCGCAGGATCATTCATGAGATTATAAAATGCATGCTGCGTATCAGAATCAGACATTATAGAGTAAAGAGCATAGGGCAGTTCAATGCACTGCTCTTTAGGGTTCCAAGTTATTCCCTTTTTCCCGTTAAGCCAGATAGGTTTTTCTTTACTTACAGTTTCTGAAGAGGAAGCCTCCTCTAGAAGAGGGATATTTAATTTGTGGGACAAGATAAAAAGAGCTTGTTCTTTTGCTTTTTCAAGAGTATCCGGGCGCCCAGTATATAGGAGGTTTCGTCCTCCGGACTTTACAACTGTTAGATTTTGTATTGCAGAGGATTCTCTATCCGCACTGGATGCCGTAGCTGTGTCAATTTGAACAAGTTTGCCTTTTTGATCGGTATAGGAATACCCATTGAACTCGCTGTTATGTTTGTAACTACTTTCTGTTTTTAGAAAATCTTTAATTTCTTGATCTGTTTTGTTTTCTAATCCAATAAGTTTTTTTAGGCTCTTCGAGAGGCTAACTTCAGTCGATATATCTCCTCGATTAACAGAACTAAAGCTTGAGCTAGATATTTCTTTTTTTAGCGATTTTAAAGGGAATGGTGTTCTTGTTCGGGCTATGTGAGTGCAAAGAGCTTCTAAACTTTCATAATGTTTGAATGTTGTATGAGTTGGTTTTGGATGATGATAATAAATCTTTGTTAAGGAAATCTGCTTATTATCTTCTGTAGTGTCTGTATAATTACAAATGAATTCTTTAGAAGGTTTCTTGCAAAAATAATTAGTAACAAAAGATGCGACGCTAGTTACATATGAAGAGCTACTGCTTATGACAGGTAGATTTGTTATATAACTTTTAATTGGATACATGTAATTCATAATAATTCCGCCGCATCTTATAATTATTCTGTATTATAATAATATAAATAACGTATTAACTCAAGTAAAATTTATTTTGTAAATCACTGTCTGTTATTTGTGTGTGCATATAATTTCATTTTTAAAATGATATTACATTTTTAATATTAAATTACTTTACAACTAGATTGGTTGCATTTTAAATGTAATTGGTTATAAAATAAAATTTTGACGGTGAGGGGGCTTTATGAGAGAAGTTAAGCGGATAGCTGTAACTGGTGGAGCTGGACAAATTGCCTATAGTTTGCTTTTCAGAATTGCCCACGGCGATGTTTTAGGTAAAGATCAACCCATAGCACTTCATGTTTTAGAAACACCAGAAGCTCTGCCTTTTTTAAAGGGAGTTGCGATGGAGTTAGAGGACTGCGCCTTTCCTCTTTTAAAAGAGCTAGTCATAGGCTCTGATCCTCAAGAAATCTTTAAAGACGTAGACTATGCTTTTTTAGTGGGGTCCAAGCCAAGAGGCCCTGGAATGGAGAGAAAAGACCTCTTAATGGATAATGCTAAGATTTTTATTGAGCAAGGAAAAGCTCTTAATGCAAGAGCTAATCCTAATGTATTAGTTCTTGTAGTTGGAAACCCGTGCCATACCAATTGCCTTATAGCCCAAAGTTTTGCTAAGAGAATCAATCCGGCTTCCTTTTTTGCCATGACGCGTTTAGATCAAAATAGAGCGACGGCTTATTTAGCTCAAAAAGCAGGTGTTGCAATTGAAGAGGTTTCTGATGTTGTTATATGGGGAAATCATTCAGCTACTCAAGTTCCAGATTTTCTAAATGCTAAAATTAGAGGGAAAGAAGTTCTTCATATTTTGAATGATCATAAGGATTGGCTTGAAAAAGAGTTTATCTTAAAGGTTCAAAGAAGAGGAACTGAAGTCATGGAAACTAGAGGGAAATCTTCTGCAGTTTCCGCTGCAAATGCCGCTATTGATGCTATGAAATCTTTGATTTTCCCATCCAAAGGATGTTTTTCTATGGCCCTTCTTTCTGATAACAATCCGTACGGCATTAAGCCAGGTCTTGTTTTTTCCTTTCCTTGTAAAAACACGGGGCATGGGAAAATCGAAATTGTGCCACATTTTAAATTAGATTCGTTTTTAAAAGAGAAAATTGCCATTACAGAAAAAGAATTGGTAGAAGAACGAGAGAAGATTATACATCTTTTAAAAGAGGGTGTATGAACAAAATTCTATTCGAAATCACTGAGGAAAACTTAGAGACTGGATTAAGAGGTTATCCATGTGGTTATTGTACAACTTCTTATGTGGATGCTCAAAAAGGTCTTTTTTATGTGGGAAAGTCTGTATTTGACTTAGCTTATCAATCTCCAGAAGAAGTGATCTCTCTCTTGTATCATGGAAAAGAAGTTCCCAAATCAGAAAGAGATTCTTTTGTTGGGGATCTAAAAAAGAGAGCTACACTTTCAGAAAAGACAATAAAAGCCATTGAAGCACTTCCTAGAGAAGGACATCCTATGAAGCTTTTTTCTGCTGCTATTCTTATTTTAGGGATGATAGAGGGGACTGGGAATTACGCGGAAGACTGCCTTAATGTGATAGCTAAAATGCCACATCTTGCAGCTACGGTGATCAATTATCATGCCGGCTGGGGAAAGACACCAGTACCTAAAGCAGACCTTGGATATATGGAGAACTTTGCTTATATGATTCAAATGAAAGGAGGGAAAAGTAAGGCGCTGGAAGAAGTTTTTACTTTATTTAATATTTTACATTATGACCATGGGGGTGGGAACCTTTCTGCTTTTGTTGGAAAAGCTGTGGCTTCAGGACTAGAAGATATGTATGGATCTTTATCAGCGGCAATGAATGCTTTGGCGGGGCCTAGGCATGGTAAGGCTAATCAAGACTGTTTGCATTTTGTTGAGTCTATTTTAAAAGAGGTTGGAGAAAATGCTTCTGAGGATCAAGTAGAGGCTCTCATTCGAGACAAGCTGGCAGCTGGTGAGTTACTTTTTGGTTTTGGTCATGCTGTACTTAGAGTGGAAGATCCAAGAGCTACAGTCCAATACCAATATGTAGAAAAGCACTATCCGAACCATTCGCTTGTAAAGATTGCTGGGCATTTACGCAAGGTAGGACCTAAAGTCCTTTCTGAGAATCCTAAGATTTCAAGCCCTTATCCGAATGTAGATGCCATTTCAGGGACTCTTCTTACAGCAGCGGGATTTGCATTCCCTCAATATTTTACTTTGCTTTTTGGTCTCTCTCGTTGTATAGGAATTGCTATTCAGATTGTTTACGAAAGAGTAGAAGCTCGGGGGGGTAAGGGAACTCCTATTGTACGACCTAAATACATATACAAGGCAAACTAGGGGATGAGGCATTGAGAGGTTTTTTATTCGGTTGTTTAACCTTTACTTCTATCTTTCAAGCTGAAGAACCCATTTTTGATTTTGCTTCTTTTCAAGAGTCTCGATTTCCACTATTAGAAAAAGAAAAAACTAAAGCAGAATCAGCTCTATGGAAAATAAATAGTTCCGATTCAGTTAAACGTTTCGCTCGTCGAGATAAAAAAGCAGTTTTACATGGGCATGTGTTAGATCCGTCCTTAAAATGGGATTGGGGATTCAGAAATGGCATTAAATATAATCGCGCTGTTGAAGATGTTTTTGTTGCAGGGACTTATACACATTTTCATTCTAAATCCTATGCTAGTTTAGAAAAAGATGGGGAGCTCATGCCTTTATGGCATCAAGTAGAATCTCCTCAGGCTATAGAGCTTGGAAGATCAACAGCTTCTAGTTGGCGATTAGATGTAGATATAGGCGATGTGGAAATAGGTAAAACTTTTAAAGTGCAAAAAATCCTGAGTGTACGTCCTCATATAGGGATTCGAGGGACTTGTATGTACCAGAAATTTGATATTGATTATGAACGATTTGAAAGAGGTGTTTTAAAAGAACCTGCTTTGGCGAATAATTCTTTGGGACTGGGAACTAGAGGGGGAGTGGATAGCTTCTTAACTCTAGGAAAAGGCGTTTTCTTTTTTGGGGATAGCGCTTTAAGTTGGCTAAAAAGTTATCATAATATTCATGAAAGACATGATTTGAATATGGGAATGACCGTAATGGAATGTTCTTTAGGATTTCAATACGAAAAAAAGTTTGAAGACTCTCTTTGTCTATTTACAATGAAGACGGGATATGAATTTAATTATTTTTTTAATCAAGAGCGGTGGGGCAATTGGTTTAGTTCTGTAGGCAATAAATTAGAGCAAGAACGAATTTCTCTCGAGGGGTTCTCTCTAGGGTTTCGACTGGATTTCTAGTTTTTTGCTAAGAATATTTTGGGCTGTAAAACCTGTAAAGACGGGAAATATTTCCAAGCTCATCTATTTAACATTCCTCAACTCAAAACATGCAGACGGACTTTTTCTTAAAACGCACGAATCTCCATAAGACAAAGCATGTTTTATTCTTATTTTTTAGGTTTAATTTGTCAAATCCACATTTTTTTACATGGATTGATTCTATTGCTTAAAAGATTTTGAGTATGAAGTCGAAGTAATTCCAAAGAATAAATGGAAAGAGTCTCTTAATGTAATCTGTCCTTTGCTTTCATTATACCTGGATGATAAACTACAAAGCACTGACGTAATACATAAAAAATTGAAATTGCAAATAGATTAAATGCCTTAAGTTTCTACCACGAAACTTTTTATAGATCTCCAAGTTCTAAAAGGCGGGCTTGTATGGCAGCGCCATAGCTTTGTCCTTGTTTAACAAGAGCTTCGAAAAGAACTAAAGCATGTTTTTGAATAACATCATAGGAGCTTTCTATTCCCTTAGTTGCCGCTTGTATGGCAGCGTCATAGCCTTCTCCTTGTTTAACAAGATCGCGCAGTGCATAGAAATCAGTGTACTCTATTTTTTCTGTGGGGACGGTTATTCCACTTTTATAGCTAACAACAGAAAGATTTTCATCTACTACTTGGCTTAACATCCATTGAAGATAATTTTCTCGAATAGGCGTAATGGCGTCGGAGCCCTGCATTTTTCCTCGTATAGGAACTCCAGCAGTTTGTCCCATCCAATCATTTTTTCTCCAACAACCATCATAGTTGTCGTGATACGTAATCCAACTGGTACCCCAATCTTCTTGTATGCGACTAAAAGTGCCATCTCTTTTGAAGGTGTTTAGTGCTAATTCTTGATCCTGATATGAGTCTCTTGGTTTCACAACTGTAAGAATTGTATTTAAAAGAGAGCGGTTTTCTTCAATTAATCTAGCAAAAGCCTCTTGCTCGTGAAGGACCGCTTGATTTTTACAAGTCCCAAGAGTCGGACAAACAGAATCTTGTGAAAAGCTGGGAGCATTTCGTTTTTCCCAAAGTTTTTCAATAAATTGACGACTTGCTTTATCTTTACGAACCTGTAGGCGCTAATTAGAAATGTCAGGTTTCCCCCAAATAGAAAAGTCAGATTTACGTTCCTAAAATAAAAAATATCACCTACCAAATCTGCTAACCATGTCCACCAACAAGGAGGTTAGCATGTGTAACGGAGGTTTTATGTCAGGAAAATCAATAAAATATCTTGAAGTTTTAGCGAAAATCAAAGAAAAAA
>CAMDHO010000051.1 GCA_945898205.1 Chlamydia trachomatis | reverse complement strand
CGGACATACGGCAACCTTATTTGATAGTTTGGTTTCCTTCTACTGTTCGCATCTTTTTTTTAAAAGATTTTTCACTCTTTTTATTGTTGAATTTCCGTTGCTTCTAAAAACCACCCTTTTTTACCTGCCCCCAAAACTTCCCAAGAACCTGCTTTATAAAAGGGCCAATGATTCTACCCACATCGGCCCGTTACTAGAATATCTGAAAATATTTTACCCGTTTGAAAAAGACTTTAAACTCTCTTTTTTCTAAAAAATTAGAAGGCAACAAATGGAATCATAGAAAAAAGAGAGGAAAACTAAACGTAATGAAATCAAGCACTTAAACTCACCCTTTCCGGCTAGTTAGCCTCAAAGGGTGGGCTGCTAGCCTTTCTTCTCTTTCGTGCCGTCTACGCAATGCGTTTATATTAAACTTTTTACTCGGAGGGGCTCGAGAAGGACTGTCTTGCTTTATGGAAGAGCCGTTTTTCTTTGTGTATTTATTATACACTAAATATACAAGAGCCCCCAAACTGACCCCAACAGTCAATTTAGCGGGCAAGCTTAAAGCATTTGCAGCTTTTAACAAACGGGCTCCCCTAGAATAACTTTCTGTCGTTCCGCTCAAAATAATCTTATAAATATCTTCACCTAAACTAATGATTTTATCTTTAGTTTCTTTTAAAGAAGCCGCACAACTCTCGAAATAATCTAGATACTCCTGAGACATGCTTAAATTAAAAGATAGTGTATTACAAACGCCAGCAGACATAATTACACCTCAACTATTAATGAATTCATTATTATAATAAAAAAATGAATCAATATCAACGTAAAGTATTTAGTGCTATAATAACTCAACGATAAAAAAATAATGAAAAAATAAAATTTAACTATAGAAAGATATGGAAAGACAGGATATCCTATTGCCCCTGAAGATCAAATCAAGGACCCAAATTATGGAACTAGTAATCTACATAGACCGACTAAAAGAAGGACAAGAGGAAACTTTTGACGGAACCATTTCCACTTCTTTTTTAGGAACAGATCCCAGCTTTCAAGAAACACTTTCCTTATCCGGAACAGCCTATGTAACAGGAGAACATCTCATCTTAAAGCTACAAGCTAACACAGCAGCTTGGATGCCCTGCTCCATATGCAACGAACTCACAGTCGTCCCTATTAGTTTAACTGATTTTTACCACGCAGAGTCCACCAAAGAAATCCCTTCAACCTTTGACTTTTCAGATCTCTTAAGAGCAGATCTACTATTACAACTCCCTTTATTTACTGAATGTAACGGAAATTGCCCCGAAAGATCCACAGTTGAAAAATTTTTAAAAACACACACTAATGAAGCTACAAAAAGCGCTCAGTTCCCTTTTTCTAGCTTATAAAACATTTTCGTATTTTTTTTCTCTTTAAAGAAAATAGAAATTTCGCTATAACGGTGACCTAAATTATAAGGAGTTTGATTTATGGCAGTACCACGTAACAGAACATCTAACGCGCGCAAGAACTCGCGTAGATCTCACCACGCAAAAAAACCAAAAAGTTTTGGCAAATGTTCCAATTGTGGAAAGCCAACCCTTTCCCATCGTATGTGTCCTCATTGTGGATTTTATGATGGCGCAGCCGTTGTTCATGCAAAAGAAGAGTAACCCTCTTCCTACAGTTGGCCTCGACTTGATGGGGAGCGATGAAGACTCAAGATTTGTCTTAACGTCCCTCCTCCCTGTCTTAGAAAGCCTAAAACACTCTGCTCATTTTGTTCTATTCGGAGAAGAAAAAAACCGGGAAGAACTTCAGTCCGTTCCATTTATCTCCTATCAAATCAGCTCTGAAGTCATTTCGATGGACGAAGATCCCCTTTTAGCTGTTCGCAGAAAAAAAGGATCTTCTCTACATCTTGGCATGCGAGCCTTAAAAGACAAAACCATTCAAGCTTTTATCTCCATGGGTAACACTGGAGCTTTAATGGCTACAGCCAGAATACACCTAGACACCCTTCCCCAGATTTCCCGCCCCGCTCTTTTAACCCTGA
The DNA here is from genome assembly GCA_945898205.1 of Chlamydia trachomatis. GTDB lineage: Bacteria > Chlamydiota > Chlamydiia > Chlamydiales > Rhabdochlamydiaceae > CAIJXB01. Next base: position 13,482 of record CAMDHO010000051.1, on the reverse strand, counting down.
TCCCCTCTAAAAAAAAAGAAACTGTGATTTTAGATGTCGGTGCTAACACAGCATGCAAGAGCTCCAATTTCCTAGAGTTTGCTGCCATGGGTATTGCCTACCAAAAAGCAAGAGGCATAGAAAACCCTAAAGTAGGTCTCCTTAATATTGGAACGGAAGCTATAAAAGGCCCCCCAGAACTTCAAAAAGCCTATAAAATACTTAATAAAACATATCCTTTTTTCTACGGAAACATAGAAGGTCGCGACGCTTTTGAGGGCCTTGTCGATGTTCTAGTCACAGATGGATTTACAGGAAATATTTTTTTAAAAACATCAGAAGGCATCGCTCGCTTTCTACTAGATCAACTCTCAGAATACTCGCATCTAAATAAGCTTCGCAGCCGATTGGACTATAGCGAATATCCAGGAGCCCTCCTAGCCGGGGTTAATGGCCTCGTCATCAAATGTCACGGAACGGCTCGCTCAGCCTCTTTCCCCCACAGCTTAACCAGCACCATCACCCTTTTACAGCGTAATTTCCTTGAAAATCTTGAAAAAGAACTGTCCTTCTTTTTTTCAAAAGAAAATTAAAAAAGAAACCTCTCTATTTTTTGTAGAAAAAGAACATTTTTTCATCTAGTATGTCTTTCAGATATGAATTGTCTCCAAATCAACCTACAATCCACCTGGGAGATCCATGCAAGAGATTCTTTTAAACATTGAATCGAAAGAAACAAGATACGCCGTATTAAAAAACGGGATTCTCCACGATTTTGTCGTGGAAAGAAAAAAAAATAGACAGCTAGCCGGTAACATCTATCGTGGGAAAGTCACGAATATTTTACATAATATCCAATCTGCGTTTATTGACATCAATGAAGGAGAAAACGGATTCATCCACATCTCTGACATCTTGGAAAACACTCAAAAATTTCAAGAACGTTTTGAAATGGACTTTGACTGGGCTCACGATCTTGCGGCAGAAAACGCCAAAGACAGCAAAGAAGTCGACATTACCAAGATAATGAAACTGGACCAGCCTGTCTTTGTTCAAGTAATCAAAGAACCTATAGGAACAAAGGGAGCAAGGCTCACATCTAACATATCTATCGCAGGAAGATATTTAGTACTTTTACCTACAACCCCTCATCGCGGAGTTTCTCGAAAAATCGCAGACCCTTCAGCAAGAGATCGCTTAAAAAAATTAATTCGAGCCTTTGAAATGCCTAAAGACATGGGCCTTATCTGCCGAACAGCCAGCGTCAATGCCTCCACAGAAATGCTGGTAGACGAAGCGACGGAACTTTTACAAAACTGGCAAGAAATCGTAGAAAATTTCCACAAAGCCTCGAAGCCTTGCTGCCTTTATGAGGAATCCGACCTCATAAAAAGATCGCTTCTTACTGCTGTGGATAAAAAATTTGATAGACTTCTCATCGATGACTATAACACCCATCAGATTGCAAAGAGACTATATAGCAAATATAGTAGCGAACACCCTTTAAAGATTGAGCTCTATCGGGATAAAACTCCCATGTTCGAACGTTTTAACGTCGAAAGAGAAATCGAAAAGGCTCTAAGGCGCAAAGTATGGCTTCCAAGCGGCAGTTATCTCTTTTTTGAACGCACAGAAGCAATGTATACTATAGACATCAACTCAGGAAGAGGTAGCCTTCAATCCAAATCCGGAGATGTAGAAGAAACGCTAGTCAGAATCAATATAGAAGCTGCTGATGAAATCGCAAGACAATTGCGACTTAGAAATTTAGGTGGGCTTATCATCTGTGACTTTATCGATATGCGCTCTCGCAAAAACCAAAGGAGGGTTCTTGATCGTTTAAAAGAATCCATGAAAGACGACTCTGCTAAATGTACTATTTTAGGGATGAGCGAATTTGGACTTGTAGAGATGACTAGACAAAGAAGCAGAGAATCGCTTACTCAAACCCTCTTTACTCACTGCCCTTATTGCAGCGGAAGTGGTCAGATTAAAACACATGAAAGCTCCTCTATAGACATCGAAAGAGCCTTAAAAAAAATCATTTCACAAGGTTTACAGTTTGGGATCGAACTTATTTCACATCCTGATCTTGACTATTACCTAGGACATCAAGACAAAGATTTTCTGAAAAAATTCGCAGAAAAAAACCAAGCTACTTTAACATTTCAAGTGAATGATAATTTACATTTAAATGAATATGAGTTCTATTCATCCGTTAGCGGGAAAAAAATAGAGGTCTAATCGGGGAACCCACATGACTTTTCTACCAAAATTACAGCAGTCCTTCTCTAAGGGACTGCTTTCAGAAAAATACTATCGCCTCCTCTTGCAATTTTATACTAGCTATCAAATCGCTCTCGAAAAACATCATATAAACAAATCCCTTTGCGAGCCCATTTTTTCTACCTTCTTAGACCTTGTGGAAAAACAAATTCAAACGCCCTTTCTCTTTTCCCCCTATCACCATCAAATCCTAGACCCCTTCAATTACTATAAGTTTGGACTCGACTTCTTTAAACCCCTTATCGATATTGAGCATTCAACGGTAAAAGGGCAAAACCACCTACTGGAAATCTCACGTAAACTGGAAGCAAAGGAAAATGTTATTTTTTTAGCTAACCATCAAATCGAGGCGGACCCACAAGCTATTAGCATTTTATTAGAGGACACTTATCCTAAACTAGCCAAAGAGATAATCTTTGTAGCGGGAGAAAGAGTCACTACAGATCCTTTGGCCGTCCCTTTTAGTTTAGGATGCAACCTACTTTGCATCTACTCTAAAAAATACATAGACCAACCTCCTGAGCTAAAAACAAACAAACAACTTCACAATAAAAGAACAATGGAAATCATGCTCCAATTACTTTGTGAAGGCGGGCATTCTATTTACGTAGCTCCTAGTGGAGGCCGCGACAGAGCTGATGAGTCAGGAAGGGTGCAAATAGCCCCTTTTGACCCCTCTAGCATCGAATTATTCTATCTCATGACTCAACGAGCTTCTCAACCCACCTCTTTCTATCCCATGACCCTTGCCACCTATGACCTCCTCCCTCCCCCAGACACCGTTCAATTAGAGCTTGGGGAGTCCAGACGGACAAAAAGAGGCAAGGTCCACCTATGCGTCGGAGCGCAAATTGATATGGAAAATATTCCAGGATTAGAAGACAGTGATAAAAGAAAGAAACGAGAGCTTCGAGCTGAATTTATCTGGTCTGAAGTTTGCAAAGAATATAATAACTTCCCTATTTCAAAACATTAAGGAGTCTAATAACTTATGCTAAAAATAAATAAAACTTTCTACCTAACACTCCTCTACTTTACGTCCTCTAGTTTCCTACATGCAGAAATCGTCACACCTCCTTACACCCTTATCGAAGACGAAGCCGAATATCCCATTTTAACTCCCAGTCTAGAGAAAAGAAAAACAACAAAGATTCAACTTCAAAACGGACTGCAGGTCTACCTAATTTCCGACCCCAACATTGACCAGTCTGCCGCCTCAGTAAGCGTTGAAGCCGGTTCCTGGCAAGATCCGGAGGAATATCCTGGAATGGCCCACTTTCTAGAACACATGCTTTTTATGGGCAATAAAGCATATCCTGACGAATCCGAATATAGCCAATATATACAAGACAATGGGGGAACTCTCAACGCCTTCACAGCACCCGATCGTACTGTTTATATGTTTTCCATCAACAACGGAGCTTTCTCCGGCGCTTTAGATCGATTTTCTCACTTTTTTATCGACCCTCTTTTTAATCCATCTTGCATCAATAGAGAGCTATTAGCTGTTGATCAAGAGAACTCCAAAAACATCGAAAATGATGGATGGAGAGAGTATATGGTGTTAAAAGAAACAGGCAACGCTAAACACCCCAATCAAAAATTTAGCACAGGCAACGCTAAAACTCTTTCAGGAATTCCTCAAGAGGCTCTAAAAAACTGGTATACTACGCACTATAGTGCAAATCATATGCACCTTATTTTGCTTTCTAATCTACCCATTCCTCAAATGATAGAACTTGCCGTTAACGATTTCTCTAGAGTGCCAAACAATGAACCTCTTATAGACCATTTCTCTTCCGAACCGCTTCTCTCCGATCAGCAAACAGGTCATTTTATTTATATCAAACCCGTTAAAGACTTAAAAACCCTCTCTCTAGTATGGGAACTTCCAAAGGAATTTTCTTCCGTTAATGAAAAATGGACTGCTGACCTCATCTCCTATGCTCTTGAACAAGCCTCTGATTTAAGCCTTATACAAGAACTTAAAAATGAAGGCTTAGCAGAATCATTAAATGCCTCAGCAGATCGTTTTGGTCAAAATGCTAGTTTATTTAACATCGTTATTAAGCTGACTAATAAAGGACTTTCTCAAATCGATAGCGTGATTTTGCGCTGCTTTCAGGCTCTTTCTCGCTTAAAACAAAACGGCTTGCCGTTGGCTGTTTTCCAAGAAATACAAACCATGGCGCAAATTAACTATCAGTACCAATCTAGAGAAGAACCTTTTCATTGGATTTCTAGCCTTGCAAATGACATTGTCGACGAAAATCTCTCTACGTTTCCTGAAAAAACAATGATCCCGACATCTTTCAACCCACAATCCATCTTAAAATTTTTAAAAGCCTTAACACCCGAGTCCTGCGCTTATTTCGTTGTGGCAGATCCTAGTCAATCAGACATCAAATCTCTATCCTTAGAAAAGTGGTATGGGGTCCAATATACCATCCAACCCATTTTACCCTCCAAATTACTAGCTTGGCAGCAAGCCGCCCCTCATCCAAGCATTCAAAATCCACCTCTTAATCCCTTTGTATTGACCTCTATTCCAATTTCTTTAGAAAACAACAACGCTGAGAAAAAAGTCATAACTCCTAAATTACTTGTAAATAGCGATCAATGCAAAATATATTTTGCTGCAGACGACTCTTATCTTGTGCCTGAAACCTCGCTTTCTTTTAACATCAAAACGGCAACTCTTGATGGATCTGCAAAATCTTTTGCCTTAATGGATCTCTTTTGCAAAAGTTTGAAAGAAGAACTTTCATCCATTCTTTTTTTTGCAAATAAAGGGGGACTGTCCACTGCTTTCTCTTATAAAACCATGCAGTTTTCTTTTAATATTCTAGGCTATAGTGAAAAAGCCCCAGAACTTACCAAGTCTCTTTTTAGTGGGATTAAATCACTAGATGTCTCCCCCTCTCATTTTGACACCTATAAAACATCTTTACTAACTCTCTATTCTAATGAATCCTTCGAACTTCCTATTAAGCAGGCAATTCAAATTCTATCCAGCACTCTTCTAAATGATGCTCCTATATCTGAAGAAAAACTAACGGCGCTAGAATCTATTTCTTTTGAAGAATTTACCAGTTTTTATAAAGAGTGGTTGTCTTGCTCTTATTTAGAAGGAATGATCTATGGCAACTTGCCAGAAGATCAAGCTACTAATTTAGCTGTCAGTTTACAAACAGAACTCAGCTCTTTTAATCCCCTCCTAGTAAAAGACCAAAAAAAGCAAGAGTTCCTCTTGCTTCCTAAATTAAAAGGTCCTTTTAAAATAGAAACAAATACCTCTCGTCAAGGATTTGCAACTATTCTAGCCATCCAAGAAGGTCCTTTTTCCTTTACCAAAAAAGCTTCTCAACAAATCGTTTCTAAAGCGCTTCACGAAGCCTTTTATAAAACATTAAGAACTCAACAGCAAACTGGTTATATCGTAGAATCAAGACCTTCTGAGATAGAGAGTCAATTAGTTCACACTTTTATGGTACAATCTAGCTCTTACTCTTCAGAAGACCTTTTATATCGTTTTGAAACTTTCCTATCCGATTTCACAAAACGGATCCGAGAAATAATACCAGAAGACCGATTCGACCTTTTAAAAGAAGCTCAAATAGCTCTAATGGAAATGCCCCCTGAAAATTTAAGTGGAATGGCTCAAAGACTTACAGCCTTAGCTTTTGAATATAACGGCGATTTTGAGCGTATAACAAAGCGCATTGCCTCATTAAAAGAACTTCCATATGAAGCTTTTTTAGAAGACGTCAACAGCTTCCTTTCTAAGGAAAACTTTCACCGTCTTGCTATTTTAGTCAAAGGAGAATCTTCGGATGACAAACCTCTTTTATATCAAGAAATCACTCAAAAAGAACTCGAAACCCTAGGCACATTTACTTCTTCTCCCGCAGAATAAAACACATATTAAGTGTTGTGGTTTTCTCCGCAACACTTATCTTAAGAAAGCATCTGGGTTACAATTTTTTGAATATTTTCTTTAAAATCAGGAACAAGAAAAGTGCCTGATGTAACAGGGTGGCCTAAATCTTCTTGAAGAAGTACCCGAACAAGAGTTGTCATCTCTGAAGAATTATAAAACACATCTCCAAGACCATGCTTTCGTACAAAATACAAATTAAATGTTTCCCAAAAAAGATAGCGGGCGGAAGAGGTGTCAGTATTGTCCAAAAGAAGTTTTTTTCCTAAATAGATCCCTTCATTGACTGAGCAAGAACCTGTTTTAGTAATAATGAGATCAGAAACTGCCATGATCTCTATCAAATCCTTTGTAAACTTGCGCAAGTAGAACACAAGCCCGTTCACAGCTTTAATCGTAGTAAATAAAGAGGATTCTTGAATTAAGACCCCCCCCTCCTTTAAAAGCCATTCCAAAATAGCTTTTCTTATTTTTTCATTTTTCCCGACACAAATGTTAAATTGCAAAGGAAGTGAAAATTGTTCATTTGATAGCTTGGCCAGCTCTTGCGTATATTCCAATAACATCCGGTTTCCAGAAGTTCCTAAAACAAGCGTAATTGATAAGTGATTTTCGAGAATCCCATGCTTTAATTTTAAAAGTTTAATTCCAGTTGGGCTATGCTTTTTTTGACAAACACCTCTAACAGGAAATCCACTAATAACAATTTTATCGTGAGGAATTGCTGCATTTTTAAGCCCTTTTTTCCTTAAATCTAGATCGTCATATGGCAACGCAAAGGCTATTTTATCATCCGACTTAAACTGCTTAGCAATCATTCCCACAAAAAATGTCGACGTATCTAAATCTGTTGGCAAAATAAGGAATGGGGTTTTTCTTTTCTGCAAGCATTTTGCAATACCGCTATTGATAAACGGGACCGTTGAAATGACGAGATCATAAGAACCACTTAGTTTAAGTAAGTATTTTTCGCACAACTTTTCAATACGTAGCCGATTTGCACTCATGTATTTATTGCCAACTTTCGCATAAATATGAACACTTTTATGATAGCCTTTTCTCAACATAAAATTATAGAAATCTTCGCCCGTAAAAAGCCCTGAGGTTATCGAGTGCAACCAATCTAAAGGATGAATAATTTGAGTAAATACATTGATAACATCCACAGTATACTCTGAAGAAAAAATATCCTTAAGGGACTCTCCTGCCATCTTATGACCTCCCCCCCCTTCACTGATAAGAACCAGAATTCGTTTCTTAGCAATTTTCTTCTTCTCATATACTTTTTCTAAGGTGGCTGTCTGCATATCATTCCTTCTTATTTTGCATCCACTTTGTGGTGCTGCCTAACAAGAGTCTAATTCGACGCGTCGTCTGTTGCAAGAAAATAATGTTTGAAAGCCAAGTAAAAAAAAATAAGCTATAATAGATGGGGATAAAAAGAAAAGCAATCGACTTCCTGGCCTTTTCCAAAAAGCTTTTCTCCTTTCCTTCTTTGATATTGTTCAGAAGATGGTGATTTCCTATGCTTTTCACATCAAGAACCTCTATTTCGGTCTCTTCATTTAAATAACAAGTCAAGTGCCTTGTTAAGCAATTATCTAGTTTATTAAAAGGCAAGACTCGGATCAGGTTCATACGAATATTAGAAAAAGGAAAAACCCCGGATCCCAGATGATAATCTCCTCCTTGATCGATTAGGTCTCCTTTTGTTCGAAAAAACAATAAAGAAGGCGTGTGTCTCAACAAAAAAGAACCCATATTCACCTTGAAAGCGAAGCTCGAAGCTGTTTTTTCATCAATTGCTGAAGAATTAAATATGATAGCTTCTGAAAAATGCTTCCAGTTATCTCCATTTGCAAGAAAGCGTTGAGCATGCACTCCGCCTAAGCTATAACCTGCCACTAGAATCTTATCTTGGGGAGAACGGAACCCCTCTTCTCTCATAAGTTCATTCAGCTCTGTCTCTGATTCGGAAAACCCATCATAGCCCACTCCATTTAAGGAAAAGTTGTCCATTAAGGTTTCCACCATCTTTTCTGAGCTTAGAGACATCTGGGTAGGACGAAAAAAAAGAACAGGCTTTAAATCCGATTTTTCATGTAAAGGTTTAAGAGCATAGGCCATGAGACCTTTTTGGCTGATCTTCTTATAGATATAATAAAACTCTTCTCCCCCAAGAGCAGGAATTAACATTCCCTCTTCTAAATCTCTCCCCGCAATCATCTTTGTTAAAAACTCCCAATATGCTTGCGGGGTTTTTAACTTTGCTATTTCCTTAACAAACAAACTTCTTTCATGATCTCTTGAAATAGCGTCTTGACAAATCATTTCATATACACCTTGTAATCCCTCTTTGTAAACATCTACCTGGGGTAAAGGAGCTACACTCTCAAGAAAACCGTCTAATTTTTTTAACACCTCTTGAGGAGACAGTCTTTTTGCCTCATCCCCTAAGTCAGATATATAAGGAGTGTGCAAAGAGGTTAAGAAAAGTTGCATATGTTTTTTTTCAAAAACACCTTTACTTATCTCTATCTTATGTTTTTTAAAAATGTTTTTTATTTTTTCTTGAATTTGAATCGGCTGTTCATTTATTTTTTTTTGAAAATCATTCCAAAGAAACTGATCATCTTTCGGCATCACAGAAAATAAAGAATATTCAGAAAAAAAATTACAGACCTTATTCCAAGTCAACGGAACTTGAAATTCTAAATCTCTTACTAGCGGAATCCTATCCAAATAAATTCTATTCACAAACATCGTTAAAACTTAATTTTAAATTCAGCAAGCAATAATGATACAAAAAAACTGCATTAGTTTAAAACAAATAAAAAAAGCACTAAAATATAGTTTAATTGAATGAATAAAGATAGAAACACAAAAACTTTCTTCTCTCCTCGTTTACTGATGAACCTGCTTGAATTCCATATTTAAACTTCCATTTCTTTCATATTATGATAAACTGCATCTACATCATCTAGTTCTTCTAACCAATCAACCAAAGCTTCATTAGCCGCAATCACTTCCTCCGAACACTCGACATAATTTTTAGGAATCCTCTCCAAACTAGATTCCTCAACAACAACTTTTTGAGCTAGGAGTTTTTCTTTAACCTGATAAAGAAGATCTGGTGGCGTTGTCACAATAAAACCGGTATCCGTTGCTTCAAAATCTTCAGCTCCCGATTCCGATATCCAAAGAAAAAGATCTTCTTCTGAAAAACTCCCCTTAGCAACCTGTAAAACACCTTTTTGATCAAAGTTGAACATCACAGCACCTGGCGTTGCAATCGTTCCACCTCTTTTATTTGTTGCAATACGCATGTCGGAAGAAGATCGATTTTTGTTATCTGTCATAACTTCTACAATAAGACCTACCCCACCATGACCGTAAAGCTCATAATTCAATTCTGTAAAATCAGCTTGATCCGCAGAAGACGCTTTTTTAATGTTCCGCTCAATGTTATCATTAGGGAGGTTTGCTTCTTTTGCTTTTAATAAAGCCACCTTCAATTTAGGATTAGATTTTGGGTCAGCTCCACCTTGCTTTACTGCGCTAATAATTTCTTTTGTTACACGAGAAAACATTTTGCCTTTTTGCTGATCTGCGCGCCCTTTTCTATGTTTTATGTTTGCCCATTTACTATGTCCTGCCATATATGCTATCCCTTTCTGCTTAAAATGGAGTGGTTTTCAAGATCTTTTGCATAAAGATCTTTGCTCTATACCTATCTGCTTCACGAGTGAAATTTTTGTGCTCTCCAAAGGCCTTATATCCCATTCTCTCATAAAGTCTTTTAGCTGGATTATCTTCATACACTTCTAAGTGGAGAATTTCAATATGAAATACATCTCGTGCTAGGTCTTCTAAATCAGCTAAAAGAACTGTTCCGATGCCCAGCCCTCGTTTATCTTCTGCTACAATAATCGTTAATAAACATGTATGTGCTAGCTTTTTAAAAGCCTGTAGATTTAAAACAGCAGCTCCACAAGGTTCCCCATTCCAAAGAGCCGTTAAGCTGCTGTTTTGTTTCACATAACTAGTCCAAATTCGTACGGCATCATCAATTTCTTTTTCCTCTTGTAAAGGAAACCACCTTGACACATTCGGAGCACTCAACCATTTTTTTAAATATATGGAATCTTCCTCTTCCGTAAATCGAATAGTTAACTCTGGATGCATTGATTTCATACACTATCCTTTTCTCTTAGATCAGTCTCCATCAACAGTCGAGCAAGATAACGACCTTTACTTTTTACGTAATTCTCTTGACTAACAAACTCTTTAAAATCAAACTTTTCAACTAATTTGATTAGAGGATTGCCTTCAAAAACCTCTGTATAAATCGACTCAAAGTGGAATTCTGTTTTCGCTAAATGCTTAATATTTTTAATAAGAGCCGTTCCAACTCCTTGTCTTTGATAGTTAGGATCTACGCAAATCTTAAAAAGACAGTGATGGTTAACTTTCTTATAAGGAGGTAAAAATAAAGTAGCGATGCCACATGGCACTCTATTAACCACGGCAGTTAAGCTCGCATTATATCTGTAAAAACTCATCCAACAAGACAATGCTTGCTCAATTTCCTCTGAACTAGTCATTGAAAACCAGTAAAGCACTTTTGGATCCTGCAACCACCCTCGAACATAAGAAATATCTAAAATTCTTGTATATCGAATATCTATTTCTATTTTATCCACCCTATCCGTACTCCTTTAAATAGGCATTAACAAACCCATCTAACTCTCCATCCATTACAGATTGCACGTTACCAGATTCATATTTTGTTCGTGTATCTTTTACTAAAGTATATGGTTGAAAAACATAATTACGGATTTGGCTACCCCAAGCTATCTCTTTTTTTTCTCCTCCCAAATTTGCTAACTTACTCTGACGCTCTTCTACTTCTTTTTCATATAATTTAGCGCGGAGTAACTTCAAGCAAGTTTCTTTGTTTTGGAGTTGACTTCGCTCTCCTTGACAAGAAACTACAATATTTGTCGATAAGTGAGTAATACGAACAGCTGAGTCTGTTTTATTAACGTGCTGTCCCCCTGCCCCTGAAGCTCGATATGTATCAATTCGAAGGTCTTCTGGTCTAATTACAATCTCAATATCATCTTCTACTTCAGGAATGACATCAACAGATGCAAAGCTTGTATGTCTTTTTGCATTACTATCAAAAGGAGAAATACGAACTAAACGATGAACCCCTTTTTCTGCTTTAGAATAACCATATGCAAATGGACCTGAAATTTTTAAAGTTACACTTTTAATCCCTGCTACATCCCCATCCACCATATCCACAACCTCTAGCTTCCACCCTCTTTTTGCAGTCCATCTTTGATACATGCGGCTTAACATAAGAGCCCAATCACAGGCTTCTGTTCCACCGGCCCCTGAATTAATGCTCAAATAGCAGTTTTTACTATCCATCTCGCCAGATAGCATTTTACGTATTTCCATTTCTGACAAACTTTTATCTATACGATTCAACTCTTGACGACATTCTTCTAAAAGAACTTCCTCTTTCTCTTTTATTACCTCAGGAAGAAGCTCTTTTATACTAGAAAAACTTTGAGTTAACTCTTGATAAGGAACCGTCCACATTTTTAGAGTCTTACACTGAGAAATAACTTTTTGAGCTGATTGATTATCATCCCAAAAACCCTCCCCTTCCATTTTAGCTTCTAACTCTTCAACTTCTGACTCTTTTTGAGCCAGGTCAAAGATACCTCGACATGTGAAGAAGGCGGTTTTCAATACTTGAGAGAAGAAGATCTATATTTTCATCCATTTAATACATCCTTTTAATCTTGAAGATATCACGTTCTTTTACTCTATTTCAAGAAGAAACTAAAAGATTTCTGTCCAAAAACTAGAGAGTCTACTCTTGAAAGAACTCTGCCGACATGTTATTTTGAACAACGGGCTAAACAACAAATATGGATAAAACAATCCAGCCGTTATTAGTGAAGGACAACTCCTAAGAGGAAAACTTATAAATTTAATTTTAGGCGCAAAAGATTTCCTCTCCGAATCGATTCGTTTGTTTTTTTAAAAAATCATATCTATTTAATTATCATTTTCTTCTGTTGTATTTTTTAGAATCACAGAAAAAACTTAAAACGGAATTGCAGTCGATTTTTTGTTAGAATAGGCGACAAAGAGACGATATTTCAAGACCTTTCAATAAGTTGCTGAAGGATGTGCTTGGCAAATCTCATGCAAGAGCCGGTCTTTTGAAGTTCTTGGGCTATAAAAGTGCTCGTAAAAAGTTCCTTTATAGCAAACGCTATGAACCTCATCATTTTCCATTCCATCAGTAGATTCGGACTGCTCCTTGTGTAAAACATTTATTGTGAAAGATTTTTTTAGAACAAATCCAAGCTAGCTTATAGATGGTTTCAGAAGTTCCATCTTGATTTACAACTTTCTCCTCAAAAAATAATAGATTTGTGAAAATCTCTTCCATTTTCACTCTATTAAACCAATCAGCTTCTTTTAGCACAGAATCCTTGCATCTTCGCCCGATGTCATTAGAGGTATAGAGGTCTTGATAGATCTTAGTTTTGGCAAGTCCATTCGAACGTTTATGTAATTTCTTTTGAGATCCTTCTTTTTCTTTAATCTGACCGGATTTTAGAGAATAGATATATAAAGGAAGAGTTACCCCTCCTTCGCCAATCAATATGCAGCTAACCATCACATGAACCCATGTTGTATATTGACTGAGCTTGCCTCTGTTATGCAAACGAGGCAAGCAGTAAGGACATGTATTATTTCCTTGTTCATCAGCAGAAGGAGGTGATAATTAAATCACTAAAATTAGGAGTCTCATCTAGACAAAAAAAAGCCCCTCTAGACAGTTCCTTGTCCAGGAACATCTAAAGGGGCGTAAGAAAAACTTGGCGGCGACCTACTCTCCCACACTCTTGTGTGTAGTACCATCGGCGATGAAAGGCTTGACTTCTGAGTTCGGGATGGGATCAGGTATTCCCCCTTCTCCATTGCCACCAAGAAAATTGATTTAATTATTTATATATAAAATTAGCGGTTCAGTATTTAATATCGTTAATTTTAAGTCAAAAAAAGTTCCTCTAAAATTACTAGATAGCTAGTTAGATTTAGAGGGATAAAGAAAACTTGGCGGCGACCTACTCTCCCACACTCTTGTGTGTAGTACCATCGGCGATGAAAGGCTTGACTTCTGAGTTCGGGATGGGATCAGGTATTCCCCCTTCTCCATTGCCACCAAGAAAATTAATTTAAATTGT
>CAMDHO010000050.1 GCA_945898205.1 Chlamydia trachomatis | reverse complement strand
GGAATTAAATTTTTAAAGACTACGTGGACGGATCCCACATGCAGACCTGTGAAAAGACTAATTTCTTTAGCTATTTTTTGATGAACTTCTTCCGCTTTATCAGGCATAGATATTCCATAGGCTATATTTATCTCTACTTTAACCTGAATCGAATGATTTTTAGAGTCTTGTTCTACATAAATTCCTTTAATCCGATCATTGGCATCTCTTCCTAATAGCGAATCAATAAAAGTTCCTTCAAGCAAAGAAACCCCTTCAATTTTAGCAAGACACTGTACTGCAATCGATTGAAAGACCCTGCTCTCAATATCTCTAATAAATACAGTATCTGGTAGTTCTACTTCTTTTGTATCAATGTGTTTAAGTGGACTGTCCATGTGATTCCTCGTGTTTAATGTGGGGTTCTGCTAGGATCATAGCCAAAAATCTTATTTGAGAAAAGGTGATAGTCGCACATGGAAATATTCCTACGCCTTGTTGCTATGGGTTTTGCAGGGGCCTACATTGCAAAAAAAAGAAAGTTAAACCCGTTTTTTTGGTTTATGATCTGTTCTGTGCTAGGCTTAGAAGGCTTAGCCACTTTAATTATCTTTATTTTCCTCCCCTTTTTCTTAAAAAAATGGAAAAAAAAGAAAATTCCTTTGAAAAAAGAAATCCTTCCCCCTCCCTTTTCTCTAACAACCATCTGGTATTACTTAGACGAAGAAGACAAACAAGTAGGACCTATGAGTTTAGTTAGACTCTTAGAACTCAAGCAAGAAGGGACTATTAAAGAAACTCATTATATTTGGAATGAAAGTTTTAATCAGTGGAAGCTATGGGAAAGCGTGTTCCCCTAAGATAATAAAAACGGATAAAAAAAAGCCTTCTTAAAAAGAAGGCTTTTTTTGAAAAGCTACCAGCTCGCCTTAACGACGCCTGGAATGAGCCCACTATTTGCCATCTCACGAAAGCAAAGACGCGATAACTTAAATTTTCTAAGATATCCTCTAGCTCTACCTGTAATTTGGCAACGATTGCGCAAACGAACAGGAGAAGAGTTTTTCGGTAGTTTATTTAAAGCTACAACAGCATCGGACCGCTCTTCTTCACTTTTAGAAAGGTCTAAAATAGTTTTTTTGAGTAGCTGACGCTTATCCCACTTCAACGCTACCATTCTTTCTCTTTTTTTCTGCTTTGCAATAGAAGATGTTCTTGCCATAAAACCTATACTTTCTTGTTACTTTTTACGAGCAGGACCTTTTTGTCTCTGCTTGCGATTTGGATCCAATTTGTTAATTACGTAAACTCGCCCTCGGCGCTTTACGATTTTGTCCCCTTTAGAAGGGTCTGCCTTAATAGAAGCTCTAACTTTCATAATATGATTCCGGTAAAATTTAAAAGCTACCTATAGTTATATGCTCCCGGCTATTTCTTGGCAAGCAAGGAATTTACATTTTCTTCTTGCTGGATAAAAACCTTTCCGTTAGGATAAACGCGATTTTTTAAATATTTCAGGTGTGTGACCATAATGAAAAGAACTTATCAACCTAGTAAACTTAAGCGCCAAAAAGCATGCGGATTTCGAAAAAGAATGAAAACAGCCAAGGGACGCCTCATTGTAAACAGCAGACGCCGTCAAGGAAGAAAAAGACTTACAACCGCGTAGGCCTTTCCTTTCCTAAATCGCTTCGACTCCTTTCAAGAGGGCAGTTTCAAAAAATAAGTAGAGAAGGGAAGCGCCTTACAGGTAAGGTAATTTCCCTTCAATACCAACTAGGATTACCTAGAATCCGTCTAGGCATTACCGTGTCAAAAAAATACGGTAAAGCCCATGAAAGAAACCGTTTTAAACGACTAGTAAGGGAAGCTTTTAGAGAACATTACGACCATTTACCAAAAGGTCTTACTCTGAATATACTGCCCAGACTCCCTCGCTCTGAAATCGGAAAACAAGCCATCTTAAATGATCTACAGGATTTATTGAAGCAAATTCCATGCTAAACCCTGAGCAGAAAAAAGCTGTCTTAGCCTCTAAAGGGCGCGTTTTAGTCCTAGCCGGTGCCGGCAGCGGAAAAACTAGTGTTTTAGCCTGCCGCATCGCACATTTAATCCAAAATGAAAACGTTTCCCCCCACTCTATTTTAGGCCTTACATTCACAAATAAGGCTGCAGAAGAAATGCGATCTCGCGTAACTCGCTTTACAAGTCCTCAAATTGCTAAACAAGTTACGCTCTCTACTTTTCACAGTTTCTGCATGCAAATTTTACGACAAGAGATCCACAACTTAGGATTCACCTCTGACTTTAGCCTCTATGACGAAAAAGACGTAAAAAGAGTTCTTACACAAATTGTAAGACACAGCTTAGAACATGACGGAGAACTCCCTTCCTTGCAAACTACTCTAGAAAAAATTGCTCATGCCAAAAGCCAAGGAACTTCCTCTTCAAAAGAAGACTCTAGCTCCTCAACCTGGCACGACTCTTTTAGCAAAGACCTTCTTCTCAAACTCAATAGCTGTATGCGATCTTATAACGCCGTCGACTTTGACAGTCTTCTCACATTAACTGTTAGCCTGTTCGAACAACACCCTGCTATCTTAGATCGATTTCAAGAGAAATTTCAATACATCATGATTGATGAATACCAAGACACTAACCCTATTCAACATAAGCTCGCAGAGCTCCTTGCTCAAAAATATGGGAATTTGTGCGTTGTCGGTGACGACGATCAATCCATTTATGGATGGAGAGGAGCCGATGTTAAGCACATACTACACTTTCCAGCTAAAACTACCGTTAAACTCGAACAGAACTACAGATCCACCCCTAATATACTTCAAGCTGCCAACCAAGTTATTTCCAATAATCTCGAAAGATATGAAAAAAAACTTTGGAGCCAAAGCCTTTCTAACGAACCCATTTTCTTGTTCCACGCTCCCAATGAAATTGAAGAAGCTCAATCTGTTATACAAAGAATCCTATACCTTAAAAAACACAAAAACCTCGAATGGAAAGAGATTGCTATCCTATATAGATCTAACGCTCTTTCTCAAATATTTGAAACAGCCCTTCTTCAAGCCTCTTGGCAAGAAGATGGTCTATGGAAAAGAGGAATCCCCTTTGAAGTCTTTGGAGGCACTGAATTTTATGAACGAGCTGAAATTAAAGACGTCCTTTCCTATTTAAGAGTTCTTGCTAACCCTTTAGATCAAGAAGCTCTCTTACGTATTTTAAACGTCCCAAGACGTGGGATTTCAGATCAATGCCTAGACCTTTTAACTCAGTATAACAGAAACAACAACATCTCGCTTTGGGAGGTTCTTGAATCTGTTGAAAACAGCAGCTTTGCTTTACAAAATTCTCTCTCAAGCAAAGCTCTTTCCGGAATTCACCGATTTCTGACTATTTTTAAAGAAGCCAAACAACTTAAAAACCAACCTCTTCACCAAACATTAGATTGGATGCTTTCAGAAATCGATTATAAAAAAGCTATTCGAGAAGATGTTAAAAGTGAAAAAATGAGAGATTTTAAGTGGGATAATGTCTTGCAATGCGTTCAAGCATTAAGCATCTATGAAGAAAATGCAGCAGAAAAATCCTCCTTACAAGATTTTTTAAGCACCACTCTCTTAGCTTCTCATGATCATCCCAAAGCTGCAAAGCACGAAAAAAACAACAAAGTAAATCTTATGACTATCCACAGCTCAAAAGGACTTGAATTTGAAGCCTGCTTCTTAGTTTGCTTAGAGGACCACATTATTCCTCATGAAAAAAGCTTAAAAACTTCAGGGATAGAAGAAGAAAGGCGCTTGATGTACGTTGCTATGACCAGAGCTAAAAAATACCTTACTCTTAGCATGGCTCGAGACAGAAAGAAAATGGGAAAACAAATCCAGACCACCCCTTCTCGATTTCTTTTTGAAATCCCTAAAGAAATTTTAAAAGTCTCCTCTTACCAAACAATCGAAATGTAACCTCCGTTTACATGATTATTATAAGGAATAAACCCTATGGAACAGCCTCCCATTACAGTCATTTACCGACACAAAAAAGAAAATTTAAAAAAATGCAGCTTAAGGGGATTAGAAGAAAGAAATGACATCCAATTCTATACATATCCAAAAAACACTCTTCCTACGCTTTCTTCTTACATCCTTTTAACATTGGACGCTCTCCCGTTAACTAAAGAAGATGCTCAACATGGACTTCTTCTCATAGATGGCACATGGCGGCACGCTGAAGTCATGTACAGACAACTTGAAAACCCTCATCTTTTCATTAGAAGAAGCCTCCCTAAAGAGTTAAAAACCGCTTACCCTCGAAGGCAAGATGATTGCCCCGACCCCGAAAGAGGACTCGCTTCTGTAGAAGCTCTTTTTGCAGCTTACTCTATTCTAGGCAAAGACACAAAAGGGCTTCTAGATTTCTATCACTGGAAAGAAATTTTTCTTCAGAAAAACCCTTTTTTAAATAGCAACTCGAATTCAACATAAAAATTCTTTCCTATTTATTTATATTTATGTGATAAAAGACTTTTACTCATGAAAAATAGATACCTATGCAAACGAAACAACTTCTTTTCGGCCTTGTCTGTTATTCAATAACATCTTCTCTTTTTGCGGAGTCCCCTACCGCAAACAAGAAGCCGACTTATACAGTTTCTGCCAATCCTACTCTTAACAATCAAAATCAAGAGCCAAAAGAAAAAAAACCAGAAGAAGACTGTGACATTGAAACACCATCAAGCTTTCGATTTAGCACAGTTCATCGAGAAGCTAAGGGTATCGGATATAATGAAGGATACACCTCTTTTAACGGTTTCCTTGCCTTTACCTCGATTAAAAACTGGCATCCTTTCTTTGACATTCGAACGCACTTTTTTAATGACTGGAACGTTGCTGCCAATGCCGGATTTGGGCTTCGCTACCAACCCAACTCTCTAAAAACTATTTTTGGAGTCAATGGCTTTTTTGATTATAGACATACTAAACATTCTGTCTTTGAACAAGCGGGTGCTGGCTTTGAGGTTCTAGGAACTAAATGGGAAAGCAGAATCAACGGATACTTCCCTATCATCAAAAAAACCAACCTATACGAAGTTGCTTTTACAAATTTCAGTGTGAACAGCGCCTTATTTGCTGTGAACCAAGACCTTGCTTTCTCAGGATATGACATCTCTTTAGGAAGAACTCTTATACAAAAGCAGTATTATACGCTTTCCTCTACTTTAGGCGGCTATATGTTCTTTGCTGACTTTAATAAAAGCGCAAAGGGCGGCCTTCTTAAATTAAAAACAACCATCTCTCGTTATTTTTCTGTAGAAGTTCAAACCTCTTATGACTCTCTCTTTAAAGGTATTCTACAAGGACAAGGAGCTCTTAACATCCCCTTTGGGAAAAAAATCAAAGCAAGAAAAAAAGGACTCTCCTGCAATGATCAATTCGCTTTAGCTCAACGTCTAGCTGAACCTGTAGATCGATTTGAAATCATCGTTACCGATAGCTACAACATTCAAACTATTGCAAAAAACCCCCATACAGGAAACGATTTACATATCGTATTTGTCGACAACACAAATTCGGGGGGTGATGGCACGGCAGAAAACCCATACGGAACGCTTCTAGATGCTGAACTGAGTTCTAAAAAAGACCAAATGATCTATGTCTACGGAGGAACAAGCACTACAACAGGCATGGATGTGGGAATCACCTTAAAAGACCGTCAATGGCTGCAAGGCAGCAGCCGTCCTTTTATAACTTTAACTCCTTATGGGTTTGATACAGTCCCAGCTCAAACTAAAAATTGGCCCACTATTGGAAATACTCTTGGAAATACCGTAACACTTGCTAATGGCAATATCATAACGGGAATCAATATTATAGCCTCCCCTATTGCATCCACTAACGCCATTTACGGATTCAATATTACTGATTTTACAGCCTCATACAACACCTGTGCAGGAGCTCCTCTCTATGATTTTTCATTAGCTAACCCTTCTGGAATCATCTCCATCTCTCATAATAACTCTTACTCTAAAAACGGGATCTATCTCAGCACAACTAAAGACGTCACTTTGAACATCCAAAATAACCTTTTTTCGAATAAAGACGCGCAAAACATGAACCTCCAGTTTAAAGGAAATTCCAAGAGCCTTGCCTCTATTCGAAATAACACCCTACAACTTTGCTTAGATGGATCTACTATCTCTACAGAAAGCAACTCAAATTTAACTGTAAATTTCGATGGCAATACTATTCTAAAAACAGATGATTCCGCAAACTACGGAATCCAATTTAAGGCAGCCGATCTCTCTACAATGATTGGAGTCCTTGTAAACAACACAAGCCAAGTTCCTAGTTTAAAAGGGTTTGATTTCCTTACGACAGACTCCGCCCTTTCTTTTTTCTACGTGGAAGACAATACAGGAACCTATTCTGGAAATCAAATTACGTCCTACCCTTTCAACTTTACAGTCGATTCATCCGCCACAACAAACCTTCTATTAGAAGGCAATTCAGCAAACAGCACTGGATATAGGCTTACTAATAACTCTGGACTTGCTACTTTCAACATACAGTCTCCTACTTTATCTTTAGAGGGCGTTGAGTCTTTAAACACAGGAACCTTTCTAACAGATGGGTCTGGCCAAATTACCTTTATCTCTTACACTCCCTCCTCTACCCCAGGAATTGACTGAATAAGCTTTTTTTAACATTGACTTTTACCCACTAATCGCATACCTTGTGCAGAGATAATGCTTTTTCTTAACATCTGAAACCTAAGTATATAGCCGTTTTGAAACAAAAAATTTACGCTCAAGACTCACACCAGCTCGATATCCGACTTGTCGACAGAGACGCCCTTTATGTATTGGAAAAACTCACAGCCTCCGGGCACGTAGCCTACCTTGTTGGTGGTGGGGTTAGAGACCTTCTCTTAATGAAAAAACCTAAAGACTATGATATCTCCACCTCTGCAGAACCTGAAGAAATCCGTAAACTCTTTAGAAACTGTATCTTAATCGGAAGACGATTTCGTTTAGCCCACATCCGTTTTGGGAAAAAAATTATTGAAGTCTCTACATTCCGCTCAGGAGACAATGAAAATGATGCCCTTATCATTAGAGACAACGTCTGGGGATCTCCAGAAGAAGATGTCCTTAGAAGAGATTTTACCATTAATGGTCTTTTCTATGATGCGGCCAAGCAAACCATCATTGATTATGTTGGTGGATTTAAAGATCTAGAAAAAAAATGTTTACGTACAATAGGACAGCCTTTTATTCGATTTAAACAAGACCCCGTCCGAATGATACGCCTTTTAAAGTTTAGAGCACGCTTTGGCCTTGACATCGAACATGACACTCGACTAGCCCTCATCGAATCTAAACAAGAGATCATGAAAAGTTCATCTACCAGAATATTAGAAGAACTTCTTCGCATGTTAGAGTCTGGATCGGCAAAAGACTTTTTCCTCCTTATGATCGAATATGGCCTTTTACAACTTTTACTCCCAGCTCTGGCTTCTTTTATGGAAACGAGCGAAGGCTCCATCATTTATTCCTTTTTAGAAGCCGTCGACGCTTGGAATTTGAAAGAGGAAAAAATCCCACTAGATCGCTCTATTCTTCTTTCTGCCCTTGCTTTTCCTCTATTTCAAAAAAGAATACACATTCTTCACTCAAGGAAAGACAAGCCCCCTCATTTTGGAGAAATCCAAGATGAAGCTTTTCAGATCATTCACGAAGCCTTTGGTT
The DNA here is from genome assembly GCA_945898205.1 of Chlamydia trachomatis. Lineage (GTDB taxonomy): Bacteria > Chlamydiota > Chlamydiia > Chlamydiales > Rhabdochlamydiaceae > CAIJXB01. The sequence goes on along the minus strand of CAMDHO010000050.1, from coordinate 7,990 downwards.
CTTTTTTTCTTATTCCTAAAAGATTAAAAATCATAGCAGCCTCTATTTTAACTCTTCAATTTAAGATTGTACCTCTTGACAAAAAACGATTAAGACCTCCCCGCATCCCCAATGACCCCAGCTTTCCTTTCGCACTAGATTTTTTTGAACTGAGATCTATTTTAGACCCTTCTTTGCAAAAAACGTTGGATCAATGGAAAGAACTTATGGGCCCCCCTTCAGAGACTCCGATCCCAACCCTTGAATACCCTAAAAAGAAAAGAAGAAAAAGAAAAATAAAAGCTAGAAAACCTAGTTCTGATGCCACCCCCCCTCCCACTGATTCTTAGCATGCTTTTGAAAAAAGTTCCTTTGCAAACGCCCCTCCCTCTTTTCTATATAGGTCGAGATCTAGCTCTAGATCTAGAGGAAAATTTACCCTGCATTATCTACCTTGCTCTTTCTGCTGAAGAAAGCCTTTCTAAAACTCCTTTTAATCAACCCGTAAACTTTTTTCTCTCTCACTCCGTAAGAGTATTTTCTGTAGACCTCCCTTTTCACGGAAATGATCTGCTAGCCACTGAAGGAATGAAAAAATGGGCTGACGAATTTTCAACAGGAAACAACATCTTAGCTAGTTTTTTAAATGACCTTGAAACCTCTCTTAAACTGCTCTTTAAAGCCATTGCTCCCTCCAAGATAGCCATTATGGGTCTTTCTAGAGGAGGTTTTCTAGCTAGTCATATCGCAGCAAGAATGCCTGAAATTTCTAGTCTTTTATGCTATGCCCCCTTAACTCAGATCAGTCAATGCTTGGAATTTACCCATCTCAAAGACTCTTCTCTTATTCAATCACTTAACATATCTGCACTTACCGCTGATCTCTATCAAAAAAAAATCAAAGTCTATATAGGGAATCGCGACTTAAGAGTAGGAACAGATCTTTGCTACACATGGCTTAACACCCTTATAGATGAAGCTTTTTTACACGGCATTAGATCTCCTCAAATAGAGCTCGTTCTTAAGCCTTCCATTGGATATTTAGGGCACGGAACATCCAAAGAGACTTTTGAAGAAGGAGCTCTTTGGCTAGCCCAAAAACTCGAGATTCCTATATGACAGCTGACTTATTTATCTTTGCTGGAGAACCAAGTGGCGATCTTCATGGAGAAGCTCTCATTCAAGGTCTCTTGATAGAAAACCCAGAGATTAAACTCTTTGGCGTCGGGGGTCCCCGGATGAGAAAACTCCCCTTTAACTGCATCCTTCCTATGGAAGAATTTCAGGTAATGGGATTTGTAGACGTCTTTTTATCTTTTCCGAAACTTTTTCGTCATTTTTATGCACTTGCAGACCTCATCCTTAAAACAAAGCCCAAAGCAGCTCTTTTTATCGACTACCCCGGCTTTAATCTGAGAATGGAACGCTATCTTCGTAAAAAGGGATTTAAAGGAAAACTAATCCACTATATATGTCCCTCTGTCTGGGCGCATGGAAAAGGCAGAATTGCCCTCATGGAAAAGAATCTCGACCTTCTCCTTTCCATCTTCCCTTTTGAAAGCACTCTATTTTCGCCACCCTTTCCTATCCAGTATGTAGGACATCCCCTAGTTTCCCGCATAGAAGCGAATCAAACAACGATCCTTCCTTGGGCCCTTGAAAAAAAAGTAATCAGTCTTTTTCCAGGTAGCCGCAAAAAAGAGATCCTTTTAAATTTTCCAGTGCAACTTAAAGCTTTAAAATCAATTCTCTCTGAGAATCTCATTGGAGCCGTCTCTGTTTCTCAAAAAACTTTTCTGCCCCTTCTTCAGAAATGCATAGAAGAGGAAGGATTGAAAGGCGTTATTAAACTCGTCCCAGCTGAGGAGACCTACGCTCTTATGAGAAGCTCTTACTTTGCCATTGCAAAATCAGGAACCGTCACGTTAGAGCTTGCTCTACATCAAGTCCCGACAGTTGTTACCTATGGCATTGCACCGTTAGATCTCTTTATAGCAAAAAACATCTTACGAATTTCCCTTCCTTTTTACTGCATCGTCAACATCCTTGCTCAAAAAGAAGTTTTTAAAGAACTCATTGGCCCCTCTTTAACAGAAAAAGCGCTCCTCTTAGAGGTTCAAAACCTCCTGACCCCTACATATCACGAAGAGAAAAAAAATCAATGCACGGAAATCCTGAAGATTTTAGGCAAAAAAAAAGCGAGCCGAGAAGCGGCCCGCTTAACTTCTAAACTGGTTTAAATAACACTAAGCTAAAAGATTCGCAGGGAGTGGAGTTTTATCCCAGTATTTCTCCAACATCGTTCGGGTATCTTCTACGGACCTACGACGTCGCGTTAATTGTTTCTGTATAAACGCGGCTTGCTTTAATTTTTTCTCATCAACTAACAATCCCTTACTGACTATAAAGTTCCTAAATTCCTCTTTGGTTACAGCATTAGGAACAGCATACGCCAATCTATCTACAAGGAATGCCGTTAAGCCTTCTTGCTCATTATCGTCTCTAAAAGCATCCGGCTTCTGCTCTATCCAAAGTTCCAATAAGGAAGCGTATGCCTTATCCAAAGCTGCTCTCTGAATCGATGGATTATTAGCACCCTCTCCCACAAAAGCTTCGTCAAGATCTGCATAGCAATGCTTAATAGCTTCAAGAATAAAAAGAGGATCTCTTTCATATTCCGCACACATTTGTGCCTCTTCAGAATTTGCCCTCGCTAGAGAAACCGAAGCTACTGCACTTTTCCCAGGAGTAAAGTCTTTGACATATCCATTTTCTATACTTGCAGCATTTTTATCTAAGTCTGCGAACTTTGTTAGCACCTCTGTAGGGCCTCGTACTTTCTTATTTCCAAATAATCTCCGGACCTTCGTCGTAAATCTTGAAATCTTTCTAGCTGTTCTTCTGGCAAATTGTTTCCTATTCAGAAAACCTTTTAATTTGCTCTCTGAATTATTTAAAGCATCAGCACCCCACGTTTTTGCTGTCCCTATAGTTGCTACACTATTTTTCTGATTAAAAAGAGTGTAATAACCGCCTACAGTCTTGAATGCCTCGCAGTTAGAACCTGGAGGAATAGCTTTCGCTCCTGAAATAGGTGGTAGCCCTGACTCCTTCCATAGTTTCAAAAAATCCCGCTTATTCTTTAGAATTGAGAGATCTGTCCTAGGACTTTCTAAAAAAGTTATTAATCTGTCATAAGCAGGTATATTGCCTGGTTTAAGGTACAATCTAAATTCTGCATCATTTTCCTTTAACACTCGACGCAAATTCCCTAATATCTGATTATTATACTCTAATCTAAGAGCTGTTATTTTATCAGAAACTGGACCACTACGTACATCTAGCTGAGTAGTAGGACCAAGCCATACAGTTAGATCTGCAGCAATATTAATATCCTTCCCATCCGTATGCCTTCCATAAACTTTTCTTACTTCTTGGGTTACAGCCTCTTCCGCTTCTGCCATACTATTTTCATTGAGCTCTGTCATTTCTAGACCCACATCACAGCCATCTACACTATAAATTACTTCACCAATACCATTCCAATTTTTGTAAAGAGAGTTCGCTGCCGCTTGGTATAATCCAGAAAACCCTCCTTGAGGATTGCTTATAGCCCCTAAAACAGACTTCATCTTTACGAGAAAATTATCAGATGATCTTCTACTAACAACTCTCGTATTTGGTTTAAATACTACATCATTCTTAACCTTACCGCCAGATCCTGCTAAACCATTCATTATTACTCTCCTTTTTATTATTTCAGTATTATTATTCTTAAACGTAGATTATATATTAATAATAATAATACAATCAATTGCAAAACAAACTTAACAATCAGACTGTTACGCGCTTTATACAATTAAAATTTTAATGAGAATCGCAACAATCTAAAACACAACACATCATCTAAAAAACAAATAAAATAATTAACAAAAAAAATCTAATTATAAAATTATAAATACAACGTAATATAAGTATATTTACTATGTAATAGTTAAACTTGTAGTTATTACTACACATCAGAAAACCACGAAATAATCTTATTTTTAAATTCAAAAAAAATGCTATACAGACTAATCTTAGCTTTCACATGACGAAGGTTAAAGATTTCTAGAGATCTCTCAGAAGAGGTCGAGCCTGCGCACGGCGGCTCTACAGATAGTTTTACGAAAAGACTCGTAATATGAGGGCTCCAAAGCTGTTTTAGAGCCACCCTCGGTTCTTGCCCTATTTCTAATTTATCCGACCAAAGATCGATATCCACATCAACCCTGGTTGGAAACTAGATAAGGAACATAAAATAGATAATAATTGTGATATCGAATGAAACAAGAAAAACTTTTGAACGGGCAAGCCCAGCCTTCTTCCAATTTAAGATTTAAGAAAGATTTTTTAAATTTGTTAATATAATGCGTATACTTAGATCGGCATCCGGATGCTACAAAATATCCAACTGCCCCGTATAAGCAAAAAACGATGAATAACTTTACAAAGTTATTCATCGTTTCAGAGTTTTCACCTATTAAGATCTCCTTAAGAACTATAGAAATTTTTTCATATTAGGAATGCTTGCTAAAAGAGTTCCTCCATTTTTTTTTGTTACTGCTTGCATAGCTTCTTCCATAGCAACCCTTTCTGCGTCACCTCCAGGTTTTAGATCTGAAATTGAATTAGCTGCGAGCATAAATATTTCTAAAAAATGCTGCGTTTCTTTTGGATTTAAAGGCACACCTTTTTCTCCCCTTGCTATTTTTGCTAATTCTGCAAATCTTCGTTCAAAAAGTTGTTGCACCTGAGTCTTGCCATCAGAACTGCTGAAATCTACGCCCTTTGCTCTCATTTTTGTAATATCCTGAGAGATTATAGCATAGATCGACTTTGCTAATGGAACCCTCTCTAATATTTCTAAGCACTCTTTCTTCTCTTCTAAATTCAACTTTTCTTTCATTCTTTGATCTATACCCAATCGGTTTGATCCTAGAGATAGACATTCAAGCTCTCGATCCAAGTCCACAATTCGAGACGTTGCATATTGAATCGGGCCTTCCCCTCCTTGATCGGTTCTATTCCTTATCCCTTGTTCTTCTTTTTCAATAAGTGATTGAACCCCAAGGATACTAGCAGCAAAGGCATCTTTATTTTTCTGCTGATCTAAAACAGTTTTGGCGTCGCTCTTCTTTACTGCTTTACCTGACGTTCCCGCAGGGAGCTTCTTTGCTGTTTGATATGCCGTCAATGCATCCTTTACCTCTTGAGACAATTTTTTTTGTATTTCGCTGTAAACAATTTGAGGGCCCCGCATCAAAGCTCTTTCAGCGTTACTCATATAGTCATCTAGTTCCGATAAACTATTAGAGCCTTTTATTACTAGTAAAGCCGCTAACTCGTCGGTACGCGCTTTACTCTCCTTCAGAACTGTTACCTGATCCGCGCTGCTTATAGATGTTTGAAGCTTTGCAATAGCATCTTCATCCGCTTTTCTTTGCTTTTTAACTTGTTCTTTAACATCAGCCCTCTCGTTTCCATCTACTGTTGAACTATAAGAATTACGAATCCATCCCTCTGCATAACGGGCAGCCACTTTTTCAGATAACTGTCCAACTTCGCCAGAAGAATGCCGACAAATAAAGTGCCCTTCTTGTAAAGAACCAAAATTCACAAGGTCTTTAACATTATTTAATTTTTCAACATGCTCTTTACTTAAAGAAAGCGGTTTTTCTTTCGACCCATCCTTAGTTTTTGTTATCGTATATGTAAACTTTACACGATCAACCTCAACGCTATGATTATTCGATAAGAGAGATTCCTCAATCTCTTTGACAGCTTTATCAGTCAAAGCCTTTTCGTAAACCTCTTTAACCTGTAGAAAGCAGCTTTCTACCTCAGGATCCTTTCTAGCTTCTGCTAAATTAATGATGCGACTAATGCCGTCTGATGCTATAAAAACCCCTTCATTCCCATTTAAATCAACATTTACTCGAACATCCTCGTGATTTTCAATAGCACCGCAGTTTTTTAACGCATTTTTTAATGCTATAAATTTAGTTTTTAAATCCGCTTCATCTAGATGTTCTGTATAAACGCTGTGATTAATTGATAAAGTAATAGGAGCTGTGGTTTTACTGCTTGTGATCACCCCCCCTTCAATAGGACGTCTTATACGATAATTCGAACTAGCAGGAGAGGTGGTCGCGGCTGTCGAACTAGCGGCAGGGCCCGTAGTTAGCAAATGCTTCGCTAGACCAGCAGTCTTAACCAAACTCGACAACCCAATAAAGTTAGAAATACTAGCAGTTAGATTTCTGTAAATAGACATTAATAGATGCTCCTGGAAGTTATAGCTCGTCTTGGGGGGAGCGGCTTTGATTTGTGGGGCCAGACTAGCTGTTTTAGCGGTTGTGTTTGATCCCGGTACCAGATATGCATAGGTGCTATTAATTATACCCTGAGCTAGCCATAGCACCGACACAACCATTCCGATTTTCTGACCCCACCCCATAAAAACCATCCCCGCCAATATTATTATTCATATTAAATCAAATTATACTATATAACAGGTTTAAAATCAACCAGACAAGAAAGCAAAAGTTGCACATACAACAACTAACTAAATTAAATCTCTTTATTTAAGCAATTTAAAACAAATAAAAAACACCCCCTAAAAAGGGAGTGTTTTACTCGACTTTAACTATAAGACACCTAACTATTAAATCGACTGCATTCTTAGCTGTTGTTTTTTAACAGGCTTTAATACGGCACAAGCCACAGCACCTATAGCTACAGCTGCAATCAAACGACCTGGCGTAACATCCAAATAACCAAAACAACCCGTTAGATTTTTACTTAAAAAGTCACCAGCAGATTTCACTGTCTCACCGTTCAAGAAGGTCTCACATGTAGAACCCGCTCCACACCCTGGAAACTCTGTAGGCATATAGGCTTGAAAATCAAAGCCTTTAAGGGCTTTGTCCGCTGAATCTCGAAGACCTTTCACAAACGTCCCTACTCCAGAATACATCTCTCCTAAAGTCTTTAGGACAGCAACACCGTCTGTTGTCTTACATACTGAACTCACATAATCACATACATTAATATTCATTTTACACCTTTTATTATGTTTTAATTAAAACCACAAAACATTTACTGAATGTCACTTAATTTACAAGTTAGATTATAAGTCATTTAATAATTAAAATAAACAAACAAAACAATTAAAGTTAAGACTATTACGAAATATATTAATCACAACACTCTCTGCTTTATGGTTCTTGGGAAGTTTTGGGGCTCTGCGGGAAAATCCTTAACTATCACGAGATGAATCGATTAAAATATCAAATTTCAATGCCATTTTAGAATAGTTTCACCATGCTCACAAGTGCTCCTGAGCAGGGTGAAACATTAAAAAAACACAATTCTCACCCCTTCTAAAAACCTGTTCACAGGGCATATGAAATTTCAATAAAACCAAGGAAATTAAGGTCTTTGACGAGCAGATTTGTTTGTAAAAAAAGTCAAAAGAATGAGCATTTAACATCTTCTCTTTTACAAAACTCTTTACCCAATTTTGAACCCATTTTCTTTTCTTTGTTTGGGAAGCTTTTAAAGAGGCTGTGGAGCTCTTTTTATCATGAATTGTATGAGAGAAAGGATTCTCAACTGTTTAAGGGTGAAGTAGCCCAAAAAAGGGCATTAAAGGTTGTTCTGAAGATTCTCGTAGGCGACGTGACATTGAAAATCACTAAGGAAAAAAGACCTGAGACCTTTCTTTTAAAGCTTCCCAAACAAAGAAAAGAAAATGGGTTCAGGTCACTGTATTTATGCAGCCTTATTATGAAGGTCGTAGAGCAACAAGGTAAAGTAGTCTATATCCGTATAGCCATATCCTTGACGTTTTTTACATTTTATCTTGTTATTTGTCCCTTCGATTTTAGCGTTGCTAATCGAATGATTATAATAAGCTAAAAGTCCTTCTGAATGCCTTAATAGACTATCTGCCATTCTTTGAAGAGCT
>CAMDHO010000049.1 GCA_945898205.1 Chlamydia trachomatis | reverse complement strand
AAAAAAAGACAGAAAAAAAACAATTTACGCATATTTAATTACCTAAACTTAAATTTATAAAATAATAACAATAAGAATAAACATAAACAAAAAAGAACTTAAAGTCAACTATTTAGATTGTTAAACAAATTAAAATTGAGAAAAAAAACAAATCACATGCTCTAAAATTAAAATTGATTTAATACAAAAAAATAACGTATGCTTTTTGCTCTATAAAATTAAAAAACCATGAATTCTAGGATTTTCAATGAAACGATCTCTTATAACCTCTGTAAATTCCAGCCCTTTCGACAAAGGGTTTATCGAAAAAAAACCAAAGACTCGTCAAGATTCGCAAATAGAATCTCTATTCGAAAACCTCATGGCACAATGCATTACTAAAAATCTAAACACTGAACTTCTAACTCGATTCATTAGCATGCAACCCAAAGGACCTCTACTTGAAAGTCTTTTTGAAAGAGCTATCCACTGCGAAGTTCCTAATGAAACTATTTCCCCTCTTTTAAGCTATACTCTATGCATAATTCCCCGTTCCCATTCCATAGAAGACAAAAAAACCTTAGAAAGAATGCTCAAAAGCTCTATCTCAAAAAAACTTTCAGACAATATGATCTATGCTATAGCAAGTAAACTCATTGAAAAAAATCTTTCTACAAAAGAACTAGAACTTATCTCCATAGATATTCTTGAACTCGGTGCTGGACATAAAAAAAGCAACAAGCTTCTTATAGAACACTTTTTAAAAAAAGACCCTCCCCTAGAATCCATTAGCGTCTTACTCGAATGTTATCTACAAAAAGACGCCCAAAACACCTTACCCTACCCTTTATTGACACAATCTATTCTAGAGCTATTCCTAAAAAAATCTCCACCTTTAGCCAGTCTTTATCACAACCTTACGCTTGCTAATGAAGCTACAAACTCTACCGATCTTATACCTATCCTCTTAGATTCTATTCTAGAAAAAGCCCCCCCTTTAAACGATTTGCTCATACTAGCCACTTTGCCTAAAATCCAAGCCACTCCATTAGAACTTTTTAAAATTAATAAGCTTTTACTAACAGCCTTTATACAAAAATCTACCCATCCAGAATTAAATACTTTTTCTTTAGATTTCTTTGAAAACCTCCACCCAGACTTGTATAACTCCATTATAAACTGGATTACTAGGGGGGAGAAAGGACTTATCCATACCGATGATTTTAAAAAGCCAGAACTATGCTCCGACTTCGTCTCTTCTATCGTAAAAATCCTAAAGTTTGCTCAAGAAAATGAAGAATACCTAGCTATTTTTTCACTAGAACTCTGCGAAGCTCTTCGTTCGTGTAAAGACCAAGCCTCTCTTTTTGCAAACAACTTAACTCTTCATAAACAAGTTTTAGAATCTCGAGGAGGATCTCTAGAAGAACTCTTACCTATTTTTAAAAGAAAAGTAGCCATAAGCGCTCTTAAAGAATTTTCCATCTCTTATGTTGCAGAAAAAGAACTCCTTCTACGAACTAATCCCGATTTAGTCGATAATGAAGAATGGATTCAAGCCATGACACCGGATGCTGTAGTGATCCAACTAGAATTAGAGTGCAGCTTAAAACGAGATCTTGACCTTCCTGGGGTTATATCGAACCAATTCTTCGCATCAGAACTTACTGCAAGTGACAAGCAAGACGCTATAAATCATGTATTAGACATCCTCGATAGTCCTGAAGAACTAGCTGACTGGCTCATAAAAAAAGAAGAACTTGGAAGCAAAAGTATTTGGGTCCAAGAGTTACTTAAACAAGAGGAATTAGGGCTTCAAGCCAAAATAGCCAGAGAACAAGAACCCTTAAGGGCCCTTCAAAATGCGGCATATGAAGTCAATGCTGGAGAGCCTGATTCTGAAGGCGAATGGGACCTCTTATTTGCAGCTCTTTCTTTTAGGAAAAAAAAGCTATTTAACACCCTTCTAGCTGAATTGCCAACAGCTCGGCTCTATGAAAAAAGATCCCATGCTATTTTAGGGCTATTCGAGTCCATAGAAAATACAATTACAAGAAATGCAACCATAGAATTTTTAATTAATGTGTAAATTAAAGCCTATTGACGAAAAACCCCTAATCAGTACACTCCTATCAATGTTAATATTTACAGGCTTACAATCATGACATCGACATTTTCCTTTCTAAAATTCTATTTTTTTACTTGTTTTATATTTTCATTCCTTACTGCCGATGAATTGCCTTTTACTAATAACTTTACTCACCGCTCCGGAAATGCTATTTCAGAAATGGAAGTAATTGGGGAACGTTGCTCTGGAACAAACTATGTTAGAGCTCTAGTACAAAAAAACTTCATTCAATATGAATTGTCTGATAATACCAACACTCGGCTCATTCAAAAAAACAGACACGCCAATAAACACTTCTTCCCCTGGCTTGATTTACCTGCATTTCAGATCAACAAACAAGGAAAACGAATCCGTGATTTAGACTTTTTAAACGGATCTAATTCTTGCCTTTTTATATTAGCGGTACGAGACCCTTATGATTGGCTTCGAAGTTTCTATGCACAACCGCATCATGTTTTAACCAGCAAAATGCTGGGCAAGGGTTTTTTACATTTCATCCAACACGAATGGCGAGCAGAAGATAATAACGCTACCTACCCAGATCACTGGAATCCTTATGATGAAAGACCCTTTCTAAATGTTTTGGAACTTAGAAAGTATAAGACATTGAACTATCTACAAACAGGTCTGTCAGTCGACAACTTTCTTGTTGTTCAATATGAGCAGGTGGCTCAAAATCCTAGTTTGTTTATCGATTTTATCAGCGAATATTTTAACATGAAAAAAACCACACCTTTTCACGATATAGAATCCTATAAAGATGAAGAAAAAAAAGATTTTCAAAAAAAAGAATATAAACCATTTAACTCTATTGAATTTCAGTTCATCAACAACTCCATAGACTGGCCGACTGAAAAATTAATTGGATATTATAAAATAAACAGTCTAGAAGAAGTAAATGCTAGAAATTAAAAATTACACGATTGCTTTAAAAATAAAAAAAATCTATCTCTTAAATAAAACAGAACAACGAAATACTTTTGATTTCTCGAGAATTTTATGAGATATACTTGTCCTATGCACCCTGAAGTCAAACAAAACAATCAATCTAGCTGCTTTATTTGCGGACTCTCGCTAAAACTCTCGACAGAAGCCATTAGAGAAAAAAAAACAAAACGTTTAATCCTCCCTTTATTTTCGATTTTTTTTATAATTTCAACCTTCTTATTCATTCTTTATGAAAAGAAAGATACGCATTCTCATAAAACAATAATAACTTGTGTTCAAGAAATGCTGCCTAATGAAGAATTTGTTATTCATATAGAAAAAATGAAAGGTGGATTTGCTAATAATATTTGGGAAGTACAAACAAAAAATGAACGTTATATTTTAAGGGAAAAAACAAGAAAAGTAAAAGCATCAGCCTTTATCAAAGACCTAGAAATGGCAAAAAAAGCCTTTATATATGAACTAGGACCTGAGGTCATCGGAGTCAATATACCTAGGCAACAAATGCTATTAAAATTAATTGAAAGCATCCCTTGGCCTTCTTATGAAGACAATGCTGAACCTTATAAACAAGCAATGAAAGCCTTAAAATCTTTCCATAAAACAATGCCCTCTAGCATCCCCATCGATAAACAATCCACCTATGCCCCCTTTGACTTCATTTTCTATACAGGAAAAATTTTAGAACAGCAAAAAAATATGCCTTCTCATTTTTCTGTAGCACTAAAAAAAATAGAGCTTATTTTTAAATATTTAGAACCTTGGCTTAAAGACAATGCCAAACTATGCCATGGAGACTTCTGTAAACAAAATGTTCTTTTATCGAAAAACGCCCCTCCAACACTGATTGATTTTGACTCCGCCTCGATAGGAGACCCCTTATTTGATATCGTTAAATTTTCTCTAGCTCTTTCCCCATCCCAACGTTTAGAGCTCTTTAAAACTTATCTTGGAAAAGAAACCCCTAGTCTTGAAGAATTAAATCACTTTGAAGCGATAGACCAATCTCTGCTTATGCTCATTGCAACACTTCGTTTTCAAACCGCTCAAAACAATCACTCCAAAGACATGTTATCTAAAAGTGAAATGGAAACCATTTTAAACTCTACAGAAGATCTCCCCTCTTTTCTTGATGTCTCTTTTGAAGATTCCTCTGCTAAAACAAGGCAACTTGGGGCTCTTTATGCTCTTTCTGAATTTCTTAAAAGAAGCTCGGAGCTAAATAAATAAATAAATACAATCACTCTTTTAGAAATCATGACCGTTATTTTCCTTATAGAATTGATAGGCAGTGTAATTTGATATAATGTTAAAAGCTGCTTAGAAGAGGGGCAAGCCTTTAGATCAGACTAAGGAATTTCAAAACTTAGAGACATCTTACAAATGGGATCATTATAAAGAAAAAAAGCAAAAAAATAAAAAATTCTAAAATAGCTACGAGTTGCTCCTGCTTTTCTGTAGGGGGATCGAGCTCTTCTTCTAGCCAAGGAAAAAGTGATCCTTGAATTCTATTCCAGAAACCTGATAAACTTTTTTTGCAATCGGCCCATGATCGGCTCCCTCTCTAATATTGAGTATTCCTAAGCATTGAAGGTACTTCACACTATATCAGAAAGGGTGTATATTGCTTTTCTTTTTTTGTCATGCAAGCTCTGAAACTGCCTTAAAAGATCGTAAAATAGACCCACTACAGCAAACACTCTTTACTCTTGGTTAAAAACATAAAACAGCTTACATAGAGCTATATTTGCTTCTAACCAACCTTTTTGCAGTTATCAGCTTGCTGTCATTAAGAGCATCTTGCCTGAAACCATTCCATTTGATTTGATAGGCCCTAGTTGCTCTCCAATAAATCATAGTTCTATGGAAGCTATAACACTAGACTCCTTATTTCGTTGGATTTACCAAGAAAGTAAATAAAACTTCTATAAATACATCTTTTCTATCTGAAGAGCCTTCTTATCATCAAAGCGATAATTCCATCGCCAGCTTGGGTTTTCGATCTTTTCTTTAACAAAAATAACCCATTTTCCAAATTGATTAGCTGTAACTTTCCAACCATTTTCTACAAAAACTTCCATATCACCTTCTAACAGGACATCTTCTGCATAAAATTCTGATTGGCCCTCTAAGAAAATACGACAAGATTCTAGGCGGTATATAGTTGGCTTCCAAAAGACATTTTCCTGACTATAATCAATGCCCAGGTTTTTGACAGTGACATTTTTCAAACTGCATCGACCTACTCGATCTGAGTATTGTAAAACTCCTTGATCGTCCACTTCTCCCATAATTCTCTTTGCATCAATTAAAAGGCTTCCGCAGACTAGAAGATCTTCTATATCGCATTCCGCTATCTGCAACCGCAGCTCCCCTTTTTCTTCTATTATTCCTTTTCTGATTTTTTTACCGATTAACTCATAAATAGGACCTAATGAGCCGTGGCAATCAAAAATAAAAGAAGGGCTAGCAAAGCTCTCTAACTGCCCCTTTAAAGAAGGAAGCTTAAATTTACAGTAGTTCTCTAAGAGATCTCTTCTGTTAGCTAAAACGTCCAAAAAACAGCCTTCTGGGGTCTCTAAAAGAGAAGCCCCTAAAGAAAACTCCTTTTTGGTTGTGGAGATTGTTTTTTGCCTTTTATTAAAGGTTATATACGAATCCAAATGAGAAAATTCTTTTGATTCCAATCTGTTCTTTGATTTCTTTTGAAAATAATCCGCTACGTTTTGCATTGTAGATTCAAGCCTAGCAACCTCTTCCTCAACATCCTGCCCATCACTTCTTTTCACAATGACTTTTTTAACATTTACCAAGACTCCTGGAAGAGGACACCTTTGAAGAGCTTCTAAAATCGAAGGTAAATCAACAAAAAGCAGATTCGTATTAGATGGGAACTTAGAGAATCTCCCTCCTTTAACTGCGGGCTCATCTTGAATGCTATAAGACTGAAAATCGCAATATTCTATATTTGTTAAAGTATAAGTAAACCCATCGTCTTTCTCTTCCTCTACAATGACATTAATTCCTTCTGAAGCCTTTACTTGCCTTTCACATGATGCAAATCCAAATCTTTTATCTTCCTTAAGTCCATATCCGCTAAAAGCCATTAAGTGATAATCTTCAGAGGAAATTGGATTATTAATCTGACGAATAATTGCCTTATGAACCCCTTGCCTTGAAAGCCAATCAATGACCCCACTATCACGAGCTAATTTCCAAATAACTCCATGACCACCGGGTTTCATTAAAAGGGTCATGGGACGAGGCACTACCCAACTTCCTTCTCGACTTACTACAGGGACTAGCGGCTGACAAAAAAATGAAAACTTTTCCTTTGGACGATAAAACCAATGATTTTTTTCACAAAGTTTTATAATTTGATTGTGGTTGTCCTTGTCTTTTGATGTCATCATCGCAACAGGTAAAATCAGCTGCTTTCCTTTGATTTTAAAATAAACATATTCCCTCGCCTGCAAATCTTCAATAAGCTTCCCAAGCAGTGTTTGACCATTGAAAGAGAGCATTGCAGCTGGGATTTGAGTTCCCGTTTCGGGATCTTGCAATCTTAACCTATCTGCTGACCCTCCTACCGGATACATTTCAGCCAGTTGATCCATCTTATCGATCGAATGGTAAATCATATCATCCAATTCTGCCGACTGCACGGAAACATCTATCCCACAAGGGGCATGATATCTAGATTGATTCACAAGAAATCGTTGCCTAGGCATATAGAGAAATTGAAGTAACGTTTGCTGATAGCCAACAATTCCACCTATTTCTTGATAAAACTTTTCAATAAGAAGTAAAGACTCTATTAATTCTACTACCTTTCCTTTCCTTTCTTCGTCAGATAAATTACCGGCATCAAAAGTAACTGCATATTGATCAATGGCAACTACAGATTTTATAACAAGTTCCACTTCCTCTGAATATTCCCACATTCCAAAAAAAGAAAAAGCCATAACTCTAGAATCAGAATTTAAGACCTTTATCTTCTCCAACGTTCCTTTTGCTATTTTTAAGGAATCCGTTAAAGAACTTAAACGTCCAATTTCTTCTAATAAGATTTCACTGTGCTGCGTTATATTGCTACTCAAAGAACCCTCTACTATCTTTTAGCTTAAAAACCCTGTACCTTGCCACGGAATATAGGTAAAACGCAAGAAAATCCAAGAAGATTTGCCGTTAAATAAAAAAAAACGTCTATTTAAACGATTTTTTTTGACTATAATATCTTGGGAGCGCTACAAATTATTATTCGGGGATATCTAATGAGAACCCTCGATAGTCTGAGCGTTATCAGCCATAGAAGAATTTTAGCTAAGGAGTTATGTCAATGGCAAAAAAAGAAGCTACAACAAAGAAAAAGACAACCTCTACTTTTATGCAACCTCTTCAAGTCAGTGAAGAATTAACTGCTGTAGTAGGAAAAGGTCCTATGCCCAGAACTGAAGTTACAAAAAAGCTTTGGGAATATATTAAGAAAAACTCCTGCCAAGACCCTAAAAACATGCGAAATATCATTCCTGATGAAAAACTTGCAAAAGTACTTGGGAAAAAAGCAATCAACATGTTTGAAATGACAAAACTTGTTAGTAAACACCTTTCTTAAAAAATCGATATGTAGGACGCAAGCTTTCTTACGTCCTGCTTTCATATAATTGACCTCTATGATTTCAGCTATTTTACTCTCCGGTGGACTTGGAAAGCGAATGCTCGCTAAAAAACCCAAGCAATACCTTTGTCTAAAAGAAAAACCCATTATTATCCACGCTTTAGAAGCTCTATTGACCTATCCACTTTGGTCAGAAATTGCAATCGTCTGCGAAGAGCAGTACCAATCTCTTTTCATCCCTTACCAAAATCAAGTTAAACTACGATTTGCCCTACCTGGAAAAGAACGACAAGATTCCGTTTTTTCAGGATTAGAAGCTTTATCTCCTAAAACAAACCTTATCTGCATTCACGACGGAGCTCGCCCTCTTCTATTAGAAAAAGATCTCTTATCCGTGATCAACGAAGCTAGAAAAAGAGGAGCTGCCGCTTTAGCTGTTCCTATAAAAACAACTATTAAAGAATGCGATCAAAATCAAATTGTCCAACGAACTCTTGATAGGTCCTTCCTTTGGGAAGTCCAAACACCTCAAGTCTTACTCTACTCTCTAGCAAAAGAAGGCTATCAAAAAATTACAGCTCAACATAAAATAGCAACAGACGATGTTTCTTTAGCAGAATTTTTAGGACATCCTGTGCACCTAGTGTTAGGATCCTATTCTAACATCAAAATTACAAGCCCTGAAGACCTTCTTTTAGCCGAACTTCTTCTAAAAAGGATTCATGGCTAACTACAAAATGACTATTAGCTACGACGGAACTGGCTATGGGGGGTGGCAACTACAACCAAACTCTATTTCAATTCAGAGTCTTATCCAAAAGGCTCTTTCTACTATCTTAAAAGAAGAAATTCATATTACTGGATCTGGAAGAACTGATGCAGGAGTTCATGCTCTTGGACAAATAGCTCACTTCCAAACAGAATCCCCTATTCAAATCCGATCTCTACTCTATTCGCTTAACGGTTTACTTCCTCAACAAATTCGTATTTTAAACCTGCTTTTAGTAGCAGACACTTTTCATGCACGATATAATGCCACAGGTAAAATCTATCATTATCACCTCCACTTAAATCCCATCTTAAACCCCTTTACTCGCCTATACTCGCTTAAAGTAAATCATAAAGTAGATATAGATCTTCTAACCAAAGCTATCTCTTATTTTTTAGGAACAAAAGACTTTACGGCATTTACAAATGAAGGTCACAAGGGCTCCGCCGCTAAAAATGCTATCAGAACCCTTGAACGAATTGATATTTGTAAAGAAGAGGGAGGCATTCGTCTCGAATTCGAGGCTGATGGATTTTTATATAAAATGGTTCGCAATATTACAGGAACATTACTCGATATCTGTGCCGGTCTTATTCCACTTTCTGACATCGAAATAATTTTTCAGTCGAAAGACCGAAAAAAAGCAGGTAAAACAGCGCCCCCCCATGCTCTTTTTTTAATGCAGGTGCATTATCCTAAAGAATCAGCTCCTGAAAAGAGTTGTAATGTTCAGCCCCATTCTCTCTAAGATAGAGTTTCATTTCTTTAGTCAAAACTGAAGAAACTAATACCGCCTGGATACCCGCTGATTGCAAAGCTTTCCAACCTCGAATAGTGTCCTCAAAACCTAAAACCCTAGCCCTTGGCTGGCCATATAGTTTAACAGCTTTTAAATAAGAATCCGGACTCGGTTTAGGCAAATTATACTGCTCACGAGTTATCCAATGTGTAATAGTTTGTAATACAGGATTCTGTTTTTTTAAAGCCTCAGCAAGCTCTTTTGGCGAGTGCGTAACCACGCAACATCTTGCTTTCTTCAAATACAAAAAGTTCAGCACTTCCCTCACTCCGGGCATAAGAACAGCTTCCTTTTGAGATAAATTATCCAAAAAAGCTCTTTGCTTTTCTTGATGAAGTACTGTCCAATTAGGTTCTTGCTCATAAAGATTCGGAAAAACCTTATACACTTCTTTTTGAAACAAATCTGATCCCGTATGAGCCATGCTACAATAGCCTACAAAATCCCAGGGGAGAACGAAACCGCGATCTAAACACATTTTCTGATAAGACTGATAATGCAAATACTCTGTATCAACTAGAAGTCCATCCAAATCAAAAAGAAAAAGATCAAATTCATTAATCCAACGCGTAAAAACAGTCATGAGTACCCCTCGATTTATCTTTGACAAAGAGTGTTTTTTTAGCTACACTTTGCCATAAAACCATTATTCACAACCACACACTAATGAAACAGCTGAAATACTTTTTTTACACTCTAATTGTAATCTCTTCAATATTTTCTCTATATAGATTCTGCCACAACCAAACAGATGGGTTCACTCCTCGTAAAATCAGAATAGCTTTTAAAGACCAAACTATACCGCACACCTCTTCCTCCCCATCTGAACTGGAAAAAGAAAAGATCACAAATATTTTAACGCAGCCTTTACACTATATCGGAAGAGGAGGTCAATGCTACGCCTTCGCAACCTCGGACCAAAACTATGTCGTTAAACTCCTAAAATACAACAATAACTATCCTCGTATTTGGTTTCGCCTTTTTCAGTTTCCCTTAAAACTCGAAAACTATCGACAACAAAAACTTTCTAAAAAATTAAAAAAGCTAAAAACCGAGTATGAAAGCTATCAAGTTGCATTGGAAAACCTTCAACAAGAAACGGGTATTTTATACGTTCACCTTGACGCAGATACTTTAACTAATATTCAAATAAAAATTTTTGACAAAATTAAAGTACTCCACACTCTTTCAGCTGACAAGCTTCAGTTCTATATTCAAAAAAAAGGAACTCCTCTTTATCCGGAATTCAAAAAAATGATAGAAGAAGGCAATTTAGAAAAAGCAAAGGAATCTTTAGATGAAATGGCCTCTTACCTCACCAAAAGATGCAAAAAAAATATCATAGACAAAGACGACGGCATATGGAGAAATTTCGCATTCTACCAAAACCATCCTTTTCAAATTGATATAGGACAGTTTTCTTACGACCCTTCCATGACCTCCGAAAAAGATTACAAAAAGAATCTGATAGACTTTACTAAAGACTTCCGCTGTTGGCTAAAAACCTTAAGCCCTTCTTTGGAAGAATCTTTTATCCAATCTATTAATTTTTACTGCCACCAAATTAATGACTAAAATCTGCGCCTTTGGCGCTCTAATCTTACTTGCCCTTTTTGCCCTCCATCAAAATATAATTCCTTCTTTTTTCTTATTAAAAGCAGAAGAAAATGCCAAATGGAGTTCCACTACATCTGAAGAAGATCTACAAAAGGCAAAAGAAATCCTAGGACGTCCTTTTAAATTCTTAGGGCTAGGATCTCAATGTTACGCCTTTATTTCAGAAGATGAGAATTACGTAATAAAAATCTGCAAAGCGACTCGCTACAGACCTCTTTCTAACCCTAAAAAAAAAGAATATAAAGAAGCTGATTTTATAAGTTACTCTCTAGCTTTTAACATTATTCCTGCACAAAGCCAAATCACATTTCTTCATTTAAATAAAACCAACACCTTAAATACAACTTTAAAAATTATAGATCCTCTAGGATTGCCCCATTTTTTAAATACTGACCACTTAGCCTTTTATATTCAAAAAAAAGCAATCCCACTTTCTGACTATTTAAAAGACATCCCCCCTTCCGAAACCCGCTCTTTCACAAGAAAACTTCTTAACCTCTATCAATCTAGCTGCCAAGCAGGCCTCCATGTTCGAGACATCCAAGCTAAAAACATTGGAGTATTCAAAGACTCCCCTCTTTGGATCGATACAGGCCGAATAAGAAAAAAACCAACTCTTATAGATAAAGAAGAACAAGAAAACGCGCTTCGCAAGTTCAGCTCCCGGATTGAACCCTTTCTAAAATCTTTTGATCCCAATTTCCAAGTCCTGCTCGAAGAGGAATTAGAACAAGCATTTTAACGAAGAAACGCTTCAAACTATAAATCCCAATGTTTTTTAAATAAACCAACCCATAATTTAAAACTACTTACTGGTTTAATCGCGCAGGAAGAACGAATTTAATAGAAAAACACAGGGAAATACAGCAAAATCACCAACCCAATAAATAGGTGATAATTTATGTTAGATGGACTCATCGGAAGTAAAAGTGCCGCAAAAATTCTGCTTTTTTTGTTTGTTAACGAAAAATGCTATGGATCGCAAATTCAAATGCTCTTACAAACAGCATTAACGCCTATCCAAAAAGCGCTAAAAAAATTAGAGACGGAAGGAATTATAACAAGTCATTATGAAGGCAAACTTCATATTTACCAGATCAATGCTACTTATCCTTTAAGAATCGAACTCGAACAACTTCTGAAAAAAGCCTACAGCCTGCTTTCTTCTCAAGAAAAAAAACTATATTGCTTTATTCATAAGCCAAGACTTTCTTTCCAAGAAGAAATCCTTAGACATCAAAATAAAAAACTGGAACTTCTTAAATTTTGGGACCATCTTATAAAGATTAATCAACTTTCTTTTTCTGCTAAATCAAGAGAAGGAGAATCTCACATGATAAAAAATGGAAAAGCTGAAGTGCTCATCTTAATGCCATCTCCATCTATTTGTATTTTTCAAGAAAAAGGATTTTGGCTTCAAGATCAAACTCCTGAAACTGCATTTAATAACAGTTTTAGGTGGACTCTTGACACAACCGCTTCTTTGATTACACTAGAACACCTGCGTTACGGCCTAACACATCCTGTATTTCTATTTCACTTAACCCCAACAAAACCTTTTATGCTCGAAGCTGTGGACGCGCATCTGTGCGCAGCAGACACTTATCTGGGAAGTATTTTATGGAACGCTACTCATATCGACTTTCACTGGCGTATTATAGGTCCCTTAAAAAACGATGAACTCATGTATCACTACACTTAATTTCCTAGGGACCTTGACCGCTACTTCTTAATATCTATCAATTCTACATCAAAAATAAGTGCTGAATTAGGAGGAATCGCTCCACCTGCACCCCTAGATCCATAACCAAGATCTGCAGGAATAAAAAGACGAGCTTTTTCACCTTTCTTCATATTAGCAACCCCAAGATCCCATCCCTTAATAACTTGACCGACTCCAATTGTGAATAGAAATGGAGATCCACGATCTACGCTACTGTCGAATTTTTTCCCTTCTTTTCCCTGATCATCAAGCCAACCCGTATAGTGGACTGTAACCTTATTTCCCTTTTCAGGAGACGCGGATCCAGAAGGCGCTTCTTTTAAAATTTGAACTTTAAGTCCTGATGGCATTTCTTTAATTCCTTTGTTTTCTTGTTGAGATTCTGCAGCAACACCTGAAAAAGTCACAGATAGGCACGCTAATGCTGAGCAAATAACAGTACGAAGACTCATTCTCTTCCCCTTTTATGTGATTGAAACAACGTTATTTTCACTCAAGAAACATCAAAAGTCAAGAAGTAGATACTGATTAAATTTTGAGTAGACCTTAAGAGCTAAGCTGACATTTATAAATAGACGACTTTATCAATACGATCATAGATTTAAAATGAAAAACAGGCTGCCGAATTAATTATTACTAAAAATTCAGCAGCCTAAATTAACCTTTCTAACAAACAGACTATTTTATACAACTTTATTACTGCTTTTATTTCTGCATCGGTGACAAAGCATACTCTTGCTGCTGTTGTTGCTGTTGCATAGCAGCCTGCTGCTGCAACATCTGTTGTTGTTGCTGCATCTGTTGTTGCATCTGTTGTTGCTGATCATACTGCTGCTGTAGTGGCTGCTGCTGTTGCTGAGCATACTGCTGTTGTTGCTGAGCATACTGTTGTTGCTGCTGTTGTTGCTGCTGTTGTTGCTGTTGTTGTTGCTGTTGTTGCTGTTGCTGAGCATACTGCTGCTGCTGAGCACCTTCAGGATTCCTTGCTTGATTAACAACATTCCCCTTAGACGCATAATATTTAAATTTCTGAACACTTTTACTGTTATTAACCGCTCTATTGAATTGCTCAACTTTTTGAGGGTTAAACATATTTCGGTTTTGATTTATCGCAAATTGAAGATATACCATTTTTTCAGGATCTATCATATCCGAACCTTGCAAAATATTTAACAGCATGAGTCTATTAAGAGTCCCTACTAAATTTGCATTAATAACGGGAGAATTGGATTTTTGATCTGCAAAAACGTAAAGCTTATTCAAATCTTTAGGAGTTATTCCCACACTACTCAATAATGAATTTCTTAAAAAATTTACAACTTTAGGTTTAAATGCTTCTGGACTATTCTCCACATAGAAAAAAAGAGGAGACAAACCAGGATTCAACGAAATCCTTGGATTTTCCTTAATATCTTCAACTATTAAACTTCTTAAGAACGAATTCTCATCCGGAGTTAACCCCGTTCCTTGCTGAATCTTTTCCATAATAAACTGCAAATTTGAAATGTCATTAAAAGTCAATCCCACTGACAATAACTGAGAAACCCTAAAATGATTAACCGCATTTCGATCTAATTCCGTCTTATGCTGTTCTATATAAAGTGGCAATATTTCTCTAGTATCTCTAGGCAGCTTTTCCATCTCTTCAGAATTAGAATACATCATATATAAATTTAAAAATTTAACCTGCTGTGGAGTTAATTCAGTATCTATTGGGGTTTTCTCCCAAGAAAGATCCACTTTAGGCGGCCCTTGATTTTCAGAAGCAGACTCTATCGCTCCACAAATCATTGTTATCGACAACAAAGAAAACATTACTTTAGATATATTCATAAAAACACGCCCCTCATAAATTATTTCACATTACTACAACTAATACACTAAATAAGTAAATTACATCAACACATAAATAAAAAACAAAAATACGACTACATTAAACCATCAAAACAAATAGACAAAAAAGCCAAAACTAATTATAAAAAAACCCTGCTGACCAATAGATGGGACCAAATGAAAAAACAAATAGCAACACCGAACTTACTTTTAAAAACCCCTGAAATAGAAAACCTCACACATCTCGAATCTTTTGAAAATCGTAATAAATATCACCTAGAAAAATGGGAGCCCCTTATTACTGAATCAGCTCAAAACCGCTTAAATAATTGGAAAACAGAATCTATTGAGGCTAAGGCTATTCGTTTTTTTATCTTTTCAAAGCAGCTCCCAAACCAAATCATTGGGATGTGCAATTACACTCAAATCATTCGGGGCTCCTTCCAAGCTTGTTATTTAGGTTATAAAATAGATCACGAATTTGAAGGCAAAGGATTTATGTTTGAAGCCTTAAAACACTCAACGGCTTATATTTTTGAGGAAATTAGACTTCATCGTATTATGGCAAATTACATTCCTATAAATATTAAAAGTGCAAAGTTACTAGATAAACTTGCTTTTACTATTGAAGGCTATGCCAAAAATTATCTGATGATTAATAATCAATGGGAAGATCATATTTTAACTGCTTTATCTCAAGAAAATTGGCAACAAAATTTACTATCCCTTAATAACGAGACGCCAATAGCAACTTCTTTGCAATTTCGCAAAGCTAAATTAAATGATCTTATACAAATTATAGAGCTCCTCTTTGAAGACACTTTGGGTCAAACACGAGAAAATCTTTCCCCCTCCTCTTCTTCGAAATATTTGAAAGCCTTTATTGAAATTTGCACTAATCCACATAACGAGTTGATTGTTGCAGATTTAAATGGCGCCGTCGTAGGTGTGATGCAAATAACCTACCTATCACACCTCACTTATCAAGGAAGTAAAGTCGCCCACATTGAAGCTGTACGCATTCAAAAATCTCATCAAAACAAGGGATTTGGAAAAAAAATGTTTCAATGGGCAATTCAAAGAGCCAAAAATCACGGATGTCATAGAGTTCAACTCATGACAGACAAAAGAAGAGAAAAAACGCTCACATTTTATGAAAGCCTTGGATTTTCAGCAACCCATGAAGGGATGAAATTATACATTTCAGATAGTCCTTCACAGGACAGGACATCATAAAATCAATTTCTATGCATGGGTCATACTTTTTTGATCAATCGGGAGCATTTTTTTTGATTTTTCACTCTGTCAAATCAGCGAAACCTACACTTTAAAACAACATTTCGCTGATTTTACACGCAAAAACAGCGAAATAAATTGATTCTTTCTAGATAAAAACATAAAATGATCTTTAAAAGCTAAGGATATTCATGACCAATACAATTTGGTTCGCCGGAACAATTGGGGGTAGGATTTCTAAGTATCCCATAGAGAAATTCTTGTAAAAGCCTCTAAGGGCCTTGTTTTATACAAAAAATTGGCGAAATATTCTCATATAAAACCGTATAAAAAAACCATTTTCTTTCCTTCTTTG
>CAMDHO010000048.1 GCA_945898205.1 Chlamydia trachomatis | reverse complement strand
CCTTCGAATGACTTGCACGTCTACTCTTACCTCAAGCATTTCTGCCAACAATCTTTGGATAACTACAGTTGTATTGTCAGCTTCATGCCATTCTTTTATTTTCTCTCTATGAGAATCAAGAATGTGTTCTTCTTTTTTTACTTTATCACTGGACCAAACATCATTAATTTCCTCATCGCTTGGCATGGCTGTATCAGGATTGAGCCACTCCTTCTGTACTGCGATATCATAAATCTTACGGATGATAGTTCGATGCGTTCCCACCTCAGAATGAATACCCCCGTATAGACTGTTTCAGTCTTAATCTTTGGAGTAACTGCCTTAAATTTGTCATAGATACTTCAATCCCTTTCATAAGTGCGCATCTCTTGTTGAAAATTGATTCAAAACAGGCATCCAAAATGTTTTAGATGCCGCATCGAGATAATGCATGCATTAATAAAAAATAATACTGCAATAGTTATGCGATTTTTAAGGTGTAGGGTGGGTCATTCTGGCGATTCTCGTTGGTATAGCAAGCAACACGATCGTCAAAAGGGTCATTCCCCTGATTGTTGGGGGTGGGTCATTCTATTGATCGTCAAAAGGGTCATTCTTAGTGATCTTTAACAGGCTGTCATCAAGCTAAAAGAAAGACCTGCACAAATAAACTCACCATCCCTAGAAAACGTCTTGAAGAAATCCTTCTAGAAAATTTGAAACAGAATCTTCTTACAGCCGAAAATCTCAAGTACATTTACGATAACGTAGAAAAAGAAATTGCTAAAACCTTGAACGAAGTACCGGAAGAGCTCAAACAAAAAAGAGCTCAGCATGAAAAAATCCAATCTGAATTACAAAACCTTCTTAACTTCATCAAAATTGGAAATTTCTCCAAAGTAGTATCAGATGCCCTTACTGATGCTGAAAGCCGCTCAGACAGGCTTAAATATGACATGCAGGCGCTCGAATTTCAAAGAAGCAATGCTTTTAAAGCTCCTGCAAAAGAATGGGTAGAATTTAGATTAGAGAATCTTTTTGAGACCTTAAACAAAAATACGAAAGCTTTAGCTTTAGCACTAAAATACTTATTTGGAACGATTGAACTTGAAGCGATACCTGGAGAATGTGTGATTGAGTGTGGGAATTTGATTCAAAATAGAGCTCATTATATGGCTCATAGTACCATCGATTCCCTTGCACTCCTGGATCAGGAGTACAAGGGTACGAATTGGTTACTATTTCGGAAGAGGTAGGATTCGAACCCACGGACCCTTGCAGGACTTCTGTTTTCAAGACAGACGCAATCGGCCACTCTGCCACTCTTCCGTAAAGCAACAAGGTGATGATTATACATCATCACAAAATAAAATCAAGTTAAAATTGTGCAAGAAATCGCAAATCATTTTCAGCAAACATTCGGATATCTTTAACCCCATAAAAAAGCATAGCAAGCCGCTCTAATCCCATGCCCCAAGCATAGCCTGAAAACTTCTCAGGATCAACCCCACCATTTTTGAGCACTTCCGGATGAACCATACCAGCACCTGCAACTTCAAGCCATCCTGTATTCTTACAGAGCCTACAACCAGATCCACCGCAAGCAGTACAACGAATATCTATTTCAACGCCTGGCTCTACAAAAGGGAAATAACTAGGGCGAAAACGTGTTTCTATATTCTTATGAAAAAGCTTACTCCAAAATTCTTCCATAGTAGAAATTAAGTCTGCTAAAGAAACATTTTCCGCGATATACAACCCTTCAATCTGATGAAAAAATACGTGTGATCTTGAACTGATTGTTTCGTTGCGATAAACCGTTCCTGGAGCAATAATTCTAATCGGAGGACTATTCATTTCCATCACTCGAAGCTGAGTATTAGAAGTGTGAGAACGAAGTAGTTGATCAGGAGCCAAATACATAGTATCTTGCATATCCCTAGCCGGATGATCTGGAGGAAAATTAAGCCCTTCATAATTGTAATAATCTGAATCTACGTCTGGACTATACTGAACAGAAAAACCCATCCCTGAAAGAATCGATATCATCTCATCTCTTAAAAGGTAGATTGGGTGTTTTTTTCCATGAAAGTTTCTACGTCCTGGTAAACTAACATCCAGCCTTTCCTTCTCTATGCGCGCTCTTTGCTCTACCATACCAAATGAAAGCAAAGCCTCTTCACAGACCTTAGAAAGCTCTTCTTTTAAATCATTAATAGCTTTACCCATTAAAGGCCGCTCTTCTGCAGAACAATTTCTCAGAGAAATCATAAGATCTTGAACAGGACCTTTTTTACCTAGATACTTTACTTTAAGCTGTTCTAACATTTTACTAGAATCAACAGAAGCAAGCTCTTTTTCAAATTGGATCTTGAGCTCTCTAATTTTGTCTTGCATGGTCAAGCCTTATTCTAAAGATAAAAAAAACCTATACTTGAAAGAATCAAGTATAGGTTAAAGAATATAATTCGGAAAGCCTTAAATTAAACTAAAGCTTGCTTAGCAGCTCCTGCAATTAAAGCAAAACTGCTAGGATCTTGAATAGCCATATCTGAAAGCATCTTACGATTAATCAAACACTCAGCCTTTTTAAGTCCATAAATCAATTTACTATAAGAAATTCCATTGATTTTTGCTGCCACGCCTAAACGAATAGTCCAAAGGCGACGAAAATCTCTTTTCTTTAGTTTTCTGTGACGATAGTTAGATGCCATAGCAGACATCACCGCATTCGCTGTTAAACGAAGGTGATTTTTACGGTCGCCAACAAAGCCTTTAGCACGCTTCATCAACCGTTTTTTTCTGCGATGGGAAGCCACTGAATTGGTGACTCTTACCATGTTATTTCTCCACTATTTTAAGTTTTTAAGCAACACCCATGAGGCGTGCATACATTTTAGTTTGCGCTTTATTCACAAGAGATTGCTTTTTCAAATGTCTTTTACGCTTAGACGATTTTTTTGTTAAAATATGCTTCCTACCAGGATGTCCCTGCAGAAGCTTTCCCGTTGCTGTGACTTTAAAGCGCGCTTTCACAGCTTTTCTCGTTTTCATTTTTGTCACGACTTTAACTCTCCCTTTACTCTATTAACTTATACAGGCAAGCTTACTTTCTTTTTACTTCCGGGCGCTAACACAACAGACATATTCCGTCCCATTAACCTTGCTTCCGCCTCCGGAGTAGCTACATCTGAAAGATCTTCGCACATTCGTTTGACAGATCTCTCACCGACTTCAGGATGAGCAAGCTCTCTTCCCCTAAAGACACATGTAAGCCGTACTTTATTTCCTTTAGCAATAAACTCTCTAGCATGCTTCACTTTAACTTGAATATCATTCTCGTCAGTGTTTGGCTTAATCTTAACTTCCTTGACCTTCACCTGATGCTGAGACTTTTTGCCTTCTTTCTCTTTCTTGGTAACTTGATAACGATATTTACCATAGTCAATAACCTTGCAAACCGGCGGTTCTGCATTGGGCGCAATTTCAACAAGGTCTAAACCTGAAGATTCTGCATTTCCAAGAGCTTCCTGAATGGTTACAATTCCTAATTGCTCTCCGTCCTTGTCGATTAATCGCACTTTCAAGGCACGAATTTCTCTATTAATTCTACAGTTCAGAGCAGTTACTCCCGTTTAATTTACTTTTTTCAGCACTTCTATTAATTCCTGCAGAGGCAGGGATTGCGCCTGTTTAGCACGCACATCTCTTAACGTTATAGTATTTGTCTCTAATTCCTTATCTCCGATTACAACTACATAAGGAACTCCCGATTCAAGAGCTTGACGCAATAGCGTCTTAAGCTCTCCACCGTCCGAACAAAGATCAACTCTAAATCCTTCATTTCTCAAAAAAGCCAAAGTTTCTTTAGCTAAAGCATTATGCTTCTTTTGCAAAGGAACCACTTTGATTTGCACCGAAGAAAGCCAAAAAGGAAGATACCCCTCTTCTTTCTCTAACAACAAAGCGATAACTCGTTCAAACGACAAACAACAAGAACTAGCAAAGCTTACAACACCCTCTTCGAAGGGCAAAACAGCGCTTATACAAGCCACCGGCCAACTTCGACCTAAACCATCCTCTACACTCCACTCTATCCTAGGCACCCCATCAAAAGCTAGCTCAACTTCCATTTGAGAACCCTCTAAAAAAGCTCTTAAAGCCTTAAAAAACAAAGAGGATACTTCCTTAAACTCACCCTTGCTAACCTCAAAAAGAACGGGCCTGAACGCAAAACCCAGGATTTTAAAGATTTTTGTCATGAAATGCAAGCAAGAAATCAATTCATCTAAAAGATCTTTTTTCTGACAAAAAACATGAGACCTAATCCCCTGACAAAGAAAAGAATCTAAAAGACCCGCCATAGAATCATTAACTTCTGAAGAACAAAAAGTTGCACACTCACTAAATTTAAACACTCGAGCTAGATCTTGTCTTTCAAAAAATTTTTGATGCGACTCTGAAAAAGCTCCCAAAGAAACGTCTTCACTAATAGGAAGAGAAGATACCCTAGAAAAACCTTGAAGCTCTTCCTCAGCCTCTATGCGCTTTTTGAGTAATGAACGCGATTTTTGGCCATCAGGAAACCAAAGCCACTCTCCAAACTCCCCTTCTTCAAAAAGTTCCATTTTCTTTCCGAGCGCAACATGAGAAGAATGCTCCCAACGTTCCGACAACTTCAAAAACTCTTTCAACTCTTCCTTCTCAAAGAAAGCAGTTCCATGAATCCTCAATTTTAAACCTACATGCTCGACTTTTTGCAAGCAAAAAGCCCCTATCTCCCCCAAATCAGGAAATGCGGAAGAACTTTCCGACAAAACCATATGCCCCGCAATTTGCATGAGCGGGAATGTTGAAGAAGAAGAAAAACTTTCAACGTGCTTAGCTAGAAAAGGCTCTTTATGAAAGGAAAAATACTCCTTAGCGCTCATTGCAACCATTTCTCTAATCTGAACATCCATCTTCTGCCGAATCCAAGACTGCATAACTTCTTCAACTTGCCGAAGGCACTGATCATCGAAAAGACCAGAAAAAGAAAAATCGCAGTAAAAACCAAGTGGGGTCACTTTTCCAGGAAGCAATAATGCAGAAGGAAACCGTTGCTTTAGCGCTAAAGAAAGCAAACAAGCGGCTGAATTTCTCAAATCAAATATAGTTTTTTTTTCTTTTTTCATATAATAAGGATGGGATATGGCTGACTCGAACAGCCGACCTCCACGATGTCAACGTGGCGCTCTAACCAACTGAGCTAATACCCCTAAGAGGGTTTAAGATGCGCAAGATCATATGTCATCACACAGATTTGCCGCAAGAAAAATATTAAAAAAATCATCACAACTCTCACTAATAAAAATTCATATATTAGCTAAAATTAATGCAAAAGCAAGGAAGTTCGCGTTCACTAAAATAATTCTTATTTTTCGCTTTTAAACTTCCAAAGTTTGCAAGAACCCTTTTTAAATAAACACAAAAAATATTTCAAAATAAAGCTAGTTGATGACTTTCGCATTGTTCTAGATAATATCTCAATAGGCAATCGGACTTAGTGAATCAGAGCCAAAAGCTCAAGGAATTTCCTGTCGTCTCGCAAAAAATTCAATGACTGAGGTGTTTCGGGCTAAAACACTTTCTGAAATACGAGGATTTATGAAAGCCCTGATCGATAGGAAAAGCGATCGGATTCTTGCGTTTACCGCATTCGGAGTTGGGGGCGGAGAGATTATGACCTCTATTCAAATTGCAATCATTGCATGACTGCCTTATACAGCCTTAAAAGAAACCATCTTCAATCATCCAACCATGCAAGAGGGGGGCACTTCTCTATTTTCACAAATCCAATAAGACCACTTTAACATTAAATTTTATTTGAACTAATAGGCGTTTTAAATTATCATTTCTGAAATATAAATAAAAAAATACAAAAGAAAATAAATTTTATGCTGCCAATACATCAAAAAAAACGATCGCATTTCATCCCTCCTTTAAATCTAAAACCAGTCAATCCTAACAACTATTTTACTCCAATTTCTATAGATTCCGCAAGAAATCCATCTGAACAACAAATGACACCAAGAAATCAAATAACCAGAGCAATGGACAATCCTTTTCCTGAAGCTTCAGGACGTATCTTAGCTAGTCTTAGTTCCTCTAAAAGAGAACAAGAACATAGAAAAGCTTTTTTAGAACAAAACCTTATAGCTGCCATATCCTCTGGAGACCTTGCAACTTTTCAATCTCTATTGGAAGAAGTCCCTGACATAAACCACCGAAAATGCGTGGATAATGGGAAATTTTTTTCACTTTTATCCTTTGCCATTTTCGAAAGACAAATTCCTATATGTCGCTACTTAATTGAAAACAAAGAAGCAATAATCGATTCACAAGAAAATCTAGATACAGGAGATCTTCCTGCTATCGTTCAAGCTCTAGAAAAAAAACCTATGCATACTGATGGCATTCAACTTGCTTATTACCTTCTTTCTAAAGGAGCCTTTTTAAACGAATTATTTTCATATAACCAAATAAAAGGCCCCGCAACCACTTACTATGCATTACATGGAGACACGAAACGCCTTCAAATTCTTGTTGAATGCTTTCATGCTAATGTTAATCTAAAAGACTCTAGAGGAAGAACGGCACTTTACTATATGTTAAAAATGCTTTCCATCGATTTACCGCCAAAACAACAACAAGAAATAGAATTTTCGATAGAACTTCTCATATCCTACGGAGCTGATATAGAAGAACTAGACGTAGATGGGAACACTCTACTTATGACTTCTATTCAAAAAGGAAATGTTTTAGCGGCTAAACTTTTATCAAGTTATTACGCAGCAAACCTTCAAACAACAAACACCTTAGGAGAAAATGCTTTAACTTGTTCTCTAAAACCTTTAGGAAACCCTGATTTACACGAAGCTGATTTAAATAAGTTCCAAGAAATCGCTCGACATCTAATTCAAACTACTCATAAAGAACAACTAAAAACAACGCTTATTGACAATGTCTACAAAGGAAATGAGCTGGCTTGTCGCCTTTTATTAGAGGCTAGAGAACTTACTCTCGATGAGATTCTAGACTCTGAAGAAAATTCACTAGTTTTGAAGCTTATCTTGAAGGAGATCTAAATTCAGTTAAACTGCTTTTAAGATTAGGCGCTGATGCAGATCTGGCAAATAAAGATGGAAAAAATGCTTTTTTTTACGCTAAAAAAAATCTTACCGAATCCTTATCCTCACCTATCGATTGGGCAGAACTCTCTAAAGTTTTAGTTCAATATATGGTTTTTAGATCTAACAAATAAAGGCTAGCATATGAGACCTCAATTCCCACTTTTTAATACACCCATCGACCTCGCTCATAATTTATGGAAAGAGATTTTAAAACCTTCCGATCTTGTAATCGACGCCACTTGTGGAAATGGAAAAGACTCCCTTTTTTTAGCTCAGATTTTACTTCCTCTAAAAGGAAGTCTCTACTGCATTGATATCCAAGAAAAAGCCCTTGAAAACACCAAAGCTCTTTTAGAAAGAGAACTTCTACAGTTTCTTCCTCACGTGCAATTTTACAAACAATCTCACGAGACTCTTCCTCCGGCTCCCTCTTCACTACTAGTAAAACTCATAGTGTTTAACTTAGGATACCTGCCAACTGGTGACAAATCTATAACCACGCAAGTTGACTCTACTTTACTTAGCCTTTCAAACGCTTTAACGATTCTATCCCCCGGAGGACTGATCAGCATCACTTGCTATCCAGGGCATCTTGAAGGAAAAAACGAGCAGGAAGCTCTTTTAAAAACCCTAAAAAAACTAGATCCTCTTCTTTGGTGTTTTACTACATTTTTCTGGTCTAATAGACATTCTTCTCCTTCTCTTTTTTTAGTGCAGAAAAAAAGTGGCATTTAAAGAGTTTGATCGTTTATTAAAAAGGTATGAAAAAAGAAAACCTGCACGCCCACTCTCCTTCTGAACTGCAAAAAAATCTAAGGGATATTGAGGACGAACTCAAAAAACCCATAGATAAGAAAAAAATGCAGAAAATTTTCCAAAAACTTGAAGTTGCACAAGAAGATTGCTCTTTAATGAAAAGCAAATACACTCTTTCTTCCGAAAAATTTTTATCTAATTTTGAAGATCGGATCTGTTCTTTATTTGGGACCGTCGTAACAAGTCATGTCGATAGAGAAATAGATCTTATCTTAAAAGCAGCGAGCAATCTCACTCAAAAAAACCTTCACTCCTCTAAATCCCTTAAGAAGAAAATTAAAGAATTAAAAAGCTGGCACCGTCCCTCTAGAGAAAACTTAATTAAATTAGCGGAAGCAGAAAAAAAAATTGGAATAATCCACCTCTCAGAACATTTGGATATAAGTGAAATAGATAGTGTCGAAGCTGAAAACTTACTAGAAATAGCAAGCCTTGTTTACCATAAAAACACAGAAGGACGAAACAAGCTATATCTTGCACTTTCTGAACCCTCTAAAGAGAGATTGCAAAAACATCTTATTTATTTAAAAACAAAAGCCTTTGAAAAAGAAACACCAACCATTCAAGCCCTTTTTGTGTCAGCTTTTGAAATGGCCGGAATACCTACCCAATATCCATCTTATGATGAAATAAAAGAGTTTTTTTCAGAAGAAAACAATTAGATCAGGTTATTTTCAAAAATAGAATAAAATATTTCTCTATTTACCCAAGAAACCCCTAAAGAAATATACGGCTTTGCCTCTCCATGAAAATCGGAGCCACCACTTATTAAAAGTTCTTTATGCTTTGCTAATTTCTGCCAGCGTCTAGTTTTATCATAGTGGGCTCTTCCATAAAAGCATTCAATGCCATCAAAAGGGTGTAGCAACACATCTCTAATAAAATTTGCATTATTGTATATATGCGGATGGGCAACAAAAGCCTTACCTCCCGCCTCATGAATGACAGATAGAGCTTCAACAACCGGAAACGGTTCTCCAGGAACAAAACAACTCTTATCATCTCCTAAATATAGTTGAAAAGCTTCCTGAATGGATCTAACATACCCTTTTTTTACCATAAGAGATGCTATGTGGGGCCTTCCTATCGTAGATGCTTTATGATGTAGCGCTAAAATTTCGTTTTCCTCTATGTCTATACGAAAACGCTTAAGTTTAGTTAAAATATCTCGATTTCGATGAAGTCTTTTTTCTTGCTGCCTGCTACAATAATCTAAAAACTGTGGATTGTTTAAAGAGAAATCGTAGCCTAAAACATGAATGCTTTGATTTTTAAATTCACAAGAAAACTCGACGCCAGTACCTAAAATAAAATTCTTTTCTTTAGCATAGGGAATTGCTTCCTTATAGGCATCTACCGTATCGTGGTCTGTAATAGCTAAAGCGCTTAACCCAGATTTAATTGCTAAATCAATAATTTCCTTTGGATCTAACGACCCATCAGAACAAATCGTATGGCAATGAAGATCTGCGCGAAAAGAATCTATATTTAGATTTGATATGGAATGCATCGAACCTCCAACTCTAATTCTACTCCCATAGATTCTTTTACCCTCTGTTGCACCTGTTTAGCAAGAATTAATACATCGTGAGCTATTGCATTTTGTTTATTTACTATAAAATTAGCATGCTTGTGAGACACTTCTGCTCCACCTACTGTTAAGCCTTTAAGACCTGCTTTTTCGATTAAAGATCCAGCCGAATCTCCTCTTGGGTTTCTAAAAAAACATCCGATTGAAAGATCTCCATAAGGTTGAGTTTGAGTTCGATAGTCTATAATAGAAAGTTGCTTGCCTCTTGCAATTTCTGAAGCCTCTAAACGAAATTTAGCCGACACAATGGCCCCTTTTTTTGTTTGAAAAGAAGAAAATCGATAACCAAACTGTAAGTTTTCTTTTGTAAAGCTATGTAAAAGGCCTTCTTCATCCACAAAACTCACTTCAAAAAGGGTTTCAGAAGTCTCTTGACCATTCGCGCCCGCATTCATAAAAACAGCCCCACCCACAGTAGCGGGGATCCCTGAAGCAAATTCAAGTCCTCCCAACGCTAGCTTAGCGGTTCTATTTCCCAGCATAGAAAAGCTATAGCCAGCCCCTACATCTACTTCACAACCATCTATCTTTAGATAAGAAATTTTATTTTGGATGATAAGACCGTCAAAGCCTCTGTCATCAAAAAGACAGTTTGATCCTTTTCCTATAACAAAAAAAGGGATCGACATTTTAAAGCAATAACAAAGAACAGCTTGCATTTGACTAGTCTCGAAAACTTCAACAAATAAACGGGCTGGTCCTCCAATTCCAAATGTAGAAATATCTTTTAAATATTTATTAGTCTGAAACGGCGGCAAGAGATTCATGAGGTTCTGCACTAGCTATAAGGTGAAGCCTATCTTGATGGATTGCATCGAGAACAGCGTTAACAAATCCAGCACTTTCTGCTGTAGCAAATTTACGAGTCAATCGAATAGCTTCTGAAATCGTTACAACGCCGGGCAAAGAACTTACATAACAAAGTTCATAGATAGCAAGACGTAGAACACTTTTTTCAACTTCAGCAATCCTTTTAAATTCATACGAATCAGAAAAACGAGCAATTAACGCATCTATTTCATCTAATTTAGATAGAATATTGTTACATTTTTCTTGAGCTTCTTTTACAACTTTCTTTGTTACATAAAGTTCTTTCATCATAAAACCATCAATTTCATCTTCTAAAGAAGTGAAGCTGTGACTAAAAAGAAGCTGAAATACAATCTCTCTTAATTTTTGCTGCGAAATAGCCATAATTAACAACCTTAATAATGATTAGGAGAGAAGAATATCACACTTCTAGATTCTTGACACCCTTAAAAATTAAAGACAGTTCTTTAACATCCAAAGATTTTTTTCATGTGTAGCAAGCCGCCTTCCTAGCAAGTCTAAAGTAGCCCCATCGTCTTCTTTTTCAGCTAGTTGGCACAACCCCCTAGCCTGACAAATTAATATTTCATTAGAGGTCACTAAGTCTTCTAGCATTTCAGAAGGAATCAGTTCTTTTTGACTAGGTAAACTTGACTTCTTTTGAAATGATGAAAAAGACGCTTCTACAAAAAAACCAAGAGAGCGCACTCTTTCCGCTATTTCATCGATAGCTTCAGCCATTTCCTGATATTGCTTTTCAAAAAGAAGATGTAAAGAATAAAATTCTTTTCCTGTATAATTCCAATGAGCACTCTGGGTCTTCAAATAAAGAGCATATGTGTCAGCTAAAAACATTTCGAGACTTTCAGCAACTAACTCTCTACCTTTTTCGGATATTCCTATTTGCATACTAGCTCCTTCGTAAAATGGGTAAAAACTCATTAAAACGAAATCTAGCGTATTTGTAAAAACATTTTTTTATATTTGCGCAGGTAGATTGGGGAGCCCAAGAACATTAACAAGCCCTTTCATATCTAACGGAAGAGCTATGACACTTCCTTTATTTTGAGACAGCGCTTTCATCGCATCAGCTGCTTTAGTCGCCGACATCAATTGAATGGCTGAACTAGCCCCTACAACCTTTACTAACTCCGCAAGACCCTCTAGTTCACTTTTTTGAAGAATTTTATTTGAATCTGCTGTTGCCGTTGCTTCAATGATTACTGATTGAGCATTTGATTTGGCTATAATTGCTTTTTTTTCTGCTTCAACCTGACACTGTTTAAGTTGCGATTCCTGACGGATTAATTCAGCATCTTTTTTAGCTTCTTCCACTCTTTTTTCCTGTAAGGCACTTTGAATTTTCTCATCATACTTCAATTGGCTCACCTCAACGCCTAATAGCTTAACACCCCACTCAGATGCTTTAGCATCTAGCTCTGAAGTGATTCCTTGGCTAATAGCCAGTCTTCTAGAAGATAAATCGTCAAATTTCTCACAACCTATTTTAGTTTTTAAGGCATTTAAACAGATTGTTTCAATCGATCTTGGAAGAACATCTACAACATAAGAAGCTTTATACGGATCTATAATTTTAAAATAAATACTAGCAGTTGCTTTAACCGTTACCTTGTCTTTTGTGTTACATTCACAAAATTTGGTTTCATATTGCTGCTCTGTTAATTCCATTAAATAATAATCTTTAGACGCGACACACTCCCAATCTCCAAAACTTTTTAAACTAGAAGTTAAAGGATTTATGAAATGAAGTCCTGCTCGAAGTATTTTCTCAAACTCTCCGAATCTCTCCAAAATAGCTACGTGATTTTGACGAACTTGCACTATACCTGGAATCAAATTTAGCATTTCCCCACTCCCTCGTTTTACAAAATCTTAACATTTAAGCCTTTTTTCTACTAACTACAATAAATTTTCTATTGCAACTTC
Source organism: Chlamydia trachomatis (assembly GCA_945898205.1). GTDB lineage: Bacteria > Chlamydiota > Chlamydiia > Chlamydiales > Rhabdochlamydiaceae > CAIJXB01. The sequence continues at coordinate 3,994 of CAMDHO010000048.1, read as the reverse complement.
TCTTCTTTCTTGCTAATTTGCTCTTGTAATTTTTCAACTCAATTTAAGGATTTACCGTGCTCGGAATTTTTCTTGATATAGAAACCAACGGACTTAATCCTTTTAAACATAAAGTCGTAGAAATAGCATTTAAAATCATAGATGTGACCACTGGAAGTTTAGTAGACAGCTATACAGCTGTTGTTTTTCAAACCCAAGATGAATGGAAAAATAGCGACTTAAGAAGCCTGCAAATCAATGGCTTTAATTGGGAAGATGTAAGTCTTGGACTTACTTCTCAGTCTGCATCTCTACAAATCCAAAAATGTTTTGCTAAAAATAAAATCAAAAGAGGGCAATCTGTTTTTATTTGTCAAAACCCCTCTTTTGATCGAGCTTTTTTTGCTCAACTTATCGATCCTGATTTTCAAGAAAAACTCCTCTGGCCTTATCATTGGTTAGATTTAGCTTCTATGCACTGGGCTACAGCTCTATTTAAAAGAAAACAGGACAAAGAACCTTACCCTTGGGAAACAGGTCTTTCAAAGGATAAAATAGCAAAAACCTATCAAATCCCTTCTGAAGCTATGCCCCATAGAGCTATGAATGGTGTCGATCACCTAATTCTTTGCTATGAAGCTGTTGTGGGGTTTTCTAATTAATTGAAAATCTTTAGCTTACTTTAACTTTTTTCTACCGGCATCTATCAATTTCATTACAGTTTCAGTATGCCCTTTGTATGAAGCCACCGAAAGTGGCGTCATATCTTTCCCAGGTGCTTTATTCACATCAGCGCCAGCTGCTATCAATTTACTAACAATTTCAGCATACCCCCTGTATGAAGCCATCCAAAGAGGCGTTGCACCATCCTTACTTGCTTTATTCACGTCCGCGCCAACTGCTATCAAGTTACTAACAGTTTCAGTGTGCCCATTTTGCGAAGCCACCCAAAGAGGCGTTACACCTTGCTTATTTGCTTTATTCACATCAGCGCCAGCTGCTATCAATTTACTAACAATTTCAGTATTCCCTTTTTCCGAAGCCATCTGAAGTGACGTTCGACCATCTTTATCTGCTTTATTCACATCAGCGCCAGCTGCTATCAATTCTTGTATAACTTTAATATCTCCTGACTGTGCAGCTACATGTAACCAACTATTTTTTTCCTCTAAAGATTTAGATTTCAAGTTGTGAATATTTTTATATTCTTCACTATTTTTCCACGTAGTAAACTTTTTCATGTAATTTTCAGCGCTTTTTTGATCCGCTGCGCAGGAAATTTCAAAACTCATTGCTAGAGATCCACTACTTGAATAGTTCCTAAATATTTCATCCAAAATCCCTTCGACATTGTTTTTTATTAGAGGAAATACCAAGTTGGCATCGATCAAAATCCAATTATTTTTAATTGGATTATAGCTTATATTAATAGTGTGGTTATAAGTTGACGCTAATATCACTATCGGTTTTTTTATTTGAAGATCTAAGAAGTAGTTTTTTAGATTTATAAAATTCTCTTTTAGTTGATCTATCTTATATTCCCCTGAACAGACACCTATTCGAATCTCTTCTTTTAATGATCTGGGCGGGGTTTTAAGATCTCTAAAAAAATTTAAAAGTTCAGGATCAGGGTCTTTTTTAATTTTTTCTGCAATTATAAAAAAATCTTGCTCTCCTTTATTCAAACCAAGAAAACTATTTAATTTATAGAGTTTCTTATTAAATTCATCAAACTTAAGAGATAAAATAGCGTGTTTACCAGCTTTTGCAAACTGTCCACATACACCTTGGATATCAACGTGATACATGCCAACAAAAATACCGACCATAGCCTCATGCGTAAGAAATCTTTCGATCTTTTCTGAGGTCTTTATTCGTCCAAAATCTATTTTTGGGAAAACAGGAAAGTAGCTTTTTAAAAATTTAGCTCTATCTGCAGAATGAATAAAAAATTGTTTTGACGTATCGTAAAAATTTGAAAACTTGTTAAATACAGAGTCGACTTTGACGGAGGCTGATCTTAAAGAAGATTGTTCCAATTGAGGTTCATTGCTCTTCAACGCCCATCTATAGGAACTTATGTTACCACATGTCATATACACTCTCTCAACAGATTACATAAAGATAAATTATATCATAAAAAAACAAACAACAAAATTATAAACACAAATAAAAACAATTAAAATAAAATATTTTATATTAAAAAAAATTAGACATAGACTTTCAAGCAGCTTAAAGTTCTCCTCAATGAGACGCCCTTTTACTCTTGGAATGTGCAGAAGCAAGGTAATGAAAATTACAAAAGAAAGCAATTAACTTAAGGTTTTGACAAATAGCCTAAATTCTTCAAAATCTTTTTCTAAAGTTGCATAGCGGGTTTTTAACTTATTTTGAATTTCTCTGAGTTCGTTTTCTAAAAGCTCACAATCATAAGCATGACGGATGAAGTGTCTAAAGGCTCGGATCTTATCTAGAAGAACAAAACTTTCCTCTGAAAGAAGGCTAGGTCTTATAGAGGGAATTGCAGTGTATAGGCGCACAAGTAATTCCTTATGAAACATCGAAAGATCTTCGATATGATTTTCAAAATTCTTAGCAATCTGCTTTAATAAATCCTCAATTGCCGTATAAAATTGCTGAGTTTTTAGAGCAAATACATACCTAGACTCATAAATAGATAAATCTATCGTAATAAGCTGGGCTTGTAATTTATTTATAAGCAGCCATTGCTTATCATAATATCCGAGTAGAATTGCATATTTTTCCATCTATACTACCTTATACCCACTTTTAACCACATGCTCTTGAAAGTGACAATTCTCAAAAATAATGACTTCAACCTTTTTTTTAATCATTGTCTCTAGTCGAGTCCACATATCGAATCTGTCTCCTTTAAAATTTTTGAGTACAATATCTACATCTGAATGAGGGTAAAACATATAAGGTTTGGTAATAGATCCAACTAGGTAGACTTCAACATCTGTATGTAAAAAAAGACTTGTCAAGCTGTTAATTACAGATGTTAAGATAGAGATCCTTTCTCTTTCTCTTTTTTCTTTCTCTTCAAATTCTCGATTTTCAAGAAATCGCTTCGCTTCGCCTATATCAAAATCTTTGTCCATAAAACTAAATCTAGCAAATAAAATAATTCTTCTCGACAGAAAAATCGAACTATTTATTTTCCATATAAAGCATCCAGATATCTTCCTCGATTCTTATTAAAACCCAAAAAGGATCTGTTCACCGTAATTATGGTCTGTAAACTTCTCTCCAAATTCTCCATTATAGTAAAGATCTAGGTGAAGTAGGTCATTAAGCATAGTCCCTGAAACTACAACTCCTGGAGAAACAAGGCTTCGATCAGGAAAGTAACCTGTTACTGTAAAGGGCACATGTGTTCCTTCAAATTCTGCTGTATAGTTTTTTCCTTTTACACGAACTTCTCGGATCCAACTAATTTTAGGAGAAACACTCCACTTATATCCTTTGATACAAAAGCAACTTGCAAACTGGATATTCTATAACATCCGGCCACCAAGTTCTATGAACATCCGGCCACTCATTCTACGCCATCCGGCCACCTAAAAGTAATTTTAAATACACTAAAATTAAAAGTTAAACTTGATTTAGGTTTGACACAGTATAAATTCTTAATAATTAACTCTCATTAATTAACAATGTATAATTATCTCAAAATCTTTGAGGTGATTATGAAAAGGATTGAAATGAGAAAAATTAGAGAAGTATTGCGTTTGAAATTTAGTTTACTATGTTCTCCTAGAAAAATTGCAAAGTCTGTTGGAATAGGAAGGACAACTGTCCAAGAATATTTGAGTCGAGCAAAAAATGCAGAGATCTCTTGGCCCTTACCAGATGGAGTGTGTGACAAAAATTTAGAAGAAGCGTTATTCCCTATTGAATCAAGGCATAACGAATATGAATTCCCTGATTTTGAGAGCATACGTAAAGAGCTGTCAAAAAAAGGAGTTACACTACTCTTGCTTTGGGGAGAATA